>NZ_JBFTJE010000016.1:0-151938 GCF_056395265.1 Cupriavidus sp. 10L43_2
GCACCCCGCAGCGCTCGCGCCCCGGCCGTGCCGGCGGCGGTGCGTCCGCCGGTGGCGCGCAAGCCGCAGCCGTCGGTGCTGGCCGCGCGCCAGCCGGCCACGCCCGCCAAGCCGCGTCCGGCAGTGACGCCCCAGCGCAAGGAGCCCGTGCTGTCCACGCCGGCCCGCCGCCGTCCCGCAGCCGCGCCCGCGCCTGCCACGGTCGAGGCTGGCGACTGGGAAACGTTCTGATCGACCGTCCCCACTTTCAGGCGGCGCCAGCGTCGCCTGAAAGCCGCCTGTAAGCCGGGCGGCACTTCGGCAAGCAGGGCCGGCGGCATGCGCCTACAATACCGGCTCTCCTTGACCAGACAAGAGCAGACACGGCCGGTCGCGCCGCCGTCTGCCACGCAGGCCTTCCATGTCCGCCCCTTCCGTGCCGCCTCCCCAGCAGTCATCCCCCCAGCCGTCCCTCCGGTCACCTGACGCCTCGCCGCCAGACGTGCCCGTCATGCAGGTGCTGTTCGGCCTGATGCTGGCCATCCTGCTTGGCGCGCTGGAACAGTCGATCGTGGCCGTGGTGCTGCCGGACATCGCGCTGCAGCTCAACGGCTTCGAGGATATGGCCTGGGTGATCTCGGCGTATCTCGTTGCCTCCACCGTGGTGACGCCGATCTACGGCAAGCTGTCCGACGTGCTCGGGCGCCGCTCCGTCCTCTCGTTCTCGATCATCCTGTTCCTGCTGGCGTCGATTTTCTGCGCCATGGCCACGACCATGCCGATGCTGATCCTCGCCCGCATCCTCCAGGGCCTGGGTGGCGGCGGGCTGATCTCGGTCTCGCAGGCGACCATCGCCGATGTGGTGCCGCTGCGCGAGCGTGGCCGCTATCAGGGCTATGTGAGCGGGGTCTGGGCCGTGGCGAGCATGGCCGGGCCGGTCATCGGCGGCTACCTGGCGCATTTCCTGTCCTGGCGCTGGATCTTCTGGATCAACATCCCGCTGTCCCTGCTGGCGCTGGTGGTGGTGCGCCGCGCGCTGCGCCACCTGCCCGTGGGCGGGCGCCGGCACCGCATCGACTACCTCGGCGCGCTGCTGTTCGGCGGCGGGCTCTCGGGCGTGCTGGTGTTCCTGACCCGTCTGGGGCAGGGCCACTCGCCGCTGGAATTCCAGACCCTCGGCCTGCTGGTGGCCGGCGTCGTCGGCATGGTGCTGTTCGTCTGGCAGGAGCGGCGCGCCGTCGACCCGGTGATTCCGCTGTCGATGCTGCGCGTGCCCACGGTGGCCATCTGCTGCACCACGCTGTTCCTGTGCTTCTTCCAGCTGATTGCGATGTCGGTGTTGCTGCCGCTGCGCTTCCAGGTGGTGGGCGGCGCCCATGCCGACACCGCCGCGCTGCGGCTGGTGCCGCTGACGCTGGCGATTCCGTTCGGCGCCTATATCTCCGGGCGGCTGATGTCGTGGAGCGGCCGTTACAAGCCGATGCAGCTGGCCGGCTCGATCATCGCGCCGCTGGCCATCGTGGCGCTGGCGTTCATGCCGCCGCAGGCCGTGATGGCGTCCGCGCTGGTGATGATCGTGCTCGGGCTCTCCATCGGCCTGCAACTGCCGAGCGGGCTGGTTGCCACGCAGAATTCGGTGCCGCCGCAGCAGGTGGGCATCGCCACGGCGCTGACGGCTTTCTCGCGGCTGCTGGGCGGGGCGGTGGGCGTGGCCGTGCTGACCACGGTGCTGATCGCCCTGCTGCGTCATAGCGGGATGGCCGTGAGCGACCTGAGCGGCGGCGAGGATGTGCTGATGAGCATGTTCCGGCGCGCGATGGGCGCGGCCAACGATGGCGACGCCGCGGCGGTGCGCGTGGCGGCCGAGCAGGCGTTCCGCACGCTGTTCCTGTTCAGCGCGGCAGTGTCCGTGATCGCCCCGTTCCTGGTGATGCGGCTGCGCGAGACCACGCTGCGCGGCAGCCCGGTTGCCGCTACGGCCGCGGCCAGCGCGGCGGAATAACCCGGCTTACCTGTTACGCGCTGCGCGCCACGCGCCGCCGGGCGCGGGCTGCCAGCCCGGGGCCGAGCACCCAGCGCAAGGTGGGCGCCAGCGCGCCCATCGCCGGCACGGCCAGGGTCCGGCGCACCGAGCGCCGGTGCAGCCCGAGCGCCTCGCGCGCCCAGGACGGCAACAGCGCCACGCCGGCATCGGCCATGGTCCGCACGGCCGGCACCAGCATCGGATTGGCCACCGGCATCGCCATCACCAGTCGCACCACTTCGCGCGTGCGCTCACTGTTAACTAAATAGGGACGCTGGGCTTCCAGGTAGGCGTGTACCTCGGCGCGGGATCTCGGCACGTCCGGCGCGCCCAGCAGGGCGGCCACGGTGGCTTCCTCGGCGTAGTAGCGGTCCTGATCGGCGGCCGAGAGCGGGCCGACATAGCGCAGGTATCCCGCCAAGAAACTCGACACTTCGGCCACATGCACCCAGGTCAGCAGCGCGGGGTCGTCGGCGGCGTAGGGCTGGCCGTTTGGCGCGAGGCCGCTGATATTGGCGTGGATGTGGCGCACGCGCTCGATCAGCCGCATGGCGTCCGCACGGCTGCCGTAGGTGGTGCCGGCGATGAACTGCGCGGTGCGGCCGAGCCGGCCCTGCATGTCCGTGCGGAAGGTGGAGTGGTCCCACACGCCGGCCAGCGCCAGCGGATGCAGCGCCTGGAGCAGCAGCGCGCTGACGCCGCCGGCCAGCATCGCCGGGAAATCGCCATGCACGCGCCAGCAGACCGCATCGGGGCCGAACAGGCCGGGATCGCCCGGCGGGTTGTCGTAGTCGATCGACAGGCCGGAGTTGCTGCGTGTGAGCGCGCGCACCTGCGCGCCGGCATGGCTGCGCAGGCGGGTCAGCAGCGGAGGGGTGGCGGGTTCCGTGGGGGGGCCGGGGACGCGTGAGGACATGCCGCTGGGGCGCCTCCCTGGCGCCCGGGGCCACGGGTCAATGAGTGGGGACGGATCAGTAGTAAATCAGTAGTAATGCAGGTCCGTGGCCTTGCCCCAGAATACACGGTACGCGTAGACCGTGTAACCCAGGATGGTGGGCAGCACCACCGCCGCGCCGATCAGGATCACTGCCAGCGATTCCGGCGCGCTGGCGGCCTGCCAGATGTCGATCTGATCCACCACGAGGTAGGGGAACAGGCTGTAGGCCAGGCCGTTGAACGCCATCAGGAAGATCACCGCCGTGCCAGCGAACGGCACCCAGCACCAGCGGTCGTTGCCGCGCGCGTGCAGGTCGCGCATCTTGCGCAGCAGCCGCTCCACCCCCACGAACACGCCCAGCGTAATCAGCGGAATCGGCGCCAGCAGGATGATGTTGGGCAGCGAGAACCATTTCTCGAAGATCCGCGCGCTGACCAGCGGCGTGACCACCGAGATGGCTGCCACGCCCAGCGCCGTCAGCCACAGGCTGCGCCGCGCCCAGTAGATGGCGCGCAGTTGCAGGCTGCCGGTGGTCTTCATGATCAGCCAGCTCGCGCCGAGCAGGCAGTAGCCGGCCACCAGGCACAGCCCCACGGCCACCGCGAACAGCAGGTTCGGCAGGTCGTAGCGGAAGCCGGTGATATAGAGGCCGAGCATCAGCCCCTGCGAGAAGCTGGCCAGCAGCGAGCCTGCGTTGAACGCGAAGTTCCACCACGGCTTGTGCGGATCGCGCGCCTTGACGCGGAAGTCGAACGCCACGCCGCGGATGATCAGGCCCGCCAGCATCATCGCCACGGGCAGGTAGAGGTGGGTCAGGATGGCGCCGTGCGCGAGCGGGAAGGCCGTCAGCAGCAGCCCCACGCCGAGCACCAGCCAGGTTTCGTTGGCATCCCAGAACGGGCCGATCGAGGCGATCATGCGGTCCTTGTCCGCATCGTCAGCCCGGCGCAGCAGCACGCCCACGCCGAGGTCGTAGCCGTCCAGGATCACGTAGATCAGCATCGCCAGCCCCATCAGGGCCAGGAAGACCAGCGGCATCCAGCCGGCCGGCTGGGTCAGGTCGGGAAGGGTGGCCGGGTTCATGACTTGCTCCTGGGTTGGCCGGGAAGGACGGGTTGCGGTGTCTGGAAGGCGTCGGGCGCGGCGGTATCCTCCGGCGGGGCGCCGACCTTGCGGGCGAGGTGGAACACCACCGAGATATAGGCCACGATCAGCGCCAGATAGAGCGCCAGGTACATCGCCAGCGTGCTGGCGATCATCGCGGCGGGCACCTTGGAGGCGGCCTGCGCCGTGGTCAGCACGCCGTAGACCAGATACGGCTGGCGGCCGATCTCGGTCACGTACCAGCCGGCGACGAGCGCCACCCAGCCGGAGAAGGTCATGGCCACCAGCGCGCGGGCCATCCACGGCGCGGGCTCGCCGCGCCGGCGGAACTGCCACGCGCCGATCCACGACACGGCCAGCATCAGCAGGCCCACGCCGACCATGATGCGGAAGGCGAAGAACAGCGGGGCCACGGGGGGATGGCGGTCCGGGAAGGCGTCGATGCCCTTGATTTCGCCCTCGAGGTCATGGGCGAGGTAGAGCGAGGCCAGCTTGGGAATGGCGATTTCGAAGTCGTTGGTCTGTGTGCGGGCGTTGGGAATGCCGAACAGCACAGCCGGCGCGCCCTTCTCGGTCTTCCAGATGCCCTCCATCGCGGCGATCTTGGCCGGCTGGTGATGGAGCGTATTCAGGCCGTGGAGGTCGCCCGCCACGATCTGCAGCGGGATCAGGATCGCCGCGAGCACCACGCCGGTCCGCATCGCATGGATGACATCGCGCCCATGGTCCCCGCGCAGCCAGCGGTAGGCCGAGACGCCGGCCAGCAGGAAGGCCACGGTCAGCCCGGACGCCAGCAGCATGTGGGTCAGGCGGTAGGGGAACGACGGATTGAAGATGACTTCGAGCCAGCTCGTCACGTGGGCGCGGCCATCGATCATCTCGAAGCCGGCCGGGGTCTGCATCCACGAATTCAGCGCGAGGATCCAGAACGCCGACAGCGTGGTGCCGCCCGCCACCAGCAGCGTGGCGATGGTGTGGGTGCGGTTGCTGACGCGCCGCATGCCGAACAGCATGATGCCGAGGAAGGTGGCCTCCAGGAAGAAGGCGGTCAGCACCTCGTAGGCCAGCAGCGGGCCGGCGATGTTGCCGACGGTTTCCATATAGCCAGGCCAGTTGGTGCCGAACTGGAAACTCATGGTGATGCCGCTGACCACGCCGAGCGCGAAAGTCAGGGCGAAGATCTTGACCCAGACGCGGTAGGCGGCCATCCAGCTTTCATCGCCGGTCTTGCCGTAGCGCAGCTTGAAGAACAGCAGCACCCAGCCCAGCGAGATGCTGATCGTGGGGAAAAGGATGTGGAACGTGATGTTGGCGGCAAACTGGATGCGCGCCAGCACCACGGGGTCGAGACTGGCAAACACGGGCTACTCCTTGCGGGGGCGGGAGGACTTTGCGGGGGTCTTGGGGGCTTTCTTGGGGGCGGCGGCGGGGGACTTGTCGGCGCCCTTGTCAGCGCTCTTGTCGCCGCCCATGCCGATGGCACTGGCGAAGCGGTCCTTGACGTCGAGCAGCTTGGTCACACGGGAGCCGAGCCGCATGAGCTTTTCCAGCGTGGCGACGTCCAGCCGCTGCATGTCGCCAAACCACGTGGTCACCAGCAGGATCAGGCCGTACATCTCCTTCATGCGCGCCTGGGCGTGGCGGTCTTCCGGGGAGGTGGCCGCCTCGAGCTGCACTTCGCGCAGCATGGACAGCGTGGGATCGATCTCGCGGCGGCGGCGCTCCTCGGCCAGCGTGCGGAAAATCGCCCAGACGTCATCGGGCGCGGAAAAGTACTCGCGGCGGTCGCCCGGCTGGTGGGAGAGCTTCACCAGACTCCAGGATTCCAGTTCCTTGAGGCCGATACTGACGTTGGAGCGCGAGAAACCGAGCGATTCGGCGATTTCATCGGCATTGAGGGGGCGCGAGGCGGTGAAGAGCAGGGCGTAAATCTGACCGACCGTCCGGTTAATACCCCAGCGGCTACCCATCTCACCAAAGTGAAGGACAAAGCGCTGGATCAGGGGCGAGAGCTGCATGAACGTTTCGAACTTTCAGTAATTTGTGAAAGTTTAATACGGATCAAGGAGGCATGCAGGAGTTTTTGCGGTGCGTCAAAAGGTCACAGAAGCCATCGTCAGCATGATCTTCCCCACATTCTGGTTGGATTCCATGCGGTGGTGCGCATCAGCTGCATTCTTCAACGGAAACGTGCTGTCGATGACGGGCATCAGGCAGTGGCTTGCAAATCGAGGAAGCCACGTATCTGCGAACCGGCGAGTCATGGCATGTTTCACCGCTGGCGGGCGCGATTTCATGACCGTTCCCATGATTTGCAGGTGTCGGTAGAGCACTCGATCCAGCGGAAGCTCGGCGCCTTGGATGCCGCCAAGGATGCCAACTTGAACCAGCCGACCGCCAAAGCCCAGGGAGCGAATGTTGCGTGCCAGGTAGGGCGCGCCGACGAAATCGATAATCACATCGACGCCGCGCTCCTCGGTGACTTTATTCACCACCGCCTCGAAGTCTTCGGTCTTGTAATCAATGGCGACATCGGCGCCGAAACCGATTACGGCTTCGCGCTTGCTGCCGTCGGCCGTTGCCAGCACCCGGGCACCTACCGCGTGCGCCAGTTGCACTGCGGCCGAGCCGACGCCACCAGCCGCCGCATGGATCAGTACCGACTCGCCTGATGCCAGCCGACCAAGATGACCAAGCGCCTCCCAGGCGGTGACGAATACTTCTGGCAACGCGCCCGCATGCACGTCGTCCAGCCCATCGGGAATGTGCATGGCCATGCGATAGTCGATGCGTGCCAGCTCCGCGTATCCGCCGCCGCCCACGATTCCCATGACGCGATCCCCAATGGCGAAACCCTGCACCTCTGAGCCGATTGCAATCACCTCGCCGGCAATCTCCAGGCCCATGATGTCCGAATCGCCGAAGTTCGTGCGCCCGTACCCCCCACGCCTGTGCGTCAGATCCGCTCGGTTCAGACCGGCAGCACGATTGCGCACCAGCAAGTCATGGGGCCTGACCTCCGGATCCGGCACATCGGTGAGTTGCAGAACGTCGGCGTCGCCGAATTCGGCGAAGGTGATGGCTTTCATGGTTTGTCCCTGGTGGATCGCGCTTGCGCCGGACGACAGCCGCCCGAACATTGGTAGCCAGTATAGAGTTGCACACCGATGAATCGATGCGGCAATATTCAGCTTCTCCAATGCAAAAACGCATCACAAGGCCGACAGCATGAACTGGGATGACACACGGGTATTCCTCGCCGTGCAGCGCGAACGTACGCTGCGCAAGGCCGCCAAAGTAGTGGGGCTGGACCAGGCTACTGTCGGACGGCGCATTGCCGCGCTTGAGCATGCATTGGGCGCCACGTTGTTCTTTCGGGCGTCGGATGGCTACGCCCTGACATCTGCTGGCGAAAGTGTCCTCAAAGCAGCGGAGAAGATGGAGCAGTCCGCGCATGAACTGGCCAGGCAGGCACAAGGTGTAGACAATCGGCTGGCGGGTGAGGTGAGGGTGACCACGACAGATTCGCTCGCACTCGCGTTCGTGATCCCGGCGATTGCCAGCTTGCACGTCGAACATCCGGACGTCAGGGTGCAATTGAGCACCTCCACACAAGTGCTCAACCTCGCTCGGCGCGAATCGGACATCGCCATTCGTACGCAGAAACCGGAAAGCCCCGACCTGGTGGCACGGCGATTGGCCCGCTGGCGCGTGGGGCTCTATGCAACGGAGCATTACCTGAGTCGCCACGGCGAGCCTGAACGTGGGACGGGATTCGCGGGGCACGATCTCGTGCTCTATCAGCCGTTCCTGGCAGCCAACAGCAGACCCACTCTGGTGGGCGAGCCAATCCACGCGGGACGCATTGTCGCCAGTGTGCACTCAAGCCTGATGCTGCGAGCGATGATCCGTGCCGATATCGGTATCGGCGAGGTGCCGGTGCATATGGGCGAACGGGATGGGCTGGTAAGGATCTGGCCCGAGCTTTCAAGGGCGGCAGCCTACGAAGTCTGGCTGGTCACCCACCAGGACCTCCGTCATACCGCGAGGGTTCGGGCGATGATCGATGCCATTGCGGCGCGCTTTGAGGCCGAGGGATGAGGTGCAACGGTGTCTAGCGCTATTTTTGCGTGCGCCTGATTGGTGGATCCGGTTTTACCTGGGCGCCCAGCCCAAGGCAGTCGGGCCGCCCCGGGCAATGAATTTCTGGTCTCGACCCATTAGCGTCGTTCGGCTCCCTCACAATTGGCGGCAGGAATCTAGCGGAACACGGCCGATCGATTATGCGGGGCTTGAAAGGAGCGATGTGAGGGCTCCTAGTACTGAAACCAAAAATGCGTCCTCGATTTTAGTTTGGCTTATTTCTGATGTAAATTAATCGATACATCGCAGCATTTGTCTCTGTTTAGACTCGGGCCGAAATCAATCAACGCGGCGCTCCGGAAGCCGTGATTTTCGGAAGGGGTCATAGCGTGCGACTATTTAATTTTTGGACGGGCGCCTCGCGCGCACGGATTCGATTTACAGGCTTGGTCCTCACCATTTTCGCTGGTTGCTTCATCGGTTCGACAACAAACGCCTCGCCCCCTGTAACGCTTTGGTATAGTGGTTGGGCAGGGAACTATGGGACGCTGCACAGCACCGCACAGTCGGCTTGTTCCAATCACGACTACTGGATGTGGGGCGGCGACTACACCTATCGCTATGTCGACCCTCCTGAGGCGTCCCATCCAGGATTTTGGTGTGAGCCACTGTATCGGGGGCAGCCGATGGCGCCGGGTTATTGGCGAGACGTTTATGGCGTGTACATCGGTCAGAAGGAACTGTGTATTGATCCCGTACGTCGCACCTACAACCTCTACTGGCAGAGAAGTCCTAACGTCGCATTGGAGGATCAGTGCCCTGATTTACCTAAGGCCACTGCCAACGCTTGCCCGATAGGGAATCCCGTCTCCGCCTTGACGGGGCAAAAGATTCAAGTGGAGAGTCCAGATTTCCAATCTTGGGGCTCTCATCCACTGGTGTTCCAGCGCACTTTCCGATCAGACGCAGCTGGGTACGGCATTAGTGTCGGTGCAATTGGAAGCTGGAGCCACAATTGGCAGCGTCGGCTGAATGTGGGATTGGTCGCCGATCCCTCGCCAACCATCATGGCTCGCCGCTCAGATGGGACCGCGCAGCGCTTTGTTCGCGACGGACAGAGATGGATTGCGGCAGAAGGCCAGTCGCGCGATTACATTCAAGGGGGACCGAACGAGAAGGGAGTCGGCGCCTGGCAGTACCATGTCGCCGCAACCGACAGCGTTGAGGCATACGATGCGGCTGGACTCTTGCTCACGGTCACAGAGCGTAATGGTTGGGTTACGACGCTCACCTACACAAGTGGAGCGACGGCAACCGCGCCGGGAGGAAACGCTGGGTTGTTGGATGTTGTTCGAAACCAATTCGGTAGCGCATTGAGGTTTTCTTACGACTCAAAAAACCGGCTCATTAGTATCGAGACACCAGACGGCAAGCAGATTCGCTACGGTTACGACGCAGACGGAACCTTGACAGTGAGGTGGCCCGACCAAACAGTGCGCCGCTATCACTATGGTGAGGACATTTCGGGCTTTATGTCAGCGTTGCCTGGGCGGCTGACCGGGATTACTGATGAGGCCGGCGTTCGTTTTTCCACCTATAGGTACAACACGGGCAGCACATACGATCCGACCAGCGGATTTGTAACTAGCGAAGAGCACGCGGGTGGCGCCGACAAGCTTTCGTTCAGTTACAACACCAGTTCCACCCAGGTGATAGACGGAAACGCGCTGACGCGCACCTTCAACTATCAACTGGCCGGCAAGCTGCGGCAACCCACCGGTGCTTCAGGGACGGCCCCCATTGGCGATCCGTTCAACACAATCCAATACGATGCCGGCAACAACGTCAGCCGCACGGTCGATCGGAATGGCAGCGATACCCGCTACAGCTACGACGCGCAGGGCCGCGAGACGCAACGCATCGAGGGCTACGGTACGGCCGACGCGAAGACCACGACGACTGAGTGGCATCCGACGTGGAACCTACCTATCAAAGCCGCCGTACCAGGCAGGATCGATAGCTTTGAATATGATGCGAACGGTCGCGTAACCAGCTACGCACGGTATCCAACGTCGGACAGCAACGGAAGCCAGGGCACGAGCGGCGCACCAGCAGGATCGATCGCCAGGTCCATATGGACCTATAACGAGCAAGGGCTTCTTGCGTCGACAGTGGAATCTGTCGATGGAAACGCCACTGGTCAATGGGCTTTTACCTATGATCCAATGGGAAATCTATCGAGTGTGACGACCCCAGAGGGGAAA
This sequence comes from Cupriavidus sp. 10L43_2, assembly GCF_056395265.1. Taxonomy (NCBI): domain Bacteria; kingdom Pseudomonadati; phylum Pseudomonadota; class Betaproteobacteria; order Burkholderiales; family Burkholderiaceae; genus Cupriavidus; species Cupriavidus sp. 10L43_2. The sequence continues at coordinate 10,391 of NZ_JBFTJE010000016.1, forward strand.
ACTGGCCAAGCATTGCGATATGACTCTGCAGGCCGAGTGTTGGAGGCCATAGATGCCGATGGAAATCATCAGCAATATGAGTACAACTCTCGTGGACAGATCATGCGATATGACGTCGCCGGAAAAACGGTCAGATATGAATACGATGCACTGGGGTTCCTGACGGCGGTACGCGGACCGGAGGGCTCCTACATCGGCTATGAATATGACGATGCACATCACCTAAGGGCATTCTTACTGCAACCGGAAGTAACCGAAACGGTCAGTACCATTAGTCCGTTCTCCACTGCTCAGACAACTGATCACTCAGGCAATGTGAAGAGCGCGAGAATATGGCAGCGGATGTGGAGTTTGATCAAGTCTTGGCTCGGAGCGCTTGTGGGCAACGCGCATGCGCAATCATCTGTTCAGAGAATACCCGTGCCCCAGGCGCCAGCAATGGGGGCGCCAGGATGCAACGGTACCGGATGTCAGCAAACGTTTCTCGACTGCTTGGCGAATTGCATCCGTGCCTATGACCCACTCAGCGATGAGTTTAAGGTTGCCCTTACTGGACTTGGCGGTACCTTTCCGAAGGCAATGGTAGGTTTACCCAGAGGTCTCGGCGGCGCCAGTCGGATGACGACCGTGCCAAGCGCACTAGCGCACGGTTTGGGCGGAGGGGGAGCCGGAACTGTCGGAGGTGCGGCAAGGGTCGTTGGCCGAGTTGTCTCTCCGGTTTGGATTGGCTACGGAATCTACCTTGCTGGAATGGAAGGGTACTGCGCGGCAGACTGTGCAATGAGTGCCTGTTCACACTGAAACGACTATGAAAGTGTTCATCTTCTGCTTTGTTGCGTTGGTGGTGACCATAGGGACCATCTGGCTGAATGCCAAATCGAGAAAGAGGACGTCAATGAGCTTCCAAGAAAGAGAGATCCTGGATGAGAATGCTTTGTATTCCCGTTTTTACGCCGATAGCGGTATTTCTCAAGCTCGCGTTCTGGAGCTTTGGCACGAAGTGGCCAGTGCTTTGAGAGTATCCGCTGGGTTGCTACGTCCGGAAGACCAATTCGGCAAAGACATCGGAGCCTGGTCGATTACGAGCGAGGACTTGGACTACCTGGGCCAACTAGCTATCAAACGAGCGAAAAGGGAAGGCAGGAGTATTGATCTGCAAGCCATTAAGTCCGTTGACGACTACGTTCGGGCGTTGGGCTAGGTGCGCTCGCGCCGGGTTGATCATCCGTTGGCGCTTGACGGCTAGGGGTTTCGCGACCGGGCATTCTGGACCAATGTTGGCGCCCAAGTCAGTGTCAGTTTGTGACTGCACAGCAGTCGCTCGCCGACCAAATGGGCAATGGCTGCTTCTGGCCGGTCGCTGCCCTCGATGCGTTGCGGGTGCCGGAGGCAATTGCCGACTCTCAAGCGACTTTCGTCAATCCAAGGGGGCGCACTAGTCAAGTAATGGATCCCGCTAGCTTCAGCCTTAATTCGCGCGCCGGCGTAGTGCATTCCGGGAAATCAATAGGGAGAAATGTATCTATCGGGCAAGGAAGGAGCTCGAAGCGTCTCCGCGGATGCCCCATGAACACCACGTGCCGTCGGCCGATTGCTGAACGAGGACAAAGTCACCGGCATCCTCATCGAACAAGAGTCGATGGCAACTGTCTTCGGCGACAACGTAAGCTTTCCGTTTGCCTTTCGGCAGCCGGTCCTGGGCCGGTATGAGGGCGTCGTCGCAGTCATATCGGGTCTTATACGGCTCGACAAGCAAGTTGCGCATTTTGTCGAGTTCTTGCGAGATTCTCTCGATGCCCCATGGCTCGCCAACGGTAGTTCCTTTGGGCGGCGTGCGGAAATCCGCCATGTATTGCGCCATATCGTCGAGGACCTTGGCCCTGAGTAGTTTGAGCGCAGCTTCCGTGACCATTATTTTCCCGTAAGGAGTTACGCGTTGCGACAGCCTGATTCATCCAATTGTCGTGCAAAGGCAAGTAATTCAAATTGTCGGATCGAGCTTAGCAGAGGCCGTCTCAGCAATGACATGTCGCGAAGTGGGGTGTTGGAAGTTGGGGACGGTAGTCAGTAGGCGATGCGGCCTTCGCTGAAAGTTCGTTCCGCAGTGGCCGCCCTAAGCGAATGACTCCTACTGGCCGGTCTCGGCCGTCTGAACTGCCGCCGCTGGGCGCGTTGGGCGGGGGACTGCATCCGACCCTTCTGAGACAAGCGACGCGCTGCTTGTTGGTCGGCTGGCCACTAGCGCGAACCGCCCGTTGTAGCGGGACCGCAACCCGCCGTCCCACCTTCGTTTTCCAGGATTCGCTGACGTCACCCACGAAAACGCAATGCGTCTACGACTAACGAGAACGCCGGAGAAGGCTGCCGTTGACTCGGGTAGTAGAGGTGGTAGCCGGCAAATTTCGGGCACCAGTCTTCCAGCACGCGCACCAGCCGCCCGCCGATGACATGGGGCATCACCTCGTCTTCGGGCAGCAGGGCGACGCCCAAGCCGGCGAGTGCCGCTTCCACTTGCGGCGGCGTGGTGTTGAAGATGAGGGGCCCGTCCACGCGCACATTGACCTTGCGGCCGCGACGCTCGAAGTCCCATACGTATAGGCCGCCGGAAGTCGGCATGCGCTGATTGATGCAACGATGCTCCGTCAGATCCCGGGGCTGCTTCGGCGCCGGGTGGGCAGCGAAATACTCGGGCGATGCGACCACCGCCAGGCGTAGCGTTGGCCCGATCGCGACGGCGATCATGTCCTTGTCGATCGTGCTGCCGATGCGCACGCCGGCATCGAAGCGGTCGGCCACGATGTCACGGAAGCCGTAGTTCACGTCGAACTCCACCGTGATGTCCGGGTACTCTCGCAGCAACGGCGCGAGCCTGGGCAGCAGGCTGCTTTGCAGCACGTGGTCGCCGCAGGTGATGCGTACCGTGCCGGCCGGCTTGTCCCGCAGTTCGGTCAAGGCATCGAGCTCGGATTCGATCTCGTCGAAACGCCGCCCGATGGCCTGCATCAGGCGCTCGCCGGCCGCCGTCGTCGAGACGCTGCGCGTCGTCCGCGTCAGGAGGCGGATCTGCAGCCGCTCCTCAAGCCCCCGGATGGATTGGCTCAACGCCGATTGTGTAACCCCGAGACTCGCCGCGGCGCGCGTGAAGCTGCCCTCCCGCGCCACGGTCACGAATCCAAGCAGGTCGTTCAGGTTCTTCCTTGCCACGACTCCCGCCTCCCATTCATTAGTCCGGCTACTAGATGCATTCAGGATTCATTATCTAGTAGTGCGCGTGGGTCGTCACCATAATCTGGGGCATGACGAAAGCTCCATCAACCCTTCCCCCTAAACTCTGCAGCACGCCGATGACAGCGCAATCATGTGTCGCTCCTGCTACCCGCGGCGAACCATCGAGCCACTGGAGTGGCGTGTTCGCGATGGCGCTATGCGTCTTTGCACTGATTGCATCGGAGTTCATGCCGGTCAGCCTGCTCACGCCGATCGCAACGGATCTACGCGTCAGCGAGGGCATGGCCGGTCAGGCGATCGCCGTGTCCGGCGCTTTCGCTGTCTTGACCAGCCTCGTGCTTCCGGCCTTGGCGCGGCGGCTGGATCGCAAGACCGTCCTGCTGTGTATGACCGCTTCCATGGCCGTGTCCGGCGCCCTGATCGCTTCGGCCCAGGGTCTTGTGATGTACATGATGGGCCGTGTCCTGATCGGGGTGTCCGTCGGCGGCTTCTGGTCCATGTCCGCCGCTACGGCCATCCGGCTCGTTCCCGCGCCGAAGGTACCGCGCGCGCTGGCGATCTTCAACGGCGGCAATGCGCTCGCCACCGTCATCGCCGCACCGCTGGGCAGCTTCATCGGCTCGCTGGTCGGATGGCGTGGTGCCTTCTTCGGTCTCGTGCCCGTCGCGGTGCTCGCCTTCGCCTGGCAATGGACGAGCCTGCCGTCGATGCCGGCAGACGCACCGGCTCCCGGATCCCGCAATGCACTGCGCCTGCTATCGGATCCGCTGGTGCTGCGGGGGATGGCGGCAGTTGGCCTTCTCTTCATGGGGCAGTTCGCGCTTTTCACCTATGTGCGCCCCTTTCTGGAAACGACGACGAACGTCAACGCCGCGACCCTGTCGCTGGCACTGCTCGCGATCGGGGTGGCGGGCCTCATCGGCACCGCCCTCATCGGCTGGTTCCTCTCGCGCAACCTGTACCGGACGCTGGTCGCCATGCCGCTCGCGATGGCCGCGGTGGCCGTGGCGCTGGCTCTGTTCGGAGAACAAACCGGCGCCGCCGTTGGGCTGCTGGCGATGTGGGGATTGCTCGCGACTGCCGCGCCCGTCGGCTGGTGGAGCTGGCTGGCAACGACGCTGCCGGAAAGTGCCGAAGCGGGTGGCGGGCTGATGGTGGCCGTGGTTCAGCTGGCCATTGCACTGGGCTCGACGGTCGGAGGACTGCTATTCGATGCCCACGGCTACGCCAGCACCTTCGGCTTCAGCGCACTCCTCCTAGTGTCTGCAGCCGCCCTGGCATTGACGACGGCGAATCGCAGTCGCCGGGTGGCGTGATTCACTGCGTGAGGTGAAGGACCTGCGATCGCCGTCCGGGCGGCACTCCAGGCGGCACTCGACGGAAAACCGGTGGAGTGGTTGGAACCCGTTTCCGATAAACCCGATTTGGGAGAGAAGTTATGATCAAGGACAAAGTTGCCATCATCACGGGCGCTTCGTCGGGTATCAATGCCAAGTCCGTCAATAAGGCCTACGAAGTTATAAGCCAGACAAGGCTCTCGCATTAGTTCATGTTGGAGCCGAGTTGTCGCGTCCAGTTCTTCTCGGCTCTCAAGATGCAATCGGTCTGCCGTCCGCTCCCGGAAACGGTGCCTGAAATTTCCTCTGTGATTTGCTCCCCATGGACCAGCCGCCCAGTAACAGACCGCCGATGGAACGGGGTACTTTGGGCCGCTTTCAGAAGCTAGTGCTGGAGGATCATCGACAGGAATTGTCTTGCACGGTCGGAGCGATTGGCGGGATCACCGAAGAATTCGTCCTTCGAGCAATCTTCAACAATCTGCCCCGCGTCCATGAATATCACCCGATCCGCAACCTTGCGTGCGAAGCCCATTTCATGCGTGACACACATCATCGTCATTCCCTCCTGCGCGAGTTCCACCATGACGTCCAGCACTTCGTTGACCATCTCCGGGTCGAGTGCCGAGGTGGGCTCGTCGAATAGCATGCAGATGGGATCCATTGACAGCGCGCGTGCGATAGCCACCCGCTGCTGCTGACCACCCGACAACTGCCCGGGATACTTGGCCGCTTGCTGGCGCAGTCCGACACGGTCGAGATAGCGTATCCCGTTGTCGAGCGCTTCCTCACGCGAACGTCCCATGACTTTGATCTGCGCGATGCAGAGGTTCTCGACGATAGAGAGGTGAGGGAACAGCTCAAAGTTTTGAAACACCATGCCGACGCGGGAACGCAGCTTTGGGAGATTGGTCTTGCGATGGCTGACAGAGATGCTGTCCACAAGAATCTCACCTTGTTGGATCGGCTCTAGCGCTGGATTTGCCCCCGTATCCCCGGACACGGTCTCACGCTTAGGTTGAGAACCCCACAGCCCGCCTGAACTCCCGCGGAGAGCGGTAATTCAGGGCGCTATGGGGGTGTTGCTCGTTGTAGTGCTCGAAGGCAATTGCCAGGTTGCGAACGGCCGTCTTCGCATCCGGCTTGGGCATGAAGGCGACGTAGTCTCGCTTCATGGTCTTTACGAAATTAGAGGCCGCGGCTCAGGTCCATCAGCATGCGGGTGCTCAGGTACAGGCGGCGCGGGATGGCATCTACCAGAACATACTCGGCGGACGAGGTGTGATAGCCAAAGCCTGGGAGGCCCATGCTTTCCACCACCGGCTTGCCGGACAACGCTGCGTAGGCCGCGTCAGTACCGCCTCCGGTCCGGGTATCGGACACTGTCAACGAATAGCCAAGCTCTTGGTAGATCGAGGCCGCCTTGTTGGCGAGGAACTTGCCACCATCGTTTGCGTTAAAGGCAGGCCGGCCGCGTGTGACGCTAACCTCTACCTTGGCAGCGGCCAAGCGCTTGCGTTGCGCCCGCTCGTCGAGCATCGACTTGATCGCGTCGAGATCTTCGTTGCGACCGTAGCGGACGTCGGCGTTCAGCGTGGCGGAGTCGGGAATAGCGTTCGATGCGCTGCCGGCCTTGGCCAGCGTCCAATTGAAGCGCATCTCCTTATCCTTGCTGTCGATGTCCTGCGTGCGCAGGATGAGGTCGGCTGCCTCGGTCAGCGCGTTGACACCGAGTTCTGGGGCGACGCCGGCGTGTGCCGCCTTGCCGGTGATTGTTGCCTCGACGTATGCAATACCCGACGTGGCGAGGCCGATGCCTTCCGTTTCTCCGCTGGGTTCATGGGAGATGACATAGTCGGCGGCCGCCGCCAGTTGCTGAATGAGATCGCGCGAACCGAATGAGCCTTTCTCTTCGTCGGTATTGAACATGACGACGATCTCGCCATACTCGTTGAAGCCTCGCGACTTGAGGATTGCGAGCGAGTTGAGAATGACGGCGATGCCGCCCTTATCGTCCGCGATGCCGGGACCGTAGGCCCGATTCCCTTCGACGCGGAACGGTGCCTTGGCGATATATCCTCTCGGATAGACGGTATCCATATGCGCGATCATCAGAATCTTGACCGAGCCGGTGCCTTTGAACCGTCCAACAATGTTCTCTCCGACTACGCCGGCTTCGGCCTTGTGGCGGCTGACAGTCGCACCAAGCCCCGCGAGTTGCTGAGCGAGATAGTCGGACATCTGAGGCATTCCAACTGCGTCGCCAGTTCCAGTTTCAATATTGACCATCTGCTCCAGCATCTGCATGACGACCGGCTGTTGGGCCTTTGACGCAGTGTCTAATGCGCTGTCATAGGTAGCACTGGCTGCATTGCTATCCGAGCAGCCGGAGGTTACGAACGTGGCGGCTGCAAGGGCAACCGCACACAGGACCATGCGTTTCATGTCTTCTCCTCTGGATGGTGAAATTCGCTACAGGCGCTGCAGCGAGGACAGGGGTTCCACCGCGCTACGCTGGCGACGGCAGCACGCTGCCGCACCGCGGTGCGCGGATGTTGTTGAACTGGACGGGATTGGAGTGGCGTGGCGTGTGATTTGCCAGGCCGGAGTTGATGGTCTATGCCATCGTTCTGGAGGGCCGATCCGCCTTGACGGAGCGCACGAGTGGTGGATCGGCCCCGGAAGATGTACCTGATATGTTACCCACTGCAGAGCTCGCAGAGATTGCTGCGGCGGTTTGCTCCGGACGGATGGTCCAGAGTCCGGCGAACGCAGCCAGGATGGCAAGTACGCCATAGCCGTGGAAGAACTGCGACAGTCCGGATACGACATTGCCGTCGGCCGCCTCAATCACTACGCCTATCAGCACGGGGCCGACGATACCTGCCGAGGTAACAAGCCCATTGTGGATAGCCAGCATGGCGCCGCGCCGCGACTGACCGGCGATATGGCCGACAATCGCGAAGGCGTATTGTGGTAGAAGGCTGACGCCGGTGGCGCCGAGGGCATATAGCGCGAGTCGCACTGGCACGTGGTCACTTGTCAGCCACAGTGATGTGTACGCGCAGCCGCCGATAGCACAGGCGACCATCGGCGGCCAAACCATTGCACGTCGAATGGACGCCCCCTGTTGCAACGCACGCCGACTGGCGACCATCGCCAGCACGCTTGCCACGATCATGCCGATGGCCACCAAGGTCAGGTAGCTGGCCATGGTGGCCGGTGTCAGCCGTAGTCCCTGCTGCAGGTACACCATCAGCCAGCTGAACCCGATCACATTTGGAACGTAGCCGACGAATCCGATTATCGTTATGGCCACGAAGGTGCGGTTCAACATTAACTTACGGTAGCTAGGTAGCGGTGCCGGGAGATCCTTTGCGCCGTGTCGTCCATGCCCGCCTGCTTCTCGATCTTCGGTGCCCTCGCGGGCAAATGGCAGCCAGACCGACAGCCATAGTGCGCTCAGCGCAGCCAGCCCAAAATAGGCCGGGCGCCAGCCCCACTGCTGCACGACAAACGGCAACGTTGTGGCGGCAACCACGCCGCCTGCTACCAGCGCGGCGTGATTTAGACCCGAGACCATCATGCGGTCTTGTGGGCGTGTCCACTTAAATCCGGCATGCTGAGCGACGGCAGTGGTGGGGCCTGTACTCGCGCCCAGCAGGAGACGGCTCGCTATTACCGTACCGAGTTCCTCCGCGAAAGCCATCATGCACTGCGCGGTAAGCCAGACCAAGGACATAGCCGCGAGGATCCATCGCGTCTGAACGCGGTCGGCCAAAATGCCAACGGCGACGCCAGCTACAGCGTAAGGCAAGAAGAACGCGCTGCCAGCGAGGCCGAACTCAATCGGGGTCAGCTCCAGGTCACGGAAGAGGGCCGGTCCGGCGAACGCGAATACCAGCTTGTCGATCGCACTCAACATGACAAGGGCGACAAGCGTCGACAGAGTAAGACCGCGCGAGAAGCGGGATGGCCCGGCATTCGTTGCTGGTTGCGTGGTCAGCAGGTTAGTATCTCGCTCGAAAATCATGGGTTATCGCCCGTGATACAAAGTCGACATGCTATGGAAATCTGGGGCGAGCGAGTACGCACAAATCTGGATGTGGATAACGAATTGTTATTGCGTCGCGCGGGGTCGCCGAAGATTGATTACGACAACGCTTCCAACGCGAAATAGCATGCGCTGTACTGCACTGCGGGACGATTTTCTGGCGTGCGGTAGTGGTGCATGCGGGCCGCCGTACGCCTGGTACGCCGTCGGCCCGTCCCCACTGCGGGGCAAGATGCACCGCAGTGGGGACGTATCTTTGCGTCGGCAGGGCATGCTGGCGTCGAGCGGTAGAGCTGCCTCATTATCGTCGTCCGTATCAAAAGCACAGCTAACTGCACCAGTCGACAATCAAGCCGTATAGATATGAAGTTGCATCATTTGCGAGCCCTGACTGCTATCGCCGAACAAGGCAGCATCAATGCCGCTGCGCGCGTGCTCTGCGTGAGCCAGCCAGCAATTACGCGTGCCATGCGCGAGCTGGAATCCGAAGTTGGCGTGGCATTACTCACGCGGAATTCATGGGGGGTGTCGATTACAGAGAAAGGTCGACGATTGCTAACCCGCGCTCGTCTGATCGTGCATGAGTTCGAACGCGCCGAGGCTGATATGGCGGAGTTGCGAGGTGTAGTGGGTGGACACCTGTGCATCGGTGTGTCGCCGTTGGCGGGGGCGATGGTCATTTCAGAGGCGTTCGCGCAGTTCCGTTTGGCGATGCCCGAGGTATCGGTCGAGTTTCGCGAGTGGAACTTGCCGAAGCTGCTCGACAACTTGCGCAATAGCCGCCTGGACTTTGCGCTGGCCGCCGTGCCCGGGACGCCGGTGGACGACGCGTTCGTGACCTGCGAGCCGCTGTTGTCGTTTCCGACCGCCTTCGTGACACGGCACGGAAGCCGGTACGCCGGTGCGACGAGTTTTGCCGAGCTGCAGGATGCCGAATGGCTGCATGCGGATGCTACCGAGCAGTTTCCCGGCTATATAAAAACGGTGTTCGCGCGATACAACCTGCCGCTGCCGCGTCGCATTACGCGGTGCACGTCGAATCTGCTGACCAGCAAGCTACTGCTCAACGTCGATACTGTTATGGCGCTGACCCGGCACGTGCTTATTGTCGCCCCTGATTCCAAGCTGGTTCAGCTCGACCTACCGGAGGACCCGCCGACGTTGCAAATTGCGCTGCTTCAGCGGGAAGGCGCAATTCTGACCACTCCGTCGGACTACTTCATCCATTGCATACGTGAGACGGCGGCACGACAGCGCCTGTCGTCGCTGACGTCGTGAGATAGTACATTCTGACTGCGTCAGCCATGGTGCTGCGCCTCCGGTAATGCGTTCTGGGCTGCTGCGTCATTGATCCCCTCTCAGTTCGGAGGATTGGGGGGAGGCGGAAATGCGGTTGCCCGGCCCCCTCAGATCTCGCGGGCGTGAACGTAGCGATTTTGCCGTGTCAATGCTAATCGAAGGCTTTGTCGTTTGGATTCAGGATCAGGGCCTTCATATCGTCGGACAGCTTGAATTCGAGGTTTAGGCCCTTCGGCGGAACCGGTTGCTCGAACCACTCGGCATACAGCGCCGTTGCTTCGCCCGACTTCATCAGCTGGACGATGGTGCCATCAACGATCCGCTTGAACGGCAGGTCGTCCTTGCGCAGCATATCCACCGAAGCCGCGAGCGGCTGCAATGCGAATGTACGGGGGCTTCTGCCCAACAAACAGCAGGGAGCAATCGGCCGGGATTCGACTTTCTTCCTCTTTGATAAGAAGAAATACGGGCCCTCACCCGGATTCTAAGTGGTATTTAATCCACATAGTTGACTTGTCACCCCCAGTGGGGGGAAGTGGTGAATGTCCTGTGCTGCTAAAGTCGCGCGCAGTGCACGCCATTAGAGCGTGCCAATGGCCGTCGGTCCGGAAGGGCGCGGCCCTCCTTCATATCAATTCGGGTTGGGTCCATGTTTCCACACGCTCTGGCCGGCGCGCGCGCTGTCGGCCTCGCCTTGCTTACCGCGGCGCTGCTCGCTGCCTGCGGTTCCGACGATAGTGCATCGACCCCGGCCGCGACGCCGGCGGCATCGCGCCTGGTGGTCGACACCGGCAGTGCCGCTCCAGTGGCTGGCGGCACGCTGACGCTCAAGGCGACGCTGCTCGCGGCCGACGGCACCGAGGTGAAGGGCGCGAGCTTTGCCTGGACCTCGTCCGAACCCAGCGTGGCCACCGTGGTGTCCGCTTCGGACAAGGCGCCAGCGGGCGAAGTGATCGACCCTGTTGGCACCTACGCCACGGTGCGGACGATCGCTGCAGGCATCGCTGACATCATAGCCACGGCGACGCTGCCAGACGGCAGCCGCATCACTAGCCTCGCCCACCTGGTGGTGCAGGCCGCGCCCGCCAAGTCGTACATGCTGGCCCTGACACCGTCGACGCTGGCCGTGACGGCCGGTGGCGCCGCGCAAACCGTGTTGGTTGCGGTTCGCCGTTCGGATGGCGCGGACGGAATCGGGGATCTCACCAATTGGTCGTGGACGAGCGATGACGCGAGCTTCGTCGCAACGCCGGCCGCAGACGGCCGCAGCGCCCAGGTTGCCAGCCCCGCCTCGGCCGCTGCCGCCGGTGCGGCGACGCTGACCGCCTGTGCCGATGCCCCGGCCGGAAGCCGCCTGTGCGCCAATGCGGCGCTCGCGCGCAACGCGTCGCTGCCACCCACCTATACCGTGGGCGGCACGGTGTTGGGCCTGGCCACCGGCGCGAGCCTGCAGTTGGCCGACACCAATGGCGACACACAGGTGGTCAGCACGAACGGCGGATTCACCATGCCGACGCCGCGACTGGGCGCGACATCCTATGCGGTGACCATGGCGGCCCAGCCTGCCGGCCAGACCTGCACCGTGGCCAATGGATCCGGCACGGTAGCCGCAAGCAATGTGACCAATATCGACGTGACGTGTTCGACGAATACGTACACTCTGAGCGGCACAGCAACCGGTCTGGCGAGCGGCCAGAGCCTGACTGTGCAGGTGAACGGCAGCACGCAGGCAACCGTGACGACGGCTGGCAGCTTCAGCCTGGGCTCGGTCACGGCAGGCAGCAGTTATGCTGTAACGCTGAAGGCCGGGTGGTATGGCAGTGATATCGCAACGGGCAGATATTGCTCGGTGCAGAGCGGGACCGGCACGGCCAGTGGGAATGTTAGCAACATCAGCATTACGTGCACGACTGCCCCGAGCCAGATCAATCTCGGGGCCGACCCGACGACCACACAGAACGGCGTGACATATGGGGGCTGGTCGTTGCAGTACCCGACGGTGGTCAACGGGCAGCTGTACTACGAAGTGAAGGCTGATCAGGGCCCGTTCAGCGGCAATTACCTGTTAGACGATATGGGCACGCTACAGACGCTATTCAACGGTAGCAGCATCCCGCCAATGGGGGTTGTGAGCGACCCCGCAACACGTCAAACGGCCACGTCGACTCCGGTATGTCCGGCTGCGACTTGCGCGATGAACGTGACGACCTTGCAGACGGTGAATGCCGGAACCGTGACGCTAGCGATTCCGACGATCACTCAACTGGGAAATATCCGCACGGCTAACAGCGGTACAGGTGGGACGCCGGCGGGCTGGACAGTCGGCGCCGCCTACTGGTCCTCGACGGCCGACGGTTCGAGCTCGCACTACTACGAGGACATGTACGCCGGTTCCGCGGTTAGCTTCGGTGACGGTCACATGATGATGGTTGCCTTCCAGGTTCAGTGACTGTTGCAGTCTGCCATTTTTTTCAACAGACAACGAGGGGCGTACCGGTTGTTCGAGCTGATCATGATGGAAGCGGCGGACTTGCCCTACGCCCATCGTCCGCCAGTAACCTTGACAGGACGCCTCTACTCGGCAATGGCAAAGCCGATCGGGCTAGGTCCCGTAGCCACAGTGCCAGTAGGCGCGAATGTGCCATCAGCGTTGATTGTGAATGTCGATACGCTGTTGCTGCTCATATTCGTGATGTAGGCGAACTTGCCGCTGGAGTCGATAACAACGGGGCCGGAGACCGAAGCTGCGGTGCCATTGGCCGTGAGTGTGCCATCGGCGTTGATGGCGTAGAGCAGGATAGTGCTCCCCGAAGGGATATAGGCGGACTTGCCATCGGGAGCAACGACTACAGCACCGGGCCAGGATAATCCGGCACTAACGGTACCGTTGGCCGCGAGTGTGCCATCGGTATTGACGGTGAACATTGACACTTGGTTGGCACCGTTCCCATTGACGACATAAACAAACTTGCCGCTGGGATCGACCGTCACGGGCTGGGGAAATGCTCCCGCAGCGATCGGACTGCCGTTGGCCGTGAGCGTGCCATCAGCGTTGATGATGTAAGCCGAAACCGTGCCGTCGCCATAGTTGGATATGTAGGCGAACTTGCTGCTTGGTGCCAACGCGATGCGGTGACTCGTTGCACTGAGAGAGAGCGTGCCATTGGCTGTCAACTGGCCGTTTGCATCGATTCTGTCCATCACCAGCGAACTACCTCCGGCCATATAGGCAAATCTTCCGCTGGAATCGATGCTTATGGAAAAACCGCCAGTGACCGTGTTGGGACTCCCGTTAGCGGTGAGCGAACCATCAAGGTTGATCGTGTACATGTATGCATAACTACCATTCAACATGTAAAGAAACTTGCCGCCAGGATCCACGGCCAAGGACATGGGAAAGGTCCCGGTAACGGCCGTGTTGGCGCTGTTTGCCGTGAGCGTGCCGTCGGCCTTGATGGAGTACATCCATATCGTGCCGTCGTTGTTATTGACGACATAGGCCAACTTCTGCGTGACGCATGTCACAGCAACGTTGTCCACCGATGCCGATGCCGTACCGCTGCCATTTGTGACGGTACAAACCTGTCTTGGCCTGGTCGGTTGGCTCTTGATCGTCACGGCGTAGCTGTTTCCACGGGCAACCTGCGTGGCGAAAGTAAAGCTGCCGCTGGCCGAAACAGAAAGGTCGTCACCGGCGTTGTCTTGCAAGACAAGACCTGTACCGGAAAGGCCGCTGACGGTGCCACCGATGGAGAAGGCTGACGGTGTCACTGGTGTGGGCGCAACTATTGGCGGCGGGGCATCCATTGGTGCTGTCGCCGCATCTGGCGAATCGCCACCGCAAGCAGCAAGCATGCCACACAAGAAGACGGTGGTAGTGACTTGCCAGAGTCTGGCACGGTGCCGCAGGAAATAGGGGACGCGATTCATGGATTTTTTTTGTTGCGCTGCTGCGCTTAAGGTGCGACCCGGCACACACGGAGTTGGCCGCGGCTCGAATGTCGCAGAGCCACACATGTCCAATGACGTGTGCATCGGGAGGAAAAGTTGTGCCGTACGTCCTCTTTGACGGCACTTGAAACGAGTGTTGTACCCTGCTTTGGTGGGGAGACGCCATGCGATGGCGTTGTCACGGGCGGGGGTCGGGCCTGAGACCAGTCTCTGCCGGGGGAACGGTGGATCAGCGAAGGACGACGCCTTCTGCCCGGGAAATGCCCGAACGCGTAGCAAGTTTTCGACTTGATCGTCGCCGGCGGCAGCCGACCCATCTGCGACAAAGGGAGCCTGAGGTGGATTGTCCGCAGTGATCCAAAACTCAGTCATTGACTTTGTGGATCCATGCTTCCGAGTGCCGCGCATTTAAATGCGCCTGAGAGTGCAATGGACGATTCGGGCTAACGAAGCTGCGGCAAGCTTCGGTGGAGAGGTGTTGAGTCCAGTCATCTCGGAGTTTGCCTTGTTCGCGCTAGCAGTCTTGAATCTTATATTTTTGATACATTTTGCGCTAGAAATAGCAGCAGGCCGGCGCACAATTATGCTAGGGTAAACCCTATGATCCATCGGGCGGCCCGCCCGACGGAAGCCGTTCGGCGCTGAAGAAACCACGATCCCTGGACAAAACTGACAACCAAGTTTGGCAACGATGGGCAACTTCAAAACACCGCAGGAAAAGAAGCGGCTGAGCTACGCCAAGGACCACCGGCCTGACCACGGGGAAAGGGGGAGCTGTGTCCCGACGCGAAAACGCACCTACGCGAGGATTGCGCGCAGAACCCAGAACCAGCCTCTTGAAACACTAAAGTCCGAGCCCGTGGATGAGTTGCTCGTGCTTACGGAACTCCGTGTAGGGATCGCGAGGCGAAAGAATCGAGGATGGGGAAAGTGGCCGGACATTTCGCTTGGCGAGCACGTAGCTAAACGCAAGTTGTACAGGGCTCGAATGGAAGCTGCTGGTGGCCGACGGGCTGCCAAGAGGAAGCTGGGGACATGACAATGGAGGAACTGCAAAAGCGCCCACCCCCGCCCGCACGCGTTCATATTTTGATGGCTCGTGAGGCTCGTTCCGCGGTTGTTATACGCCGCGGCCCATCGAGAAAGACGGCATTGATTGGCTGGGACAGGAGGCGCGACAAGTTCGAGGTCGGACAGTGGTTCAACGGACGAATTGATGAGCGTCGCTCGGACTTGTCACCCGACGGCAGCTACCTGATTTATTTCGCGATCACCGGAAAGTGGGGAACTGAAAGCCAAGGCGCGTATACGGCGATCTCGCGTGCGCCGTATCTCAAGGCCGAAACGCTCCTGGCCAAAGGGGACACTTGGCATGGTGGTGGCCTATTTGTTTCCGAGCGCGAGTACTGGCTCAACGATGGCTATGGGCACACAATCGTCCGTGACCAATCCAAGGCTAGGCGCACAGGCACCTATCCGTGGCATGAGTTTCCTCCAATAGGACAAACCGATCTGTATGAAATCCGCCTGCAGATGGACGGTTGGCAGCGAATGGATTCCGGCTGGATTGGGAAGGGCGCTATTGTCCATTTCGAGAAGCCCGTCGGGCTACGATGGCGGCTACGCAAGCGTGTGCACGGAAGTCGAGAGCGCCATGAACTCTTGCACCCTGGGACCGGGCGCTCGATAGCAATGCCGAACTGGTCGTGGGCGGATGTTGATGGAAAGCGGCTTGTGTGGATTGAGTCAGGTCGACTATTTGAAGCTAGCGTTGACTCAGGAGGGTTGCAGGATACGCGTCTGCTCCATGACTTCAATACATATAGTTTCGAGAAGCTGACTGCTCCTTACTAGGACGCTTGGGACTTCGAATCAGGTCTTACGACATCACCATGAGCGCAAAAGGTATCCAATTCGAATATGACCCTGAGAACGAGTGTTTGCTCGTAAGGTATCTGGAGCAACCAATGCTGCGTCCATATAGAGATCCAGAACGAAACGCTGAAGAGTATGACTTTCGCAGAGGCGGCAGCATTCATCGGTGAGAAAGTACTTCTCATGTACCCCGTCTACGAAGAGATATTCAAGGACTACTTGTGGGCCGAGAACGGGACGGTGCCTCCCAAGAAAATATAGTTGCCATAGCCTCTGCCCGATGCGGCTTCAAGGGGCGAAAACTTGGCCCATGTCCGGGAGCCTGAGTGCCCTGGGGCACGAGTCCACCCGAAAACGGTCCCTCGAAATTCTCGTCTATTCGTCTGCTTCTGGCCGGAAAGGGACCTCGACGCGCCGCGATCTTTATCGTAGCTAACAGTTACGTTTGCCGTCGGCCCCATCGACCAATCCACTTCCAACCTGTAGGGCGATTCTGAACGTGCCGACGCACACGTCTTAGGACGTCGCCAAGCAGGCCTGCGACCCGCATTACCACCACTCTCCATGTGCCCAGTTACTGTGAGACAGATCGTCCCTTTTGGATTTGTCGGTGATTGACGTCCCATTAATTTCGAGACGGGACAAAAAGATCACAGTAGCACTAGCGCGCATGCGGGCCGTTACCGTACTGGAAGGGAGGCTTCGAAGCGCGTTCCCACTTCAAGGTCGGATTGCGCCCGGAGGGTGCCACCGTGCGCCTTCACAATCTCATGGCAGATATACAAGACAAGTCCCAGTCCAGCGGCAGCGTCCTGCCCTGCAGGGCGCCAATAGGTTCTCTCAGGTTTGCGATCTCGCGCTCATGCAACAGCGCGGCATGGACGCCCCGCGTTGCCAGTTCGGTGGCAAGTTGCGCGGCAATCAGGCTCGCGAAGCTCTCAAACATTGCCAGGGTGCGCGAGTTCGAAACCGATGCCGGTCTCGCGTCGATCGCGCAGAGGTTCCCGAAATAGGTTCCTTCGGGCAGTACCACCGGTACGGAGATGTAGCTCCTCAATCCGTAGATGCGCGGTGTGTGGTGGCCCCGGTAGATGGGATGGGCGTCAATGGCAGCCAGCAGGAAGGCGAAAAAACTCCTGGTACCATCCAGTGGGATGGTGCTAGGATGGTTGCAGACCTAACCACTTAGCGGGCGACATGGAACGAAAAATGGACCTTGCGGCACAGGGCGGCGCACTTCGCCCCAAGGGCGGCGAGACCGAAAAAATCACGATCAACCTTGGGCCGGTGGACCTCGGGCAGATCGATCTGCTGGTGGAAGAGGGCTTCTATTCGAACCGCACGGATCTGATCCGGACCGCCATCCGCAATCAACTGGCCGTGCACCAGCAGGCCATTCATGAGACGGTGACGCGCCGCGCGCTGGTGCTCGGTCTGCAGCATTTCTCGAAGCAGGATCTCGAGGCGGCGTTGGCAGCCAATGAGAAACTGGCCATCCATGTTCTTGGTCTGGCAAGTATTGCTGCCGATGTGAGCCCAGCGCTGGCATCGGCGACGATCGAATCGGTTGTTGTACTCGGCGCGTTTCATGCACCGCCCGCGGTCAAGGCCGCGCTGGCAGGACGCATACGGTAGCTTGCGGCAATGTCGCCGCGCCCGGTTCTTCGGGCCAGATGGGAAATCAACGTGAAAATGAACGACGCGTTTCTCGCCTCGATGCATGAGGCCATGCAGCTTCTTCAGACCGCAGGCCCGCTCGAGGCAACCGCCGTTATCCAACGGGCGCTTCGCCAACATTCGGCGGATGCACCCGCGCCGGAATCGCCGCCGATGCCGGCACAGGTGGTCCAGCACCTGCTGGAGCATCGCACCGCCGAGCCGGCTCCGGCTCCGGCTCCGGCTCCAGCTCCAGCTCCAGCTCCAGCTCCAGCCCCACGCGCCGAAGCCGTGGCAAAGGCGGGAGACTTCAGTCAGCGACGATTCGCCAATGAAGCTGGCAAGCGCGCCTACAAACTTTACAAGCCGACAGGCGAGGTGCACGGCCCGATGCCGCTGGTCGTCATGCTGCATGGTTGTACCCAGGATGCCGATGATTTCGCAGCGGGTACGCGCATGAATGCGCTTGCGGACAAGCTCGGCTTCATGGTCCTGTATCCGATTCAGCCGGCCGATGCCAATGCCTCGAAATGCTGGAACTGGTTCCGCCCGGGCGACCAGCAAGCGGGGCGTGGTGAGCCGTCGATCCTCGCGGGCATGACGCAGGAGGTCATTGCGCGCCACGGCGTCGATCCCGATCGCGTATACATTGCGGGCCTGTCAGCGGGCGGGGCGATGGCCGCCGTGATGGTCGAACGCTATCCCGAACTGTTTGCCGCGGCCGGCGTCCACTCGGGACTTCCGGCGGGCTGCGCCCATGACCTGCCATCGGCGCTCGCGGCGATGAAAGGCGGAAAGGGCCTGGGCGCTTCCAGGCGGGGCGCGTCGCCGCACGCCACGCCACGGCGCCCCTTGATTGTCTTCCACGGCGATGCCGACCACACTGTGCACCGCGCCAACGGCGACCGGCTGATCGAGCCCTACGAACAGGGCAGTGCCCAGAAGCGGATCGAGCGCGACGCCAGTCGCGCCGGCCGCCGCTACACGCGCAGCCTGATCACCACGCCGTCGGGCGTCGATGCCGAATACTGGCTGCTCCATGACGCCGGACATGCATGGTCAGGCGGAGGCACAGGCGGTTCGTACACCGATCCCAAGGGGCCAGACGCCAGTACGGAAATGCTCCGGTTCTTCCTGGCCCATCCGCGCCGTCCGCTGCCTCATCAATAAGAGACAATCCGCCGGGTGACGGTGGCGGTGGCGAGCCACTGACTCGCCCCTGCGACCCGTAAGCCCGCATCCCTCCCCTAGTCGGGTGTATCGGTCCCGCACACCCCACTTCGACACGCGTGCGATAGCGCTGCCTGCGTGATACCGTGCTCGCCGCCCTCACACTCTATCTGCCGACTATGGTCGCCATCCTGCTTCTGGTTGCCGCATTTCTGTTCATGGCCATGCTGTTGCCGGTCAAGGTCACCCTCGCCGTGGTGGTGATTACCGTGGTGATCGGCTTCGTGGTCAAGGTCGTCGCCAGGATGGTGACGGGCGAAGACCCGACCGTGGTCGAGGCCCTGAAGGCCGTGTTTGTAGCGCTACTGTTCAACGCCATCGCGGCGGCGGCCATGGCCAAGCTGACGGGCGGATCGCTGTCCGGCCCCGCCTCGCTCGTGACCTGGGTGGTGACGTTCATCGCGTTCTCGTTCGGCTTCGTCGTGATGCTGAAGGCCACGCTCAAGCAGAGCGCCGTGATCTCGCTGGTGTCCTCGCCGATCGCCGCGCTGATTCTCTTCGCGGCCGTCAAGATCTGACAGCGGCGCGGCCATCGCGCCGCGTTCCCCCGGCCGCTCAGGCCGTCACCCGCACCTTGCCATCTTCCGACCACAGCAGTTGCACGCGCTGGCCCGGGTAGAAGCTGCCTTCGGATGCCGACTGGGTGATCGCCTGCAGCCGGCCGTCGGGCAGCCGGACCGTGATTTCATATCCGGGGTGGCGCTCCACGCCCGACTCGATCTCGTGCCCGGCCAACCCGCCGGCAAGGCCGCCGGCCACACCTGCGAGCAGCGAACCATGGCCGTGCCCGATGGCGCTGCCGGCCACGGCGCCCAGCAGGCCGCCGCCCAGCTCGCCCACCAGACTCGATCCCTGGCTGCTGTCGTCGATCTGCACCAACCGCACGCGCTCGACCGTGGCCATCGTCACGGTCTCGGGCAGCGAGGTCTGTCCGGCGCTGTAGACGCTGCCCGGCGGCGCGTACTCGGCGCAGGCAGAGGCAAGCAGCGTGCTGGCCAGCAGCATGGCGGCCAGCGGGAAGTGCAGCGATGTAGGACGACGTGTGGAAAACATGGGCGGCTCCTGTCGGACATTGACTGGAGCCACTCTACGGCTGGGCGGCGCAGGGGCGTTTTCCGAAAGCCGGGGACTTTGCGTGTTCGCAGGATGCTATGGCGCCAGGTGGCTGACAAACAGTTCGGCCAGCATGCGCGCGGACGTCCCCAGCGGCATCGCGCGCAGGCGGATGAGGCCGGCCTGCATCGGGGGCGGCAGCGGAGATAGCGCCGCGAACGCCTGCAGCCCGTTGCCATACATCGGATCGGCCAGCAGTTGCGTGGGGCAGTAGCCGATGGCATCGGTGCGGCGCATCAGTTCCGTCATCAGCGTGGGCGATGTGCACGCCGTGATCTGGCGCGGGACGGGGAGGTCGCTCGTCCGCAACCATTCCAGCAACGTCTCGCTCTGGCTGCCCGGGGACAAGTTCAAGGTCCACCGGGCATGCTCCAGCGCCTGCCAGCCCGTCGCACCGGCGAGCGGATGGCCGACTCTGCCGGCCGGGACGGCGCTGACCTCGAACAGCGGTTCGAAGGCCAGTTCGGGCGGCAGCTCGTCCGGATCCGCGATGGCGATGGCGAAGTCCAGCCGGCCTTCGATCAGCCGTGGAATCAGGTCGGCAAGAAATCCTTCGCTCAATGACAGCCGCGCATCGGGCTGCCGGGCGGTGAAGGCCTCCCAGACGCGGGGCAGCACATCCAGCGCCAGAAGCGGGGTGACCGCCGCCGCCACGTGCGCGCCGGCACCGCCCTGCAACGCCCGGATCTCGTCCCGGGCCCGCTCCAGCGACGCCAGCGCCAGGCGGGCGTTGGTGAGCAGCACGCGCCCGGCCGCCGTGAACTCCACCCCCTTGTGGCTGCGCAYGAGCAGCTCCGTCCCGACATCGTCCTCGAGTTCGCGCAGCGCCTTGGTCAGGGCGCTCTGGCTGAGATGCAGGCTCCGGGCAGCGGCACGGATGGTGCCGTTTTCGGCGACCTGGACGAGGGCTCGGAGCTGGTGCTGGCGCATGACAAGGGTTCCAGGGGAGGGTGGCGATGATGAATACCAAAGGTGTTCACCATGGAAAATATATCGCCAATTGGTTTTCTCCGGGAGCCATATGATGGAGCGGACCAGAACCGATCCGACCCCCCATGACCGACGCGAACTGCAGTGACCCCGATGTGGACAACATGACGGCCTGGCGGCGGCGCTTCCACAGTCACCCGGAACTCGGCTTCGAGGAATTCCGGACCAGCGCCTTCGTGGCCGGCAAGCTGGAGGAATGGGGCTACGACGTCACCACGGGCATCGCTGGCACCGGGCTCGTCGGGCGGCTTCGCTTCGGCAAGGGCAGCCGCCAGCTCGGCCTGCGCGCGGAGATGGACGCGCTGCCCATCCAGGAGGTCACGGGGCTGCCATGGGCCAGCCAGATCCCCGGCAAGATGCATGGCTGCGGCCACGATGGCCACACGGCGATGCTGCTAGGCGCGGCCCAGCGTCTGGCGGCGATGCAGCGAGAGGGCGTGGATTGGGATGGCACCCTGCACCTGATCTTCCAGCCGGCCGAGGAACTGGGCGGCGCAGGCGGGGCGCGGCGGATGATGGACGAGGCCCTGTTCCCGCGCTTTCCGTGCGATGCCGTGTTCGCCATGCACAACTATCCGGGGCGCCCGGTGGGGCGCTTCTATGTCAAGGAGGGCGCGTTCATGGCGTCGTCCGACCGCGCCGTGATCACCTTCCACGGGGTCGGGGGGCATGGGGCGATGCCCCAACTGGCTGTCGATCCCACGATTGCCGCGGCTTCGACCGTGATGGCGCTGCAGAGCATCGTCGCCCGCAATGTCGATCCGCAGGCTGCCGCCGTCATCACCGTAGGGCGCCTCGAGGCGGGAACCACCTACAACATCATCCCGGAGTCGGCCGAACTGGAACTGAGCATCCGGGCGCTGCAGCCCGAGGTGCGGGCGCTGCTGGAACGGCGCATCCACGAAGTGGTCGAGGGCCAGGCGCGCGCGTTCGGTCTGCGGCATGCCATCGTCTATGAGCGCGGCTATCCGGTACTGGTCAACACCGGGCCGGAAACGGCGCTTGCCGTGCGGGTCGCCCGCAAGCTGTACGGGGCCGATTGCGTCGATGACGACGCGACGCCGCTGTGCGCCAGCGAGGACTTCGCCTACATGCTGGCCGAGCGCCCCGGCTGCTACCTGATGATCGGCAATGGCGACAATGGCCACGCGGGCGGCGTGCCGACCGGCCCCTGCAGCGTGCACAACCCCTCGTACGATTTCAACGACCGCTGCCTGGATACGGGCGCGGCATTCTGGGTGGCGCTCGCCACCGAATTCTTCCATCCCACTGCCTGACTGCCATGAACTCGATTCGCAGAATGCTTGCCCGTTGCACGTTTGCCGCTGTCGCTACGGTTGGCCTGCTCGCCACGCCGGGCGCGGGCGCGGCGGACGCGTATCCCTCCAAGCCAGTCGTGCTGATGGTGCCGTACCCGGCCGGCGGGCTCTCCGATGCCATTGCCCGCAGCATGAATACTCGGCTGTCGAAGGCGCTGGGCCAGCCGGTGCTGGTGGAGAATCTCGGCGGCGTCAGTGGCGCCATGGCGGCGCAGAAGGTGCTGAACGCGCCGGCGGACGGCTACATGATCTTCCTGGGCTCGCCGAACGAGGTCATCCTGTCGCCGCTGTCCAATGCGGCGGTGAAGCTGCGTACCGAGGATTTCCGCTTATTGACGCCGGTCACCGTCAACCGGCTCGTGATGGTGGCGCGGCCCGACCTGCCGGTCCGCAGCGTCGACGATCTCATCGCGCTGGCCAAGGCCAATCCGGCCAAGCCGCTGACGTACGGCAGCGTCGGTCCCGGGTCGATGTATCACCTGGTGACCGAGGACATGGCGACCCGGACCCATATCGGCGTGAGCCACATCCCCTACAAGGGCATGGCGCCGCTGATGCAGGACCTGGCCGGGAAGAACGTCGACTTCGCCATCCTGCCGTACGCGGCCAGCTTCCGTGGCTTGTCCGATCAGGGGCGGTTGAAGCTGGTCGGCTGGGCCGGAAACAGCCGCAGCAAGGTCGATCCCGCCATCCCGGCCTTCGGCGAAGGGACGCAACTCAAGGACTTCGACCAGGCGACCTGGGCCGGCATCATGGTCAAGCAGGGCACGCCGGAGGCCGTGGTCGCGCGGCTGCACCAGGCGCTCGTCGAGACGCTGCAGGACGCACAGGTCGTCAGCGGTCTGGAGGCGACCGGTGCGGAGGTGGCCAAGCCCAGCTCGGTGGCTGACGCGCAGCGCTTCCTGCAGGCAGAGACCGGCAAGTTCCGCGCGATGGCGAAGCGGATCCATCTCCAGCCGCAGTAAGCCAGGACCGCAATGTAGAAAGGCCCGTGCCGCCATGCAACATCGCATGGCGGCACGGGCCTTTTTTAGCTAGCGCCTCAACGCCTCAGGTCAGGCGCGGCGTGCCGTCAGCCACTTGTCCGACGCCAGCGGTTCCGTGCAGAGGCGCACTTCGCCGATCTGGCCGAGGAAGCCATTCGACGGGACGTTGCCGTAGACACCGCCGCCCACAAAGAAGCGGCTGGCAGCATTGACGGCGGCGATGCCGCGCGTGTTCGACGCGTTGCGCAGCACCGGGGCGCCTTCCACGTACATCACCGTCTCGTTCTTCGCCGGGTCGTTGACCACGGCGACGTGGACCCACTTCTCGGCGATGATCTCGCCAGACCAGTTTGCGGCCGGGTTCTTGGTGCCGGCCGTGCTCGGCGTGACTTCCCACTGCACTTCGCGCAGGCTGGAGATGGCGAAGATCAGCGGGCTTTCGTCGCCGTCGCCGCTGCCAAAGCCGGCGACCGTGCTGCGTCGGCCCTCGCGCTCCATGATGTTCATCCACGCGTTGTTGCCGGCCGTCCACGACGCCGGCACCTTGATGAATGCCTCGACGGTGTAGCCGTTGTCGAACGTCAACGCATTCAGGGCCGCCGTGGTCTGCGTGGCGAAGTAGCTCATGCGCTGGGGACTGTTCAGTGAATTGGCGAACTTCACGCTGCCCGGGGCAGCCGACAGGAAGTGGTGATCGTTCGACCACGTCAGGTCGCCCAGTTGGGCCGCGCCGCCATTGGCCAGCGCTTCACGCGAGAGCGGATTGGCACCGGTCAGGTCGTCGATCACCTGGCCGACCGGCACGGCGGCGCCGTCGGTGCCGCCGAAGAAGCGCCAGTGCGCCACGGTGGAAGCCACCAGCGGGTAGTCGTTGGTGTCGGCGGCGGCCTTCTTGTCGGTCAGGCTCGGCTCGGTGTAGTTGGCCAGGATCGCGGCCTTGGCGCGGTCGTTGATCGGATCGTTGCCGGCCGCCGGGATGGCGAAGTCGGCGTTGAAGCGCGCAAAGCGCTTGCGGAAATCGAAGTCGATCTCGAACTGCTGGTTCTTGTCGGTCAGCACCGCTACGTCGAACTCGTTCAGCGTCTCGGTGGGCTTCTGCGGCACCCACGGCGAGAACGAGATGACCTTGATCTTGTTATTGGTCAGGTCGAATTCGTACAGGCGCATCAAGCCGTTGCCGCCCATGTACGCCATCTGGTAGTCGACCACCATTTCCTCGACGGGGTTGCCGAAGTCGTTGGTCTTCGTGAGGTGCGCAGCGCCATGGTAGTGGCCGTTCAGCGTCATGAAGATCTGGTCGTTGTCCTTGATCAGCTTGTCCCACAGCATCAGGCCGTACGGGACTTCCAGCGGGCTGACGCCATCCGGGCCGATATTGAGCAACTGGTGGGTCGAGAGGATGACCGGCACCTTCGGGTAGCGCTTGAGCACGTTGCGCGCCCAGGTGATGGCGGCGTCGGAGGCGCGCCAGGACATCGACAGCACCATGAAGCGGTTGCCGTCCACGTCGAAGAAGTGGTACTCGTGGAAGCCCGACGGATCGCGACCGCCGAAGGTGGCCTGGCGCTGCGCGCGGGTGGTCGGGAAGGTCTTCAGGTACGGCTCGTTGGCCAGGTTGCGCTGCGCGTCGGTGTTCGACGCCTGGCTGCCGGCGTTGACGTAGTCCACGTCCGAGATCACGTCGTGGTTGCCGGCCAGGATCGAGTACGGCGCGCGGGCCGCTTCCATGACTTCCATGGCCTCGTCGGCGATCTGCCATTGCAGCGGCTTGCCCTGCTGATCCACCACATCGCCGAGGTGGATCGTGAACGGGATGCGCAGGTCGGCGGCGTTCTGCGTGATCCACTTGGTCTGCGCCAGGAACGGCGTGGTGCCGTACTTGCGCTGGAACTGCAGGTTCTCGTCAGTGGTGGCGTAGCGCGAATAGAACTGCGTATCGGGCAGCACGGCGAGCGCGAAGCTCGAGACCTTGCCGGACGGCGTGGAGCCACCCGGCGTGGTGCCGGGCGTCGTGGCCGGCGTGCCGGGCGCGGCATCGTCGCCGCCGCCGCACGCGGCCAGCAGGGCCGAGGTGCCGAACGACATGCCAAGGCCCGCCCTGAGCAGCAGGCGGCGCTGGCGGTCTGGAATGCCCTCGAGCTTGACGGTATCGATTGCGGATGGCTTGCCCGGTGTCTTGCTTTGCATTTCTACTTCCCTGTTGACCCACGAAAAGCCCGTGATTCTGGAGAGCGCTCGTGACAGGGTGTTGATCGAAATGTGACGGTTCGGATTGACGGAGGGTCCTGCAGATGAGCACGCCGTGCGGCCTTTCCTCGGCCGCACGGCGTGCATTCCGACTAACAGAATGACGTTTAGAGCGTGTCCTCTAAACCATCAGGACGGCGGTGGCAATACCTTGCCACCGTCCAACAGACAGGCGTCGCGCTGTCGCGACAGGACGTTATCTGTAGCGCTTACATACATTTTGCGTCGTGATTTAAGATCGCCCCGCATCACTTTGTGCCAATAACAATACATTTGAACGGGGTGTCAATGAAGTCCAATTTTTGTCGTGGAATCCGACGGGCGGGCGTGCGCGCGCCGCAAGCGTCCTGTATCCCCCTGGCTGTTGCGCTGCTGTTTCCGACGGGCGCGTCGGCCGGCGAATATGTTGCCTCCAGTCTCGCCGAGCTGCAGTCGGCCATTACGGCCGCCAATGCGGACGGCGATGCCACTGCCACCATCCGCCTGAGCGCTGA
Organism: Cupriavidus sp. 10L43_2; assembly: GCF_056395265.1. Classification (NCBI taxonomy): domain Bacteria; kingdom Pseudomonadati; phylum Pseudomonadota; class Betaproteobacteria; order Burkholderiales; family Burkholderiaceae; genus Cupriavidus; species Cupriavidus sp. 10L43_2. Next base: position 36,170 of record NZ_JBFTJE010000016.1, read on the forward strand.
CGTGACCATGCCCGGTGGCGTCTGGTCAATCGGCTCGCCTACCAAACCAATCACGCTCGATACGAACGGTTTCGTGCTGACGAAGACCGGCGCGCTGGGGAACTATGTGACATCCGCGACGGGACCGCTGACGTTGAACGGCACCTATACGGTTGCCCCGGACACGGCGGGCGGCACGGCCATGTTGATCAGCGGAGGCGGCCAGGCGATCGTCAACGGCACCGTGACCGGCGGCAACACGACGGTGGCGGGCAGCGAGAGCGGGGTCGCCGTCTCGGTGCTGCCCAACACATCCGTCGTCAACAACGGTTCGATCAAGGGCGGCAGCGGAACGAATTCTGCCAACGGTACGGGAGGCGTATCGCTCTCGACCAATGCCAGATTGGTCAACTCGGCCACTGGCACCATCACGGGGGGCGATGCCTCGGGTGGCCAGGCCGGCACCGCCGTGAACCTGACTGCGACCGTCACGGGCGGCGTGGTCAACGCGGGCACGATTCGCGGGGGCGCCGACCYGAGTGGTGGCGGGGCCGGTGGCGTCGGCATACGCGTCCAGGCGGGTACGCCTACCGTCACTAACTCGGGGCTGATCGAAGGGGGGGCTGGCGCGGGGGCTATCGCCGTATCTGGCTCCGCCGGAACGCTGACGGTCGTCAACGCGGGCACCATCCGCGCCGGGACCGGTTACGCGAATGCCATCGAATATGCCTCGGGCGGCACGGGCCGGGCTGTGCTCGAACTGCAGGCCGGCTCCAACATCGTCGGCAACGTCGTCGCGAACGCCACGGTGGCCAATGACACCTTCCGCCTCGGCGGCGCCACCGACAGCGTGTTCGATGTCTCGACCATCGGCGACACCGCGCAGTACCGTTACTTCGACAACTTCGTGAAGACCGGCGCCAGCACGTGGGCGCTGATCGGTGCCGGCACGGTCACCGCGCCGTGGACCGTGGACCAGGGCACGCTGCAGATCGGCAATGGCGGCACCAGCGGCAGCCTGGCCGGCAATGTGGTCGTCAACGGCGGCGCCACGCTGGCGTTCAATCGTTCCGATGCCCACACCTATGGCGGCATCGTGTCGGGCGCGGGTAGCCTCGCGCAGAACGGCAGCGGCACCACCGTGCTGACCGGCGCCAACACCTACACGGGCGGCACCGCCGTCAAACTCGGCACGCTGGCCATCGACGGCTCGATCACCAGCCCGGTGACGGTAGCCACGGCCGGTACGCTGTCCGGCACCGGCACGATCTTCGGCAATGTCACGAACAGCGGTACGGTGACGCCGGGCGGCGGCTCGGGCGTGCTGACCATCGCCGGCAACTACATCGGCAACGGCGGCACGGTCCGCGTGAACACGGTGTTTGGCGGCGACGCATCGGCCACCGGGCGGCTTGTGGTGACCGGCGATACCTCGGGCAGCAGCCAGATCCGGGCGGTCAACATCGGCGGAGGGGGCGCGGCCACGGTCGAGGGGATCAAGGTCATCGACGTGCAGGGCGCGTCGAATGCCACCTTCACGCTCGCTGGCGACTACACATTCCAGGGCCAGCAGGCAGTGGTGGCCGGCCCGTACGCGTACCGGCTGGTCAAGAACGGCGTGTCGACGCCGACCGACGGTGACTGGTACCTGCGGTCCACGCTGGCCGAAACGCCTGCTGTCGGCGCCTCGGCGTCAGCCGCCGCCACGCCGCTGCTGGCCCCGACCGTGCCGCTGTACGAAGCCTATTCCAGCGTGCTGCAACGCTTCAACGAGCTGGGCACGCTCCAGCAGCGCGTGGGCAATCGTTCGTGGTCGCCCAACGCCGCCGTGCAGGCCGAGCAGGATGCGGGCAAGCCGGTCATTGGCCGTGGGGCGTGGGCGCGCGTGGAAGGTTCGAACACCCATATCGATCCGTCCACCAGCACGACCAGCGCCAGCTACAACGTCCGCATGTGGAAGTTCGAGGGTGGCGTGGATGCGCCGGTCATCGAGAATCAGGCCGGCACGCTGGTGGTGGGGCCGACCTTCCACTATGGCGTCGCCAATTCCAACGTCTCGTCGATGTTCGGCAACGGCGCGATCGATGCCACCGGCTACGGCTTTGGCGGCACGGCGACGTGGTATGGCAACAATGGATCGTATGTCGATGCCCGCGCGGCCGTGACCTGGTACGACACCGATATCCGCTCGTCGACGCTGTCGACCAAGCTGGCCAACGGCAACCGGGGCAGCGGTGTAGCCACCAGCGTGGAAGCCGGCCACCAGCTCGCGCTGGGGGGCAACTGGTCGATCACGCCGCAGGCGCAGCTCGCCTGGTCGCAGGTGCGCTTCGACGCGTTCACGGACCAGTACGGCACCAATGTGTCGCGCGATAACGGCAACAGCCTGGTCTCGCGCCTGGGCGTGTCGCTCGATCACGAGGCCAAGTGGACCGCCGGCAACGGCAAGACGAGCCGCTCGCACGTCTACGGCATCACCAACCTGTACTACGACTTCCTGCACGGCACGTCGGCGCGCGTCGCCGACCTCAGCGTCGTCAGCAAGGAGCAGGCGCTGTGGGCTGGCCTGGGCATCGGTGCCTCGCTGAACTGGGACGACGATCGCTACACGGTCTATGGCGAACTGCTGGCGCGCACCAGCCTGCAGGACTTTGGCGACAGCAATGCGATTGGCGCCAAGCTTGGCGTGCGTTATCGCTGGTAAGGCAGCGGCGCGACCCCATGACTGTCCGGCACAGAAGGGATGCCGGCTCATGTCTGACCGGAGAAGCACCGCTGGTCAACCGTGTAACCGGCTGCGATCTCCACCGCCTGTTCGACGAACGGCAAGGTCAGCGGATTGCCGATTTCCTTGTGGAAGGCGATCCACAGTTCAAGGGTTGGTACGTCCCGATTGGCGATCCGTCGATACACCACGCCCTTGACCGGCTGCGCGGCGGCCGAGGCGGGCACCAGGGACACCGCCACGCCGGCTGCCACCATCGCCATCATGGCGTGGTGACGCGCCCCGTCGTGCATGCACGACGGTACGACGTTGTGCTCCGCCAGCCAGGTCATCATCAGGTCGTGCGCATACTGGCCGTGACGCCGTTCGAGCGTGGCAAGGCTTTGGCCATCGAGGTCACGCGCATTGACGCTGGATTTTCCGGCCAGCGGATGGTTCCCGGGGGCGGCCAGGACATAAGGCTCCGACATCAGGCGGCGCGCCTGCAGACGGGAATCGGTGACAGGCGGCCGCAGGATCGCCACATCGAGTTCGTTTCCCAGAAGGGACTGGATCATCGCTTCGGAGCTGGTCTCGCGCAGCGAGTACAGGACGCCGGGCACATGCGCCGAGAATTGCCGCAGGATGTCCGGCACCAGTTCGATGGCGGAGATCGCGGTCAGGCCGATGCCGAGGTGTCCGACGTTCTCCCCGCGATCCGCCTGGGTCACCATTTGCCGCGCGCGGTGCTCGATGTCGAACAGCTTTTCCGCCTCCGCCCGCAGGACCTGGCCTGCCGGCGTCAGTCGCACGCTGCGCTTGTTGCGCTCGAATAGCTGGGCGCCGATCTGCGCCTCCAACTGCTTGATCTGCAGGCTGAGGGGCGGCTGGGTCATATTCAGCCGCCGCGCCGCGCGCGTGAAATTGAGCTCGTCAGCCAGCACGAGAAACGAGGTCAATACGCGGAGTTCGAGGGGCGTGTACATATACAGGATTTGTATAAGTCAGATACAGAAGTAATATTGGAAATATAACTCGTGAGTACGCAGAATGTCTTCACCCAGTCCCCATCAAGGGGGCGAGACCAGAACAACTGCGCGAGACATGACCATCCAACACCCCCTCGACGACCGCCTCCCGCCGCTGCTGCGCAGCGGCGAGCCCCTCCGCGGCATCTTCACCGCCTTGCCCAGCCCGGCCATCGTGGAGATGTGCGCCTACGCGGGCTTCACCTTCGTCATCATCGACAACGAGCATGGCGCGGCCGGTTTCGAAACGACCGAGCACATGCTGCGCGCGGCGCGTGCCAGCGGGATCATTCCTGTTGTGCGCTGCTTCCCCGGCGATATGGCGCGGGTACTGGACATGGGGGCGAGCGGCGTCCAGGTGCCCATGATCGAGACCGCCGATGCGGCGCGCGACCTCGTGCAGCGCGTTCGTTACCCCGCCATCGGCCGGCGCGGCAGCGCCTTCAGCAGTCGCGCGGCCGGCTATGGCGCCTTTCCCGGCGCTCCGCACACCACGCGCAGCAACGAGGGCGTGGCGCTGATCGCCATGATCGAGACGCCCGAGGGCGTGGCCAACGCCGCGGAAATTGCGGCAGTCGAGGGAATCGACGCAGTGTTTGTTGGCCCCAACGACCTGTCGCACGCAATGGGCTTCGGCAACGACTGGAAGGCGCCGGCCGTGGCAGCGGCGATCGAGCAAGCGCTGCGTGCCATCGATGGTCAGGGCAAGTGCGCGGGCATCATCGCGCTGGGCGCCGACGACGAGCAGCGCTACGGCCAGTTTGGTGCGCGCTATTTCGCCACGGTCGCCACCACGCTGATCACGCAGGCGTTCCGGCAGGCGGCGCAGCCTCCCGACATGCCGGCGCCGACGCTGCGTTACTAGTTCGGCCCGGCACCGGGCCAGTCAGTGGCTCGCCATTCCCCATTCACGACGACATTCGCGTGCGCCGCTACGGCAAGCCGCGCCAGGCAGCATGAGCGCACGCCGGGGCGGGCCGGTCGATTTCGGCGGCAGCGTAGTGCTGGTGACGGGCGCAACGGGCGGCCTGGGTCCGCCATCTGCCAAGCGTTTGCGGGAGCGGGCGCGTCGGTGGCGGCAGCTCTATTGAGGCGGGGCCTCCCTACAAGAACTGGAGACAAATCATGAGATTCATGAATCGCTGCGCACTGCGCGTTGCCCTGGCAATGGGAGGGCTCTCGCTGGTCATGGCCACGCCGGGCGTGTGGGCCGATACCTGGCCGAGCAAGCCAATCAAGTATGTGGTGCCGTTCTCGCCGGGCGGGGTGTCGGATGCCACTGCCCGCATCGTCGCCGAAGGCCTGTCGCAGCGATTGGGACAGCCAGTCGTCATCGATAACAAGCCAGGCGTATCGGGCATCCTGGGGACGCAGTTTGTGGCCCGTGCCGAGCCTGATGGTTACACCATCATGGGCGGCACCATTACCACGCACGCGGTCAATCCCTTCTTCTACAAGAAGCTTGGCTATGACCCGGTCAAGGACTTCGTGGCGGTGAATCTTGTGGGCACGGTCAGCAACGTGCTGGTGGTGTCGAACGACAGCCAATACCAGTCGGTCGACCAGATCGTCGCGGCCTTGAAGGCCAAGCCTGGTGCGTTGACGTTCGGCACGGCGGGACCGGGCAGCTCGCAGCAGTTGTCGGGCCAGTTATTCCAGAACATTACGGGTACGCGCCTGCAGCAGATCTCCTACAAGGGCGGCGCAGCGGCGATGACGGACCTGATAGGCGGCCAGATCGACATGGTGTTCGAGACGGTTGCCGCCGCCAAGCCCATGCTCGACGGCAAGCGCGTGCGCGCGATCGGCGTGACGTCGGCGCACCCGCTGCCGAGCCTGCCCGGGGTGCGGCCGTTGGCGGAGCAGGGTCTGAAGGGCTTCGAGATGCAGTCATGGCAGGGCATTTTCGCGCCAGCGGGCACGCCGAAGCCGATTGTCGATCGCCTCGCCACCGAGATCGCGGCTGTCGTCGCGACGCCGGCCGTGCAACAGCGCTTGCGCGCGCTCGGCGTGGAGCCGGAGGGAAAGCCGTCCGCTGCCTTCGCCGCGTTTCAGCGCTCGGAAGTCGCAAAGTGGGGCAAGATCATCCAGGCCGCCGGGGTGGTACCAGAATGAGCGAGACAGCACCTGCTTCCTGCTTTACGCCCCCGAGTACTTCAACGCCTTGCGCAGCGTCGATAATGACGACCCTGGAAAGGGCGTTGCGAGCCTCCGCGGACATCCATTGACGTGTGGCGGGCTGCCCCCCCGCCCATGCACCGAAAACGCAGGTCATGCACCGAAATGTCCTCGCGTTAACCCTGTCCTGGCGCCGCCGCGCGGCATATCCCCCCTCATTCCCCCCAAAAGTCCTACGGGTTATTGCCCGTTGCCCCATGGCACGCCTGTTGCATAGGATTCAAGTGACTTGAATTTGGTGCAGAGGACTTTCCTCGATGTGTTCCGGCGTATGGTCGGCGCCTTGCACCCGTTCGGTCAGGCGCCGGGCCTGCCGCCCGTTGGACATGTCTATATAGGGGAACAGAGTGCTGAAGAAGAAAACTGCGGCCGCCGCCGCGATTGCCGCCGCTGCCACGGGAGTGGTGCTGATGTCCGCGCCGGCGCAGGCAAAGGACGTCGTCAAGATCGCCTTTGTGGGCCCGCTGACCGGTGGCGTGTCGTCGATCGGCTTGGGCGGGCGCAATTCCGCTGACCTGGCCGTCCGCCTGCGCAACGCCGATCCCAAGGCCAAATACACCTACGAACTGGTCGTCCAGGATGACGAATGCCGGCCCAACGTGGGCGTGCAGGTGGCCACCAAGATCGCCGCGGACAAGTCGATCGTCGGCGGCGTGACGCACTTCTGCTCGGCCGTGGCCATGGGCACCGTGGGTGTCTATAACCGCTTCGGCATGCCGGCCGTCGTCTGGGGCGCGGTGCTCCCCGAAGTCACGTACGGCAACAACTTCAAGGAGATCCATCGCGTCAACGGCACGATGATCAACCAAAGTGAAGTGGCGGCCAAGTTCATGACCGGCCTGGGCTACAAGAAGTGGGCGATCATTCACGACACCACCGATTACGGCAAGGGTCACAACAAATACTTCAGTGAATTCCTGAAGAAGGACGGCGGCACCATCGTCGGCACCTTCGGCGTGACCGCCGACCAGCAGGATTTCACGACCGAACTGACCAAGATCCGCGAACTGAAGCCGGACGTGGTCTATTTCGGTGGCCTGACGCCGCTCGGCGTCCGCATCCGCACCCAGATGGAGAAGCTGGGCATCAAGGCCCAGTTCGAAGGCACGTCAGGCATCAAGTCCGATGCCTATATCGAAGGCGTGGGCAAGCCCCTGTCCGAAGGCTCGCTGGCCTTTATCGAAGGGGCGCCGGTCGAGAAGCTGGCCGGCGGCCAGTTATTCATGGAGCGCTATACGCAGCAGAAGTACGGCGAGCCGCCTGAAGCCTATGGTCCGTTCGCCTTTGTCGCTGCCAACCTGATCATGGACGCCGTCGAGAAGGTCGGCCCGGATCGCAAGAAGGTCCGCGACGTGCTGAACGGTACGAAGGACGTCGACACCATTATCGGCAAGGTCACCTTCGATGAGCATGGCCAGAACGTGGTGCCGCTGATCACCAAGTACGTCGTCGAGGACGGCAAGTGGGTGATCTGGGAAGACAGCGCCTACGCCAAGGGCAAGAAGAAGCTGGCCGGACTGTAAGCGTGGCGCCTGAGCCGGGCCCGCGCCGTCTGCGGACCCGGCCGTGCACTGCTGGACGGTCTATTCAGGCCATTCTGGGGATACCGATGAGTGTATTGGGACAGTACGTCTTCAACGGGCTGATGCTCGGCATGATCTACGCCATGGTGGCGGTCGGCTTCACGCTGTTCTTTGGCGTGCTGGACGTCATCAAGTTTTCTCACGGCGATGTGCTGATGGTGGGCGCCTTCGCAGGGCTTGCCGCATCGGCCGGCGTGTTGGCGCTGCATGTGGACTCGCCGTGGCTGCAATTGCTGGCCATCGTGGTGTGCGCGATTGTCGTGACCGGCTTGCTGGGCGCCGTGATCGCCCGCTTCCTGATCCTGCCCTTGCGCAAGGCGCCGCCGCTGAACACCCTGCTGGCCACCTTGATGCTGGGTACGGTGCTGCGCGAAGCCGTGCGCCTGTTCTATCCGGATGGATCGAACCCGAAACCGTTTCCCGCGCTGCTGCCCACCACGGAGCTGTCGCTCGGCGCGTTGACGCTTCGCGCCGATAACCTGATCTTGCTGGCGGCAGGTGTCGCCATCATCATCGGCGTCCATCTGTTGATCACGCGCACGCGTTTTGGCATGGCCATCCGCGCCGTGGCACAGGACGGCGAGACGGCGCGCCTGATGGGCATCAACTTCGAAGTGGTGGTGCTGGTCACGTTTGCGCTGGGCTCGGCCATGGCCGCGCTGGCCGGCGTGATGAACGGCCTCTATTACAACGAGATCAACTTCAACGTCGGGCTGCTCCTCGGCGTGATCGGCTTCGCTGCCGCCATCCTGGGTGGACTGGGCAACCTGTACGGCGCCATCCTCGGTGGCTTCCTGTTCGCGGCGCTCCAGGTGCTGGGCAGTGCGACGCTGCCGGCGCTGGTGCCCGATATCCCGAGCGCCTACAAGGATGTCTTTGCGTTCGCCGTGGTCATCGTGCTGATGGCCTTCAAGCCGACCGGACTTATTGCGGAGAAAGCCAGTGAACGTGTCTGACAACGTCTCGAATCCACTGCCCCCTGCCGTGGTTGGCGCCGGTGGCAAGCAGCGCAGCCCGGCCGTGGTGCTGGGCATCGCGGCCATCGTCATCGTGGCCTACCTCTATCTGTTCCTGCACGCGGAATCGCAGCTCTCCGTGGCCGCGCTGCTGGCACTGGCCGTCGCAGCGACGGTCATCGCAGGCAAGTTCAAGGTCACGCGGGCCGTGGAGCAGGCTGCCGCCCGGCGGCCCGGGCTGTCGCGGCTATGGTCGGTCGTGGGCACGCTCGTGCTGATCGTGCTGTTCCACGAAAGCCATTTTGTCTTGCTGATGCTGTGCGCGGTGCTGTTGTATACCACTGCCTGCCTGGGCCTGACGGTGCAGTTCGGTTTCTCCGGTGTATCCAACTTCGCCGGCGCGGCGTTCTTCGGCATTGGCGCGTACGCCACGGCGGTGCTGGCCGCGCATACGCCCATCCCGTCGATCCTTGTGATCGTGCTGTCCGGCATCGCGGCTGCGGTCATCGGCTCGCTGCTGATCGCGCCGGTGTTGCGGACGCGTGGCCACTATGCGGCGCTGGTGACCATCGCGTTCGGCATCCTGTTCAAGACCTTTCTCGAAGTCAACGATGTGCTGGGCGGTCCGCAGGGCCTGCAGGTGCCCGGCATGACGCTGTTCGGCTTCCAGTTCAACGAAGGCTTGACGCTGTTCGGCATCGACGTGTCGTTCTACGCCAGCTACGCACTGCTGAGCCTGGCGATCTGCGCAGGCACCTTTGCGGTGGTCAAGGCACTGGAGCGCTCGTGGGTGGGGCTGGCCATGGACGTGGTGCGTACCGATGAAACCGCCGCTGCGACCTTCGGCCTCCATATCGCGCGCTGGAAAGTCATCGCATTCATGCTCGGCAACTTCTTCGCGGGCGTGGCGGGCAGCGTCTACGGCATGGTCACGGCGTTCGTGGCACCGAACAACTTCACGTTCGCCGACTCGCTGCTGATGCTGTCGATCGTCATTCTGGGTGGTCTGGGCAATGTCGTCGGCCTGATCCCGGCCGCCATCATCGTGCTGGTGCTCCCGGAGAAGCTGCAGTTCATCCAGGAGTACCGCTTCCTGTTCTACGCGGCGCTGGTCATCGCCATCCTGCTGTTCCGTCCCGATGGGCTGCTGCCGCGCAAGATCCGTCTGTTCTTCCCGACCCAGGACGCCAAATGAGCGACGCGATGATCGAGGTACGCAATCTCACGATGCGATTCGGCGGCCTGACTGCGCTGGACAATCTCCAGCTCGACATCCGCCGCGGGGAAGTGCTGGGCCTGCTGGGGCCGAATGGCTCCGGCAAGACCACGTTCTTCAACGTGCTCACGGGCCTCTACAAGGCCAGCGCGGGCACCATCACGTACAACGGCGAGAACGTCATCGGCAAGACGCCGCAGGACATCTATCGTAGCGGCGTGGCGCGGACGTTCCAGCGCTCCCGCCTGTCGCTGCCCCTGACCGTCTTCGACAATATCGTGATCGGCGACTACCAGCACATGCAGCACGGGCTGGTGTTCAACCTGTTTCGACGCAAGGCATTCCGGGCCGAGTATGAACGCTATGTGGAATCTGTGCGCGAACTGCTGGGCATCTTCAGCCCTCCGCTGGTCAGTCGGCTATTCGAGCCAGTCGAGTCGTTCACGATGATCGACCGTCGCCGGATCGAGGTCTGCCGCGCCCTGATGAGCCGACCACGGCTGCTGCTGCTGGATGAACCGTCGGCAGGCATGACCCATGACGAAACCCATGAGCTGATGGACGACATCCTCCAGGTGCGAAGCAAGTTGCAGGACTTGTCCGTCGTGCTCATCGAGCACGAAATGAACGTGATCGAGCGCATCACCGATCGGTGCGTCGTGCTGAACTACGGCAAGAAGATCGCCGAAGGCACGTACGCCGAGATCACCGCCGATCCCGACGTGCAGACGGCCTATCTCGGGGAGGAAGCCGCATGAGCGATAACACGTTGCGCGTGGAGGGCCTGAGCACGGGCTATGACAAGGTCAACGTGCTGCATGACGTCTCCATCGAAGTGCCGCCCGGCAAGATCACCTGCATCCTCGGGGCGAACGGCGCGGGCAAGAGCACACTGATCCGGGCGATCCTGGGCCTGACGCCCGCGCGCAAAGGCCGCATCCTGTGGGATGGCGTGGACATCGCAGCGGAGAAGACGCACAACATCATCGCGCGCGGCATTTCCTGCATACCGGAAGGGCGCAAGGTATTTCCGCGCATGACCGTTGCCGAGAACCTGGCACTGGGCGCCTTCCTGGAGGCCGATCCGGCCAAGGTGCGGGAGCGCATCGCGCGCGTCTACGAGATATTCCCGCGCCTGCGCGAGCGGTCCGCACAGTTGGCCGGCACCATGTCGGGCGGCGAACAGGCCATGGTGTCGATCGGGCGCGGATTGATGGCGCAGCCGCGCCTGCTGGTCATCGATGAACCGTCGCTTGGCTTGTCGCCGCTGTACGTGAAGGAGAACTTCAAGGTCATCCAGCAGATCAACGAGCTGGGCATGACCGTGCTGCTGGTCGAGCAGAACGCGCGCCAGACGCTGGCGATTGCGCACCAGGGCTATGTGCTGACGCAGGGGCGCGTGGTGGCGCAAGGCTCGGCGCAGGCGTTGCGTGAGAATGACGAAGTGCGCGCCGCCTACTTTGGCTGAGTGCTGGCGGATCGATTCTGGAGACTGAAGCTTTGGACCAATATCTCGATCTTCCCGTGCGCGAACTGGTGGCGCGCATGGCCCGTCGCGAGCTGCGCGCGGAAACCGTCGTGCAGGCTGCGCTCGATCGCATCCGGGCGCAGGACGATGTCATCCATGCGTGGCAGCACGTTGGCGGTGAAGCGGCCATCGCGCAGGCGCGGCGTCTGGATGCCGGCACTGCGTCAGCGGCGCTGCACGGCGTACCGCTCGGCGTCAAGGATCTGATGGATACGGCGGATCTGCCGACGACATACGGATCGCCGATCTACGCGACGCATCGACCTGTGCTGGATGCCGCCGCCGTTGCACTGGCGCGAAGTGCTGGCGCGGTGGTGGTGGGCAAGACCGTGACCACGGAATTCGCGACATTCCAGCCGGGCCCCACGTGCAATCCACGCGCGCCCGTGAATGCCCCGCGCACGCCGGGTGGCTCGTCGAGTGGCTCTGCCGCCGCCGTGGCGGCTGGCATGGTGCCGCTGGCATTCGGCACGCAGACCGCAGGGTCGATCATTCGGCCTGCCGCCTACTGTGGCGTGATTGGCTACAAGCCCACCCACGCGACGTTGCCGCTGGCCGGTATCAAACCGTTGTCGCCCAGCCTGGATACGGTGGGTGTGCTGGCCCGGCGCGTGGACGATGCGGCGTTGTTCATCGGCACGCTGGCACGCGATGTCTCGATTACGGAGGCTTGTGCCCAGGCACCGACCCCGTTGCGCGTCGGCATCGTCCGCACGTCGCACTGGGAGCGCGCGGGTGCCGATGCGCGTGCCGCGCTGGAGACGGCGGTACGGACGCTGCAGGGCCTCGGCGCGTCGATTCAGGATGTCGAGTTGCCCGTCGCCTGCCATGGTCTCACCGAGGCCCAGATGGACATCATGGCCTTCGAAGCCGTCGCCGCGTTCGCACCGGAAGCGCGCGATCGGGCAGCGGATTTCAGCGCGGCCTTTGCCAGGCAGCTCGAAGTGGGGCGTGCGGTGACAGGCGAGCGCTTTCGCGCTGCGCTGGCGCTCGCGGAACAGGCGCGCATGTCGCTGGCAGTGTCGCTGGAAGGATTCGATGTGGTCCTGGCCCCCAGCGCAGAAGGCGAAGCGCCCGAGGGCCTCGCCGCTACCGGCGACCCGATTTTCTGCCGCATGTGGACGCTGCTCGGTACGCCTTGCGTCCATGTGCCGACCGGAACGGGCGCTGGCGGCATGCCTGTCGGCGTGACAGTGACCGCGCCACGCCACGCCGATGCGCGCGTACTGGCCGTGGCACATCGTTTATCTCAGGCGCTGGCTCTGGCGGCCTGACACCAGGAGAACATGTTGAATCGCTTGCATCAGCCCGCCGAGGCCATCGTGGATAACACCGTACAGGCCCTCGCCGAACGGGCACAGGACCATGTCGACGCCAATCGCCTGGCGGCATCGCTCACCGCCTTGGCGCAGTTCGGCGGTCGTGACGACGGCGGCGTGTCGCGCGAAACGCTGACAGCCATCGACCTCGTGTCGCGCCGCCACCTCGTCGATCAGGCGCGCGCGCTGGGCTGCCAGGTCAGCATCGACGATTGCGGAAACCTGTTCTTCCGGCGGGCTGGTAGCGAGGATCTGCCTCCCGTGCTGACCGGGAGCCATGCCGATACCCAGCCGGTGGGCGGCAAGTACGACGGGGCGTATGGCGTGCTGGCCGGCCTCGAAGTGATCGCGGCGCTCAACGCGGCGGGCATCGAAACGGTGCGACCCATCGAGGTGGTGTCGTGGACCAACGAGGAGGGCAGCCGCTTTGGGCCCGGCGCGATGGGCTCCAGCGCCTTCGTCGAGCCGGCGCGGCTGGCCGGCTATCGCGATGCCACCGACCAGACCGGCGTCCGGTTTGGCGATGCACTGGACGCGGCGCTGGCCGCCAGTCCTGACGTGGAGCGCGTGCCGATGGCGCGACCGATGTCCGCCTGCGTGGAACTCCATATCGAGCAGGGCCCCGTGCTGGAGGCTGCCGCCGTGCCGCTCGGGGTCGTCACGGGCATCCAGGCGGTGCGATGGTTCCGCGTGGAGTGCGCAGGCACCATGGCACACGCCGGCACCACGCCCATGGCCGTGCGGCGCGATGCGATGGCAGTGGCCGTCGCCATCGCGCAGGACCTCTACGCGCTGGCCCCACGCGAACCGGGGGCACCGGGCGCGCCGGAACTGCGCCTGACGCTTGGCCAATGGGCGGTGGTGCCGAATTCGGTCAACACCATCCCGGGCAAGGTGACATTCACGGTGGACATGCGCTGCCTGGACGATGCCGCCCTCGATCGCGCCGAGGCCGCGCTGCGGCTGGCCTGCACGCGTCATGCCCCGGCCTCCGACGTAGCGATCACGCGCTTCTTCCATCGTGGCCCGACGTACTTTCCCGAATCCATGCTGGCGTCCATTCAGCGCGCCTGCGGGCGGGCCAGCCAGCTTGCTGGCCGAGCGCCGCCGATGCGGCTCACGTCCGGCGCCTTTCACGATGCCATGTACGTGGCCGATCATTGCCCGACCGCGATGATCTTCGTGCCGAGCAAGGACGGGATCAGCCACAACGCGGCGGAGGACACCGATGCCACGGACCTGTTCCTGGGCGCGCAGGCGCTGGCGTACACTGTCGCCGAACTGGCCTGCCGCCGGCCGTGACCGACCCCCGGTGCGCGTGGCGGCCCCTTTGAATACCAACCAACCAGCCCGCATGGCAAAGACCGCGAGCCCGATCCCGCAAGAGCCGGTCGACAGCAAGTCGGCCACCCTGACGCTTGGTGTCAAGCTGCGCCACGCGCGGCTGGTGGCCGGCTATACCTTATTGCAACTGGCTAACAAGGCCGGTTGCTCCGAGAGCCTGATCTCGAAGGTCGAGCGTGGCCTGGCCACGCCGTCATTCACCACGCTCCACCGGCTGGCCGTGGCGCTCGACACCAATATCGGCGCGCTCACCAGCGAGGATGACGCGCACCAGTCGCCGATCCTCCGTCACGGCGAACGGCCCGTGATCCGTGTGGGTGGCGTGGCGCTCGAACGCGTGGTGCTGCCCAAGCGCGGCGGCCTGCTGCAGGCCAACATCCACATCGTCTGGCCCGGCGAAGCCAGTGACGGCCAGATCGAGCATCAGGGCGAGGAAGTCGGCTACGTGCTGGAAGGCAAGCTGGAGCTGATGCTGGGCGACGATATCTACCTGATCGGCCCGGGCGATGCGTTTACGTTCTCGAGCCAGGTGCCGCATGGCTACCGCAACGTCGGCGATGTCGTGGCGAAGGTGCTCTGGGTGAATTCGCCCGCGACGTTCTAGGCGATCACGGGTGCCACGTCGCCGGCTTGTCGACGGGCATGGCCGGCCGTTGGCTGCCCGCCATGGCGTACGAAAGCTTGTTCGCTGCATCGACGACCGTCTGCGCGAGTTCCAGCAGCCGGTCTTCCCCCAGACGCGCCGTCGGTCCCGAAATACACATCGATCCCAGCAGCCGCCAGTGCAGTCCGAATACGGGCGCCGAGACGCTCGATACCTCCGCTTCGCGCTCCCCAAGCGACAAATGGAAGCCACGGCGCCGGATCGTTTCATAGAGGTCGCCGGGCTCCCCTGAGAAGGCGAGGATCACCCGGCCGGGCGATCCACTGTCGAGGGGCAGGGCCGCGCCAATCCGGACATGGTGCCGGATCGCCTGCGGACCTTCCACACGCACCAGACAGGTCCGCTGTCTGCCTTCGCGAACATAGAACGACGCGCTTTCCCCGGTCTTGATGGTCAATTCGCGCAGCACCGGCTCCACCACGTCCTGCACGTTGAAGGTCGCCTGGTAGCACGCGCCCAGCCAGCCGGCCGCACGCCCAAGCCGCCAGCTCCCGTCTTCCTTCTGCACCAGATAGTTGTCCGCAGCCAGCGTGCGCGCCAGCCGCAGCACCGTGGTCTTGTGGATACCCGTCCTGCGGCTCAGTTCCGCCAGGGACAGCTGCGGATCGTTGACTCCGAAGGCCTCCAGCACGCGCAGCGCCCGCGTGACCGCGATGACGCCGCTCGCGGCCTCCTCAGTACCTGCGGGGCTGATTTCATCACTTTTTGGGTTCATGGCACGAAACGCGTTGCGTGGTACGAAACGGCATTGTATGGCGTGAAACGTTCGACAACAATCCGTCTCACAACACAACGAGATTCGGAGACAGTCATGAGCGCGATTCGCCGCTGCATGTTCACCCTTGCCGTCACTTTGCTTGGCGCTGCCCACGTGGCGGCCGCCGCACCCGCCTATCCCTCCAAGCCGATTCGCGTCATCGTGCCGTTCCCGGCAGGCGGGGGCACCGACATCATCGCGCGGGAAGTGACCAACAAGGTTGCCATATCGACGGGCTGGACCTTCGTGGTGGACAACAAGCCCGGCTCGGGCGGCAACCTGGGCGTGGACGCCGCAGCGAAGGCCCCCGCCGACGGCTACACCATCGTGCTGGGGCAGACCAGCAACCTTGCCATCAACCCCACACTGTTCAGCCATCTGCCTTATGACCCGGTCAAGGACCTGACGCCGATCAGCCTCGTGGCCAGCGCGCCGCTCGTCCTCGTGACGCCGGTCAGCTCACCCTACAAGACCCTGGCCGATGTCATCAAGGCCAGCAAGGCAAAGCCGGGCGCGCTCAATATCGCCTCGCCCGGCAATGGCACCGTCGCCCATCTCTCGGGCGAGTTGCTGCAGAAGACGGCCGGCATCAAGCTGATTCACGTGCCGTACAAGGGCGCCGCCCAGGCGGTGAACGACCTGATCGGCGGTCAGGTCGACCTGTATCTCTCGTCGGTGCCGACCCTGCTGGCCCATATCAAGAGCGGCAAGCTGCGCCCGCTGGCGGTCACCTCGGCGAAGCGCGTGGACGATCTGCCCCAGGTACCCACCATCGCCGAGTCCGGCTACGCCGGTTTCGAGGCCTCGACCTGGTTCGGTTTCGCCGCACCGGCCGCCACGCCGAAGGACATCGTCACGCGGCTGAATGCCGAGTTCAACAAGGCGCTCAAGTCGCCCGATCTGGCGAAGAAGCTGAACGACCAGGGTGCGCTGGTCCTTGGCGGCTCCCCCGAGGCGTTCGGCACGCAGATCCGTCAGGACATCGCCCGCTGGGCTTCGATCATCAAGGACTCCGGCACCAAGCTGGACTAATCCTCCTCTCCCTTTCCCCTTGCCTACCGGAGCCAAGCCATGAGCCTGCCCAATATCAACCAATCGTTTGAACGCGTATCGGCCGCCGTTGTCGCCAAGGCCGCGAAATTCCAGCCGGCGATTCTCGCCGACGTCGCGGGCCGCCGTGGCGCGCTGCATGGCCGCATCAAGGCCCTGCGCCCGAGCATGAAGCTCGCTGGTCCGGCCTTCACGGTCGAGGTTCGCCCCGGCGACAACCTGATGATCCACGCCGCGCTGGCGCTGGCCCAACCGGGCGACATCCTCGTCATCGATGGCAAGGGCGACCAGACTTCCGCGCTGATGGGCACCATCATGATGAACGCGGCACGCCAGCTCGGGCTGGCCGGCGTGGTCATCGACGGCGCCGTGCGCGACAGCATCGAACTGGAGGAGATGCAATTCCCCGTCTTCTCCGTGGGTACCAACCCGAACGGCCCGACCAAGGAAGTCGGCGGCCGCATCGGTCACCCGGTCTGCGTCGGGGGCGTGACGGTGTACCCGGGTGACTACGTCTGCGGCGATGCCGATGGCGTGGTGGTGGTCGAGCGGGACAAGATCGAGTCGCTGCTCGCCGCCGCAGAACACAAGGAAGCGGCCGAAGCCAAGCGGATCGCACAGATCAAGGAAGGCAATACCACGGCGCCGTGGCTGCTGGCCTCGCTGGTGACCGCCGGCGTGCTCAAGCAGGGAGAAACGCTGTGACGAGCCGGCCCGCCATCATCGTGACGGGGGCGGACCTGGCGCCCGAAGCCCTCGCCATCCTCCACGACTACACGATCGTCTTCGCCGGCAAGACCCCGCAACCCGCTGACCTGGTCGCCCTCGCGAAACAACAAGACCCGGTTGCCATCATCGTCCGCTACGGTAGCGTGACGGCCGAGGTCATGGATGCCGCCCCGTCACTGCGGGTGATCGCCAAGCACGGCAGCGGCACGGATACCATCGACAAGGTTGCCGCCGCAGCGCGGGGCGTGGAGGTGCTGGCGGCGGTCGGTGCCAATGCCGCCGCCGTGGCGGAGCATGCGCTGGCGCTGATGCTGGCCTGCGCCAAGTCGATCGTGCCGCTCGATGCGCGCATGCACGGCGGCCACTGGGACAAGGCCACGCACAAGAGTGTCGAACTGAGCGGGCGCACCGTGGGACTGGTTGGCCTGGGCACCATCGGGCTGCGCTTTGCGCGGATGTGCCACGCCATGGATATGCGCGTGATCGGCTTCGACCCGTTCGCCAGGAATCTGCCCGACTACGTGCGGCCGGTCGGACTCGAGGCGATCTGGGCCGAGTCCGACGTGATCTCGCTGCATTGCCCGCTGACGGACGACAATCGCAAGATGCTGGACGCCAACGTGCTCGCGCGCTGCAAGCGGGGCGTGATCGTCGTCAACACCGCGCGCGGCGGGCTGATCGACGAACCGGCCCTGCTGGCGGCGGTCCAGTCGGGGCAAGTGGCTGGGGCCGGGCTCGATAGCTTCGCCGTCGAGCCGATGACCGCGCCGCATATTTTCCACGGGCAACCGGGCGTGATTCTGACGCCGCACATCGGCGGTGTGACGGGTGCGGCCTACGTCAACATGGGCGTGGCCGCGGCCAAGAACGTGCTGGGGGTACTGAACCGCGAGCGGGAGCCGGTACTGACGAAGGGCTAGCGGGAGGCCACCTCCGTCCGCGATACGCATGGCGACCCCGCCTGGAGCGGGGCGATCAAAAAGACACAGCAGTTTGGAGACACACATGACCACGCAACAACGCGGCGCCGGATGGCTGCCGCAACTGGTAATGGCGGCGCTCGCCGTCCTTTCGATGGGCGTGCACGCCGAGACCTGGCCGGCCAAGCCCGTCAAGATCGTCGTGCCCTATCCGCCGGGCGGCGCCGTTGATGCGGTCACGCGCAAGATGGCGCAGCGCCTGACCGAGCAGACCGGCCAGAGCTTCTTCGTCGAAAACAAGGCCGGGGCGACGGGCACCATCGGCGCGGTCCAGGTGGCGCGATCGGCGCCGGATGGCTACACGCTGCTGGCCAACGACACGACCTACGCGCTGCTGCCCCATATCTTCAAGAAGCTCCCGTTCGACTACGCCCAAGACCTGCAGCCGGTTTGCGCCTATGTATTCGCGCCGATGGGCGTGGTGGTCAAGGCGGACAGCAAGTTCAAGACGCTGAACGATCTGGTTGCCGCCGCGAAGGGGGCGGACAGCAAGATCTCCTATGGCTCGGGTGGCCCGGGGTCGACGCCCCATTTCGCCAGTGAGGCGCTAGGGCTGGCCGCCGGCGCGCACTTCATGCATGTGCCCTTCAAGGGCGCGGGCGAGGCGACCGTGGCGCTGCTGGGTGGCACCGTGGACTTCCAGATGGCCTCCATCTCGGGCGTGATCGGCCAAGTGCAAGGCAACAAGCTGCGCGTGCTCGCCGTGAGCGGCGACAAGCGCCTGCCGGCGCTGCCCGGTGTGCCCACGTTCGCCGAGGCAGGCGTGCGCGGCTATGGCGTCACGAACTTCACGGGTCTTTGGGCGCCGAAGGGCACGCCGGCGGATGTCCTCGCTCGCCTGCAGAAGGAAGTCGCCACGGCGATGGCGACGCCCGACATGCGCACCTACGCCGAGAGCATCGGGGCCGATGCCGGCTATTGGGACGCCGGGGCCTTCCGCAAGGAGATGGGGGCGCGCACGGCGTTCTGGGGTAAGGTCGCCACTGCGACCGGCTTCGAGAAGCAGTGACCGGGCGGACACCCTGCGCAACCCTCTTCAGGTAATCGACATGTTCCTCCTCACCCCGCCAACGATCCGCCAGCCAGCGCTGTTCAGCAGCCTGCCGGAGCGCTATCGCAAACGTCGTCAGACCGAATGGTCCGATGCCAACCAGGGGGGGCGGGCCATCGACTCGTTCCTCGAAGGTCCGGTCGTCGACGATGCGGGCAATGTCTACGTGACGGATATTCCCAACGGTCGCATCTTCCGGATCGACAACGGGGGAGGGTGGGAGGTGATCGCCGAGTGGGACGGCGAGCCCAACGGCATGAAATTCATCGCTCCCGACCAACTGCTGGTCACGGACTACCGCAGCGGGCTGATGGTGGTGGAGACCCGCACGGGCGAGGTCCGGCCTTATCTGGCGCGCCGCAACACGGAAAGCTTCAAGGGCGTGAACGACCTGACGCTCGACTCGCAAGGCAACGTGTACTTCACGGACCAGGGCCAGACCGGCCTGCACGACCCCACCGGCCGGGTCTACCGGCTGACCCGCGAAGGCCGGCTGGACCTGCTGCTGTCCAACGTGCCGAGTCCCAATGGCATCGTCCTGTCTCCGGACGAACGTTTCCTGTTTGTGGCCGTAACGCGGGGGAACTGTGTGTGGCGGATGCCGCTGCTCGCAGACGGGAGTGTGTCCAAGACGGGGCAGTTCTTCACGTCCTATGGTCCCAGCGGACCCGACGGGCTCGCGATGGACCAGTCCGGACGCTTGCTGGTAGCCAACCCGGGGCTCGCCTACGTCTGGGTGCTGAATCACCGGGCGGAACCTGTCGAGGTGATTTGTGGCACCCCCGGCCACTCGTTGACCAACGTGGCGTTCGGCGGCCCGGCGCGCAAGACGCTTTACGTGACTGACTCCACCGCAGGCGAGATTCTCCGGGTCGAGATGGATGTGGCGGGCATGCGGTCGCCGCTGCTAGCGCCTGGCCTGCAGGAATGACGAGGGCGGCGCGCCCAGCGCCTTGCGGAACATCGTCGAGAACGCGCTCGGGCTGTCGTAGCCGAGATCGAGCGCCACCTCCGTGACAGGCGTTCCGGCCGACAGGCGCGACAGCGCGGCCAACAGGCACGCCTGCTGGCGCCATGCGCCGAACGACATCCCCGTTTGATGCTGGAACAGGCGCGCGAACGTGCGCGGGCTGCAGTGGAGCTGCCGCGCCCAGTCTTCGGCGGATGCGCCGATATCGGGGTGCGCCAGCAGTGCCGCGCAGAGCCTGGCGAGCGCCGGGTCGCGCGGCATCGGCGCAAACAGGGGCAAGGTTGGCGCGCGATTCAGTTCGAACAGGATGAGCTGCATCAGCGCCCCGTCGCGGCTGTCCGCCATGTAGTGCGCGGGCACGTCTGCCGAAGCTAACAGCAGGGCATGCAGCAAGGGGCTGACCACCAGCACCTCGCAGCCCGGACTATCACGCGGCGCCGACTCCGGCAGCACGTAGACGCTGCGCGTGCTGACCCCGTTCATGCGCACCCGATGCGGCTTCTGCGCCGGAATCCACACACCCGTATAGGGCGGCACCACCCACGCGCCTTCCTCGGTGCCCACCTCCATCAATCCCGTCATGCCATACAGGAACTGGGCGCGGCGGTGGCTGTGCGTGTCGAGCAGCGTGCCGAAGGTGTAGTCGGTGCCGATGGCCAGCGCGGCACACGGGCTGGCATCGACGCTGTCGAGCGGTACATTGATCATCGGGACACGAGAGGCGTTGGCAGGATCTCGAAGATTATTGTCCAAACATCGCAAGTTTGCCAGCCGCATCCGCCGTATCGTGATCATCCGTTCGATGGGAAACGAGGGCTAACGATGTCGATGTACGCGGTACTCATGCTCTGCGGCGGCCTGGCCGGCGTGACGACGGTGCTGTTCGGGTTTGGCGGCGGTTTTGTCGTGGTGCCGCTGCTTTATACGATGCTGACGATGACGCACGCCGCCGGCAGCGCCGTGGCGCAGGCGGCCATGCAGATCGCCGTGGCCACCTCGTCGTGCGTGATGATCTTTGGCGCTTCCATGGCGACGTGGCGCCACCATCGCGCCGGCAATGTCGACTGGCCGCGCATCCGGGCGATGGGTGCCTATATCGCCGTCGGTGCGGTCGTTGGCGCCGCCGCCGCGAGCTGGCTCAATGGCGACTGGGTGCGGTGGGCGTTCGTCGCCTATCTGGCCGTGACCATCGTGGACAGCACGCTGCGCCCCGGATTCATGCATGCCGGCCCGGGCACCGCGCGGCCGATGACCGCAGGCGCGACGGCCGCCATCGGCATCGGCATCGGGGCGATTGCCGCTTTCTTGGGCGTCGGCGGCAGCGTGATGACCGTGCCGCTGATGCGCCGGCGCGGGGCCACCATGACGCAGGCGACGGCGATGGCCAATCCGCTGTCATTGCCGATGGCGATTGCGGCCACCGTCACCTACGTCGCGCTGGCCTGGCAGCACGGCGCGACCTTCGGGCCCGGTCACGCCGGCTATGTCGACCTGCTGGCCTTTGTCGTGCTGGCGGCCGGCTCCTGGGTGGGGATCCGGCTGGCGGCACGCTGGATCGGCCGCATCCCGGACCGCGTCCACGCTGTCACGTATGTCGCGCTGCTCGCCCTGGTGCTGGTGATGATGGTAGCGGGCGGCAGCCTGGCGTGACTCGCCGGGCCTCAGTTGTCGATGAAAGAGACGAAAGCGTCGAGTTCCAGCCGCTGAATCGCCATGTTGTTCTCGGGCACGCTGTTGTCCGCATAACCCAGTGACATGCCGGCCACCACCATCTCGCAGTCGGGAATGCCGAGGCCCTTGCGGAGCACATCGGACTGCAGCGACCAGATTTGCTGCGGGCAGGTATCCAGTCCTTCCGCGCGCGCAGCCAGCATGACGTTCTGCAGGAAGCAGCCGTAGCAGAGGAAGCTGGCCCACTCCAGGCAGCGGTCCATCGTGAAGATCAGGCCGACCGGCGCGTCGAAGAAGCGGAACTGGCGTTCCACGTCGCGCCGCCGCCCGACGATATCGCTCCTGGCTACACCCTGCGCGTCACCGAGCATGCCGCGGAACATGTTGAAGCGTGACGAATACGGCGCCGGCAGATCCTTGGGGAAGAACGGATACTCGTGGGCCAGCGTGTCGGGCCCGGCGCGGTAGGCGTCGACCGCGGCATCGGTGATTCGCTCGCGTGCGCTGCCGGTCAGCACATAGCATTTCCAGGGCTGGGTGTTGCTTGAACTCGGCGCGTACTTCGCCACCGACAGGATGTCCCTGACCGCCCGCAGCGGCACCGGCCGGTCCAGGAACGCGCGCTTGCTGCGGCGCCCGCGAATCAGTGTCTCGGTGAACCGCGTGGCCGCCGTGCTCATCTCCGTGTCCATCGCCATGTTCATCGCCGTCTCCATCTCAGCCTCCAATTCCATTTCCATCGCTCTTTTCTCCGTGGTGGGGTCGTGGTGAAAAAATCATAGCCGCGTGGTGGACGGTGAAAAGATGGCGATGCTTGCATGCTTCGTCCGAGAACGATGAACGATGCACCGCACCGGCGCGTCATGCGTGAAGACGGTGCCGAAGTCCGAGGGTTTACCTGTGTGAGCGGAGGTGAAAAACGTGCCGCTTGCACCGCTGCGTGGCCGCGATGCACCGTTGGCAGGCGCGCGCCAAGGCACGCATTCCGGCGTCCATATTCATGGACGCAATGTTCCTGAAAGCCGCGCGCACGGCTGAATCCGGATCGCCTATCTTCTCACTCGGGATCGATGCATCGATTGCATGCGACACACGTTGGAGTGAGTGGATGAACCAGTTGAAATGCCTGCCGCAAGAAGAAATTGTCTGGGGACACGACATCCTGGAGGACGTTGCCGCGTCGCTGGGAGACCGCGGCATCCGCCGCCCGATCACGTTCACGGTCGGGTTCCTCGAATCCTTGCATCGTAACGTCCTGCAGCCCGGCATCCGGGATGGCGTGGGGGCCTTTATCGACCTGCCACCGCATGTGCCGGACTTCGCCGTGCGCGACGGCCTGCAAGCGTGCCTCACGCGTGACGCGCAGTCGATTGTCGCGCTGGGCGGGGGCTCGGTGCTCGACGCAGCGAAGGCGGTCTCCTACGCGCACTTCAAGCAGACCGGGCGCTACCTGCCCATCGCGGCCTTCCCGACGACCTTGTCCGGTTCCGAGTTCTCCCACTACTTCGGTGTGACGGAGACGGACGGTCCGCAGAAATTCAAGCGCAGCTACGCCGTGCGCGAAACGGCGCCCAAGATCGTTGCCATCGACCCCCGGCTGGTCATCGATACCCCGCGCGCGCTGTTGCTGAGCTCGGCCATCAAGGGCATCGACCACGCGGTGGAAGGGATGCGCAAGGTGGACGTGGATCATCCGCACGCGATCCTGGCCGCGCGGGGCGTCGAGCGTTTCCTCGCCGTGTTGGAGAAGTGGCCGCAGCAGCTTGAGACACGGGAAGCCATCGCGCGCGGGCTGGTCTCGACCGAAGACCTGCTGCAACTCCAGCTTGGCGCCTGGCAGTGCTACTTCTATCCCGCATCGGTCATCTACGGACTGAGCCATCGCATCGGGCACATCCTCGGCGGCACGTTCGGGCTGCCGCACAGCATGACCTCGTGCATCACGCTGGCGCCCGTCATTCGCGCCTGCGCCGAAGCCTATGGCGACAAGTTCGGCATCTTCGCTTCCGGCAAGGGGGACGTCACCGCTGCCACGGCACTGGCCAACCGCATTGCGGATGTCGTGGACGCGCTGCAACTGCCCAGCCGGCTCGCCGCGTTCGATTTCGACCGCGCGAAGCTGCCCGAGGTGGCGGCGCTCCTGAAGCAGAACTATCCCGCCGAGGTCGGTGACCTGGGCGACCACGCCGGCCAGAAGCTCGACGCACTGCTGGAGAGCATGTGGTGATGACCCATCTCGACGTCCATCCTGATCTCCATCCCGACCATCACCACCGTGATCTGCTGCAGTCGGCCCGCGCGGCCACGCAACCGGCCGGCCTGCGCAAGACGCTCGATGCCCTGGCGACGCGGCAGATATCCGCAACCGCGCTGGCGGAGCAGGCGCTCCACGCGGCGGAAGCGAGCCAGCGATCCATCAACGCCTTCTCGACCATCGACTGGGACCGCGCGCTCAAGGCGGCGGCAGAGAGTGACCGCCGTTACGCCGACAATCGGCAGCGTCCGCTGGAAGGGTTGCCCATCGCGATCAAGGACCTCATCGACACCAAAGGCTTGGAGACCCGCTACGGCTCGGCGGCCTACCTCGGGCACCTGCCCGCCGCCGATGCCGACATCGTGAAAGCGCTGACGGAGCGCGGCGCGATCCTCATCGGCAAGACCACGACGCATGAGTTCGCGTGGGGCGTGACCACCGCCAGTACAAAGTTTGGCGATACGCTGAACCCGCTCGACCGCACGCGCATCCCGGGCGGTTCCAGCGGCGGCGCGGCGGCGGCAATTGCCGATGGGGCCGTCATGGCCGGCGTGGGCACCGATACGGGTGGCTCGGTGCGCATTCCCGCCGCGCTGTGCGGCGTGGTCGGATACAAGCCGACGTTCGATACGTTCTCCACGCGCGGCGTGTTTCCGCTGGCACCCACGTGCGACCACGTCGGCCTGCTCGGGGCGCAGGTCGACGATGTGCTGTTGCTGGCCGATGCCCTTCATATCGAGGTACCCGAAAGCGATGCGTGGCTGTCCGCGCGCCTCGGCGTGATCCCGGAGATCGCGCCGGTGCCGACGAGCCCGGTAGTCGCCACGGCATTCAAGGGGGCGATCGGTCGACTGGGGCAGGTCTTCGCCTGCGTGGACGTCGACACGTCCGGCCTGTTCGATGCCGTATTCGATGCCTTCGCGACCATCGTGCTGATCGAAGGCGGCATCGAGCACTTCCGGCGCAACGATTGGGACCGCATCGCCACGCACTACAACCCGGAAACCGTCGACCGATTGCGGCGTGCGGAGACGATGGACCTGCGCGGCTATGCGGCGGCCCAGCAGACGCGGCGCCAGTTCACGGCCAGGCTGCACGAGGCAATGTCGACGGTCGACTACCTCGTGCTGCCGACCTGCCCGTGCGTCGCCCCCCATCTTGGCGCTGCAAACGTCGAGATCGGCGCGTGGTCGGGCACGGTCCGCGAGGCGCTGATGACTTACACCGCGCCATTCAACATCGCCGGGTTTCCCGCCATCTCGATTCCATTGCCCACCGGCGACTGCGGCCTTCCCGCGGCGTTGCAGGTCGTGGCCAAGCCGGGCGACGACGGCGCGCTGCTCCAGATCGCGCAGCAGATGGAGTTGCTGCTGCGGGCAGGCACGGCCCACGAGATTTGACCCCCCACAACCAGGAGACGACGATGGACGAAACCGTCAAGCCAGAGCGCGCCGCCCCGGCCAGCGCTTCCCCCGGGCAAACGCCCTACAGCGCGTGGATGCGCACCGACGTGCTGCACTCGCTGCAACACCCGGTCAGCGATCATCCGGGCGAGCATGCGTGGATCACGTCGGTGCAGGTGTCCGAGTTGTACTGGATGCTGATCATCAAGGAGCTGCGGATCGCCCAGGCGCAGTTGCGCGCCAATGACCTGACGCAGGCCATCAAGACCCTGCAACGCGTGGTCGCCCATCATGAGCCGCTTAACGCGACGTGGCGCTCGCTGGCGTGGATGACGCCCAACGACCTGCTGGCTATCCTGTCCCGCGCGGTAGCGACGTTCGGCAAGGACACCGCGCTCCAGGGCTGGACCTACCGGCAGATGGTCTACCTGCTCGGCATCAAGCAGGCGGAGCACCTGCAGCATTTCGAACCGCAACCCGCGCGCTGGGACCAGCTCAACACGACGCTGCACCAGCCGAGCGTCTACGACGACGTGCTCGGCTACCTGGACCGCCACGGCTTCGCGGTGCCGGCCACGGTACTCAAGCGCGACTTCAGCCAGGCCTATGCACCCAGCAAGGATGTCGAGAAAGCCTGGCGCGTTATGTATGCCAACCCGAACCAGCATGTCGAACTCCAGCGTCTTGGCGAGACCTTGGCCGATGTCGCCGAGGGCTTCTCCGCCTGGAAGCACCTGCACCTGATGGCCACGCGCCGCACGTTCGGCGCCCGCCCGGCCTACTTCGGCACGGAGGGCGTTGCCTGGCTGCTGCCGTCCATGGCGGAGATCCCGTTCCCGGAACTCTGGTCGGCGCGCGGTTTCATCGGCGACCCGCCGGCGGCATGCCCGCACATGCACAAGTAAGGAGAACACAGCCATGGACCATACGAGATTGAAGAGTCTGGCGGCCGATGCCCGTGCCGCCATGGCCGACCCCGCGCGGATCACCATCGTCGGGGACGACGCCGCGCCGCGTTTCGAGCTCTTTCATGCGGCGAGTTCGCTCTGCTCGCAGAAGGTGCGTACGGTCTTGGCCGAGAAGCGCCTGTCGTACCGCTCGAACGACATGATGATCCTCGGTTCGATGGGGCCGGCGGGTGTCGTCGCCGCCGAGCACTACCATCCGCCCTATGTCCGGCTGCGCCTGATCGCCGGGCGAGAGGTGGACAGGGCATTCGTCAGCGGCTACAGCGGGCGCACCTCGGTCGAGACCGAAGGCTTCGATCCGTGCGTGGTGCCGCTGCTGGTGGACTACGAGGCCGGCCGGGTCATCGCCGATTCGAAGCGGATCTGCTGCTACCTGGACGCGGTGTCCCATGACCCGGTGCAACTGGTGCCAGAGGACGCGGTCGCGCGCGCGGCGGTGATGCGGCAGGTCGATATCGTCGACAGGATCCCGAACGGCACGCTGCTCTATGGCTTTCATCCCGATGCGGATGCGCGGCCCGATGTGCTCAAGGCTGGCATGGAACGGGTCTACGACTACAAGATCATGGCGCTCGAGGCGATGATCGCCGCCAATGCGGACGATGCGGTGCTGGTGGCCGCCTATCGCGCCAAGATCGCCAAGGAGCGCGGTGGCAAGTCCGTCCGCCACGACGCGGCGTTCCAGCGGGCCGCGCGCCAGCACGTGGCCAGCCTGTTGAAGGATCTCGAAAACACGCTGTCCTCGTCGTCGGAAACCTATCTCAAGGGCGGCCCGTTCACGCTGGGCGATGTGCTGTGGGGCGTGAACCTGGTGCGGATGGCCTACCTCGGGCTGGCGTCGCTGTGGGAGGAACTGCCGAACGTCACGCGTTACGTGGAGCTGCTCGCCAGGCGCCCGTCGCTCTGCAAGGAGGCGATCCAGGCCACGCTCGGCGCGATGCCGCCTTCGCGGTACATGGAAACGGTGGCGTGCTGCGGCGAGGCCGTGGCGGCTTAGGTTTGGGGTAGAAGCAGTAACAGGAACCAGACGGAGGGGGCATAAAGAAGGGCGGGGACCATAAGTCCCCGCCCTTTCTCTTACCTCAAGCGACCTGGAACGACCTCAAGCGGCCACGGGTTCCTGCTCGCAATGCAGCGAACGTGCCACGGCGGTCACGCGGCGGCCCTGGAAGCGGGCCACGGCCAGGTGGTCCTCGTCGGGCTTGTCGGCGTCGAGGTGTGAGACATGGGTCGCACCGTAGGGCGTGCCGGCCTTGAACATCACGGCGTCGGCGTAGCCCAGCGGCACGATGATCAGGCCCAGGTGGGCCATCGGCGTGTAGATCGACAGCAGCGTCGATTCATTGCCGCCGTGGCGCGACGAGGTCGAGCCGAACACCGAGCCGACCTTGCCGTTGAGCTTGCCCTGGAACCACAGGCCGCCGAGGCCGTCGATATAGGCCTTGAGTTCCGTCGAGATCGAGCCGAAGCGCGTCGGCGTGCCGAAGACGATGGCATCGGCCCACTCGGCGTCGGCCTCGGTCGGCGCTTCGTAGCGGTCGTTCATGGCGGTGGCGTTCTCGAGCCAGCCCGGCGCCTGGCGCATGACGTCGGGGCCGACCACCTCGCGCGCGCGGCGCAGGCGGACTTCCGCGCCGGCCTCGATGGCGCCGGCTGCCACGGCCTTGGCCAGCAGTTCGGTCGAGCTGTTGCGGGAATAGAAGGCGATCAGTACTTTGGGTTTCTGCATGTCAGGTCCAGACAGGGTGAAGTCGGTCAAACGGAAATGGGTTCGAGTCGCCCGAGCAACTCGTCCTTGCGGTCGGCCAGCCAGGGCGGCAACTGGAATTCCTCGCCGAAGTGGCCGGGTTCTTCGTCGATGGCGAAGCCGATATCGGTCGTGGCCGCCTCGAACATCACACCGCCCGGCATCTTGAAATACATCGAGCGGAAGTAGTTGCGGTTCACCGACTCCGAGGTGTCGATGTAGCCCAGCGCCATAAACTTTTCCTTGAGGGCCATCTGCTGGTCCATGGTGTCGACGGCGAACGCCACATGGTGGATCGTGCCTTCGCCATAGACCGAGGAGCCCTGGTGACGATCCGGCTCATGCAGGAATTCGACAACCATGCCGGGGCCGCCGGTGTGCGTCTCGAAGCGATAGTACGGCCCGGTCTGGCCGACCTGGCGGAAACCGATCGCCTCGCTCATGAAGCGGATCGATTCGGCCACCTCGCGCAGCGACAGCGTGATGCTGTGCACGCCGCGGATCGCGAATGCTTCGGGAATGTCGCTGGCCACGCAGGCCGGGCGCTTGTCCAGATCCGTCTCGACCAGATCGAACTCGATGCCGCAGGGGTGATGAAAACGCTGGCGCCGCTCGTCGAAGCGCGCGGTGATGGCGCTGTCGTAGGCAATGCCCATCGCGTCGAAGCGGGCGCGCCAGAAGTCGAGCGAGCCGGTGGGCACCGAATAGTTGATGACCCGGACCTGGCCCGAGCCGGGGCGCGCCGCAACCCCTTTCTGCCGGAACGGGAACGAGGTCACCAGCGTGCCCGGGTCGCCGTTGGCATTGCCGTAGTAGAGGTGATAGATCGGGTCCTCGCCGTCGAGAAGAACGGTCTTCTTGACGAGGCTTTGCCCCAGCAGCTTGACGTAAAAATCCACATCCTCCTGCGCGTGTCTTACGCCGGCGGTCAGATGATGAAATCCCTTGATCATCGACATTGTCCTCTCCACTTGAGTATTGACGGTCACGAGACAGCGCGGAGCCGCTCATGTGCAACAGCTTAAGCGTTCAATATCGATTGGGCAGCGGTCAGATCGTGTACGCAAGGTTCGGCAAAACCGAACGATGGTCGTACGGCGGGGGCAGGAAGTACCAAGGTTTGCCCGGATGCCACTGGGCGCGCGCGGTGCAGTATGATCGGACCTCGATACCATACCGATATGACAGCCGTTGCCATCGCGACAGCGGACTGCGCGCCCCCATCCAATGCTCGATCTGAAGGACGTCTATTTCTTCGTGCAGGTCGTTGACCGCGGTGGCTTCACCTCGGCCGGCGAGGTGCTGCGCCTGCCGAAGTCGACGCTGAGCCATCGGGTCAAGGAGCTGGAAGCGTCGCTGGGCGTGCGGCTCATCAATCGCACCTCGCGGCAGTTCGCCATGACCGAGGTGGGCCAGGAGTTCTACCAGTACGCGATGAACCTGCTGCGCAGCGCGGAGGTGGCCGAGGAGGCGATGCGCCAGCGGCTGGCCGAACCCAGCGGCGTGATCCGCGTGACCACCGCCGCCGAGATCGCGCAGTTTGCGCTGCGGCACGTGCTGCCTACCTTCCTGTCAGAGAATCCCAAGGTCAAGATCGTCGAGACCGCCACGGACAGGCTGGTGGATATCGTGGGGGAGGGCTTCGACCTGGCGATCCGGGGGCATACCGGGCAGTTGCAGGACTCCAACCTGATCCAGCATCCGCTGGCCAAGGCGCCCTGGTACCTGTTCGCGGGTCCGGAATACCTTGAGCGAATGTCCGTGCCGGCGGAGCCGGAAGACCTGATGACCCATTCGCTCATCGGCATGGTCAGCAAGGGACCGCTGCAATGGCATTTGCAGGGCCCCGACAAACGCACCGTTACGGTGCCGATCGATCCGAGGTTCCAGAGCAACAGCCTGATTTCACTGAAGGAAGCCGCCTGCGCAAACATCGGCATCGCGGCGTTGCCAGGGTACATCTGCCAGACGGAGCTGAAGGCCGGCGCGTTGCGGCAGATCTTGCCGCAATGGATCGCCGCTGACGCGCGTATCACCGCCCTGATTCCCTACCGTATCGGCCTGCTGCCGGCGGTGCGCACGATGGTGGACTACCTGGCGGAGGTGCTACCCAAGGTGACCGCCTTCGACCGCGGCTAGTGACGCGGGGCTGGCGTTGGGTGAGCAGCGCACGGCTTTTCGCTACGCGCGATGAGTCGTCGTTGATCATTCACGGCTTCGAATATATGCTGCAGGCATCCCTCCCCACGCCGCACAGCGCGCGCCATGAACCGCAATATCTCCCTGCGTCACCTACGCTCGTTTGTCGAGGTGGCCAACGCCGGATCGTTCACCACGGCGGCGGCGCGCCTGTTTGTTACGCAGTCGGCGCTGACGGCGACCATCCAGCAGTTCGAGGAATCGGTCGGGCTCAAACTGTTCGACCGCAACACGCGGCGCGTGATCATGACGCAGGAGGCGGTCCGCTTCAAGGCCGAGGCCGACAGGATCCTGCGGGATTTCGACAGCGCCATCTCCGACCTGCAATCGTTCGCGGACAGCCAGAAAGGGCATATCCGCATCGCGGCGGCGGCGTCGGTGATCTATCAGTTCCTGGTCACGGCCGTGGGCAAGTTTCGCCAGCAGTATCCGGGCGTGACGTTCACGCTGCGCGATGCCGGCGCGGAGCAGGTCGAACAGATGGTGATGGATGGGGAACTCGACTTCGCCATTACCAGCCGCCACAAGGGCATCGACGAACTCTCCTACGTGCCGCTGCTGGAAGACCGCTACGGCGTGGTCTGCCGCGCGGACTATCCGCTAGCCAAGCGCGCCGGTCCGTTGCGCTGGGCGGACCTTGCGCCAGAGGATTTCGTCGCCTTCACGGCCGACACGGGCATCGGCACCTTCCTGCACGAGAACGCGGGCCACTGGCCGGTGTTCGGCGGGGAACATGACGAGATTTCGAGCACGACGTCGCTGTTCGCGGTGCTCAACGAAGGCGGGCGATTCTCGATCATCCCGGCCCTGGCGGCCAAGGCGGCGGGCTTCACCGACCTGGCCTACCGTGAGCTGGCCGCGCCGGTGCTGTCACGCGAGATCTGCCTGATCACGCGGCGGCTGCGCTCGTTGTCGCCGAGTTCGCAACGCATGCTCGACATCATCATGGACACCATCCGTGCGCGGGCGCTGCCCGATGGCGTGTCGATCATCGGCGAGGAAGCCGCCCCGCGTCGCGCCACGCGCCGCACCACGCACCGGAAAGCGGGCTGAAGCGGCCGGCCCCGCGCCCGCGCCGCCCCAGCCCTTCCGGCGTTGCAATCGTCAGTCGAGGTTGATGTGCGCCTCGTCGATGACCTGCTTCCACTTCTTCGTCTCGCTGCGAATCGTGCTGGCCAGGCGCTCCGGCGGGCCGCCGGCAACGTCGAAGCCGAGACTGGTGAGCCGCTCGCGCACCGCCTTGTCCTGCAGCGCCTCGTCGAACGCCTTGTTCAACTTGGAAACGATGGGCTGCGGCGTGGCGCGCGGCGCCAGGAAGGCATACCAGCCGACCAGCTCATAGCCCGGCACGCCGGCTTCGGCCACCGTCGGCATCTGCGGGGCGTTGGGGGTGGGCTTGGCCGTGGTCACGGCCAGCGCGCGCAGCTTGCCTTCCTTTACGAACGGCATCGCCTCGGGCAGGATCGCGAACATCAACGAGGTCTGCCCGCCGATGAGATCCGTCAGCGCCGGCGCTCCACCCTTGTAGGGCACATGATTCATCTGCACGCCCGCCATCTTCTTGTATAGCTCGCCACCGAGGTGGGCCGGCGTGCCGTTGCCGGATGACGCGTAGCTCGTGCCGGGATGCGCCTTCAGGTAGGCGCTCAGCTCCTGCATGGTCTTCACCGGCACCGATGGATTGACGACGACCAGGCTGGCGAGCGTCGTGGCCAGGATGATCGGCGCGAAATCCTTCTGCGGATCGTAAGGGAGCGTCTTGTACAGGCCGGGGTTGGCCGCTAGCGCAGTGGAGGTGCCGAGGAACAGCGTGTAGCCATCCGCCGGCGACTTGGCGACATAGCTCGCGCCGATATTGCCGCTGGCGCCGGGGCGATTCTCCACCACCACTGGCTGGCCCATTTCCTCGCCGATCTTCTGGCCGAGCACGCGCGCGAGCACGTCGGTGGAGCCACCGGCTGGATACGGCACGATGATGCGTACTGGCTTGTTGGGATACGCGGCAACCTCTGCCGGCGTGGCATCGGCCGCGTGGGCAAGGGGCGCCAGCAACCACAGCGCGACGGGCAGGGACAGCGTCTTGAAGATGCAATGCATGACTACCTCTCCACCGGTGCGGCGTGGGTCCGCCCGGATGTTGTGTGGTAAAGGCACCCTCAGGTGCCGGCTCTTGTCTCCTCCGCATGCATGATGCGTGCCGATTCAGGTGGCGTAGCCCTGTTCCCGATCGTACGCGATGCGCTCGAAGTCCCGTTCGGTGGCCGGGCCGAAGCCGCCGCCGCCCGGGGTACGCAGGATCACTTCGTCGCCGGGCTGCAGCGTCTGCGGCTGACGTGCATCCACCGCTTGCCCGTTGATCAGCACTTCCCCGCAGGCGCCGGCCTCGCCGCCGGCAAAACCCGGCGCCGGCACGATCAGCCGTTCCGTCAGGAAGACAATCGACAGGGGCGTGGGATGACGGCTGACGAAGCACACCTCCTCGCCAAGCCCGCCCCGCTGCCGGCCGGCACCGCCGGTGCCCGGGCGCAGTGCCTTGTAGCGGAAGAACAGCGGCGCGTCGCGTTCCGCCACTTCCACCGGCGTCGGCGAAATATTGCTCGGCCAGGACATGACGGATGCGCCGTCCTTCCCGGCCGTGGCGCCCAGACCGCCGTTATAGAAGAGCACCGTGGCGAAGGGGCGGCCATCCTCGCGGGTGCCGCTGAGGTTGGCGATCCACAGCGGCGAGCCGGCGCCGGCCATCACGCGCTCGGGCAGCACCTGCTGCATGGCGCCGAAGATGACGGTGGGCACGTAGTGGCCGGTGCAGGCGCGGCCCCCCACCGGCGCGGGCGAGCGCGGATTGAGCAGCGAGCCTTCCGGCGCCACGGCGCGGATCGGACGGAACAGCCCGTCGTTGTTCGGCAGGTCGGGCAGTAGCAGGCACTTGATCGCATAGGCCGTCATCGCGCTCGTATAGGCCAGCACGCAGTTGATGCCGCGCGGCTGCTGCGGAGACGTGCCCGCGAAATCGCACTCGATCTCGCCGTTGCCGATGCGCGCCGTCACGGCATAGGTGAAGCGCTCGCCAAAGCCGTCGGTTTGCATCGTGTAGCGATATTCGCCCTCCGGCAGCTGCGCAATGGCGTGGCGCATGGCGGCCTCGCTGCGGTCGAACAGCGCCTGCGCCAGATCGTCGATGCCGGGCAAGGCGTACTCGGTCAGGATGTCATGGAGCCGCGCCGCGATCAGTTCCACCGCGCCGACCTGCGACCAGATATCGCCCACGGTCTGCTCCGGCGTGCGCACATTGGTGCGAATCAGTTGCAGCAGCGTGTCGTCCACGTGCCCCTCGCGCATGAGCGGCATCATCGGGATGTGGAACCCTTCCTCGAACAGCTCGCGCGCATCCACCGAACGGATCTTGCCGCCGATGTCGGGCACGTGGCCCGCCGTCGCGGCGAAGCCCACCAGGCGATTGCCGTGGAATATCGGCTTGACCAGGCACACGTCGTTAAGGTGCCCCGTGCCGATCCACGGGTTATTGGTGATGAAGATGTCCCCCGGCCGCATATTGTCCGCACCGATCTGCGCGATGGCGGCGCGCACGGTGCGTGGCAGGGTGCCGATGAAGGAGGGAATGCTGCCGCTGTTCTCCGCCAACGCGCGACCCGCCGAATCGGTGACGACCACCGCGAAGTCGTTGGCCTCGGTGGAGAGGGTGGAGAAGGACGTGCGCACGATAAGCTTGGCGGCCTCGTTCACCACGGCGCGCACGCGCGTCCAGAACACTTCCAGGAAGATGGGGTCGGCGGCGGAAGCCGCGCCGGGCATGGGTTGGCGGGTCATGCTGCGTGCTCCTCCAGTTCGATGACGAGATTGCCGCTTGCCCCTTGCGAGACGCGGCCCTTCGGTCCCACGACCAGCGTGGAACCGGCATCCTCGATCAGCAGCGGCCCCTGCGCGCGGAATCCCGCTGGCAGCGCGGCGCGGTCGAAGACCGGGGTGTCCAGGTAGCCATCGGCCTCCCTGAAATAGACCTTGCGTCGGCTGCCGGGCGCGACGGCCACGCCTTCAGGCAGCGTTTCGGCCACGAAGGCCTGTCGCGGCGGCGCCTCGCCCGTCACGCGCAACGTCACCAGTTCGACGGGCACATCGGGCGGGGTACGGCCAAATTTCTCGCGATAGCCGGATTCGAACGCGGCGATCAAGGCGGCGCGCACGATCTCCGCCGGCTGTTTGCCGGTGTAGGGGCCATCGGGCAGGCGCACCGACAGGTTGAAGCCCTGTCCGGCGAAGCGCCCGTCGGCATGGCGCGTCAGCCGTATCGGGCCGAAGCTCTCGTCCAGCGGCGCCAGCGCTTCGCGCGATTGCGATTCCAGTTCGGCAAAGGCGGTTTCCAGCCGCTCCAGCGAATCCGTGGCGGGCCGCACGCTCACCGTGCGCGAGCGGTCGGCGCGTGCCGGTGACACCAGCAGGCCGTATGCAGACGCCACGCCTGCGGCGGGCGGACACAAAATCGTCCGCACACCAATCTTCTGGGCAACGTAATACGCATGCAATGGCCCCCCGCCACCGGTGCACAGCAGCACGAAGCCGCGCGGATCGCGCCCACGCTCGGCCACGTGCACGCGTGCGGCGCCCGCCATGTTCTCGGCGACGATGTCATGGATGCCCCAGGCCACGCCGGTCACGTCACGCGCCAGCCGCTCGCCCGCGCGGCCAAGCGCCTCGGCGGCGCGCGCCACGCTGATGGCCATCGTGCCGCCGGCGAAGTAATCGGGATTGAGGTAGCCGAGCACGAGATTCGCATCCGTCACGGTCGGATCAGTGCCGCCCAGCCCATAGCAGGCTGGACCCGGCTCGGAGCCGGCGCTCTGCGGCCCCACCTTGAGGAGGCCCAGGGCGTCCTGATGGGCGATGCTGCCGCCGCCGGCGCCGATCTCGATCAGGTCGATGGTGGTAATGCGGATCGGTAGGCCGCTGCCTTCGGCAAAACGCTTGCGCCGTGCCGCCTCGAAGCCGAACGTGATGGCCGGCTTGCCATCCTCCACCAAACACAGCTTGGCCGTGGTGCCGCCCATGTCGAAGGCCAGCAGGTCTGGCTGCGCATCGCGCTGGCTGTAGTGGGCCGCCGAGATCGCGCCGGCCGCGGGGCCGGACTCGAGCAGCTCGATCGGATTGCGCTTGGCCTCGCCGATATGGGCCAGACCGCCGTTGGACAGCATCATCAGCACGCCGGCGTGCAGGCCGAGCGCTTGCAGGCGACCTTCGAGTGCGTCCAGGTAGCGCGTCGCCAGCGGCTTGATATAGGCATTGGCGACGGTGGTGGAATTGCGCTCGAATTCGCGGATGACGGGCGCGACATCCGATGACAGCGTGACGTGCAGGGTGGGGAAATCGCGCTCGATCCAGTCGCGCACCAGCCGCTCGTGCGCCGGCGCGCCGTAGGCGTGCAGCAGGCACACGGCGAGCGAATCGACGCCTTGCTCCACCAACTGCCCCACCACCGCGCGCACTTCCTGGGCGTCCGGCGCCTCGATCTCATGGCCTTGCGCATCCATGCGCCCGCCAATCTCGGCGCGCAGCCGGCGCGGCACCAGCGCCGGCGCTGGCTCGATCGTCAGGTCATACAGGTCGTACTTGCGCTCGTGGCCAATCTCCAGCACGTCCCGGAAGCCCCGGGTCGTCAGCAGGCCGGTGGTGCTGCCGCGGCGTTCAATCAGCGCGTTGGTGAACAGCGTGGTGGCATGGACCACGCGCGTGACCCGCTGCGGGTCGATGTGGTGGGTGTGCATCAGCCGGCTGACGCCATCGGCCACGCCCTGCGCCGGGTCGCCGTGGGTGGTGAGGACCTTCAGGCTGACGAGCCTGCCCGCCCCGTAGTCCAGTGCGACGACATCCGTAAAGGTGCCGCCAATATCAATCCCAATTGCCCACATCGTCACAAGGCACTCCCGTCGTCATGAAGTCGTCAGACGATGATAGGAATACCGATTGATGATGACCAATGAAAAATAAAGATCGATTGATCAGTGCTGGCGATATATCGTCGTCGGGCGCTATGCCGGCTGCCGTCTGGCCAGCAGCGTCACGCCCGGCGGCATGGGCATCTCGGTCAGCGTATCGGTCAGCAGGGCCAGCAGCCGTTGCGCGCTGGGCGCCAGCGAGCGCAGCGGCCGGGTCATCACGCAAAGCTCGCGCGACAGGCGCGGGCCGTGCAGCTCCCGGAACACGAGTTCCGGAAACTCGTTGCGCTGATACGCCAGCGCCGGCAGCACCGAGTAGTAGTTGCCGCGCGCCAGCATGGCGAAGAGGTAGGTGGTGCTTTCTACCTCATCGTGTTCGCCTTGCAGCATGGACCAGTGGGCCGCGTGCGTGCGCAGGAAGTGGCCGATGCCGGTGTCTGCGCTGAAGCCGACATAGCCGCCCGTGGGCAGGTCGGTCCAATCGATCGGCCGATCGAGGGTGGCGAGCGGCGAGTCCCGGTGGCAGACCGCGCCATAGCAGTCGCTCACCAGCGGCGTGTAGTCGAGTTCTTCCGCGCCCCGAAATTTGCTGTCGATGGCGAAGTCGACCTCCCCCTCAAGCACCAGCCGCTCGGTCTGCTGCGCGGCGGGGTTGCGCAGCGAGACCGTGATGCCCGGATACGCGTCGCGAAAGCGCGGCAGCGCCGGCACCAGGAACTGGCTGATGACCGACGATGCAGCGCCGATGCGGATATGCCCGCGCTCGCCCTGGGCCAGCGCCACGAGGTCCGAGACGGCGCCGTCGATACCGTTGACCAGCCGTTCCGCCTCGGGCCGGAAGCGCTCCGCATGCCCGGTCAGCGTCACCCGGCGGGTGGTGCGGTCGAACAGCCGGAGACCGAGCACCTCCTCGAGTTGCTGGATGGTCGCGGTCAGCGCGGACTGGGTGATGTGGAGCCGCAACGCCGCGGCGGTGAACGAACCGGTCTCGGCCACGGCCAGGAAACAGCGGAACTGCTTGAGGGTGACGTTGTGACGCATCAGGCGGGTGCGAAGGGGCGATTTATCAGAATTTGGTAATAGTGGGCGCAAAAAAGTCGATTGTCCACGGTAATGGCCGTCTCTAGACTGTGTTCGCAACCACGGGGCTGCATACGTGGCCAAGCGAAAAAAATCACACCCTCTGCCCAGGATCCCCCCATGAAGAACCTGTTTGGTCGCGCCGCAGTCCTGCTTGCCTGTTTGCCCACCTTCGCCTTTGCCGGCCCGGAAGATACCTATCCCGACAAGGCGGTCCGCATCGTCGTGCCGTTCGCCGCTGGTGGCTCCACCGACGTGGTGGCGCGCATTCTCGCCGAGAAGCTGCAGGAGCAGTTCAAGCAGCCGTTCGTGGTGGACAACCGCGCCGGCGCCAGCGGCAATATTGGCGCCGAACTGGTGGCCAAGTCTCCCGCTGACGGCTACACGCTGCTGATGGGGGCCACCGGCATCCTGTCGATCAACGACCACCTGTACGGCAAGCTCAACTACAACGTGGCCAAGGACTTCGTGCCTGTGAGCTATGCCACGCAGAATGCCAACATCCTCGTGGTGTCGCCGGGCATGCCGGCTACCAACGTGGCGGACCTCGTGCAACTGGCCAAGACGCGCCCCGGCGCGCTGAGCTTCGCGTCGTCCGGCCCCGGCAGTTCCACGCACCTGTCGGGCGAACTGTTCAAGTCGATGACCGGCGTGAACATGCTGCACGTGCCCTACAAGGGTAGCTCGCAGGCGCTGACCGACCTGCTGGGCGGCAATGTCACGATGCTGTTCGACAACGCGCCGTCGTCCATCGGCTTCGTGCAGCAAGGCAAGCTCAAGGCGCTGGCCGTGACCAGCCGCAAGCGCCTTCCCGGCCTGCCCAATGTGCCGACGCTCGACGAAGCCGGCGTCAAGGGCTACGAATCGCTGTCGTGGAGTGGGGTCGTGGCGCCAGCCGCCACGCCGCGCGCCATCGTGTTGAAGCTCAACCGTGCGATCGATGCGATCCTGAAGTCCGATGACGTCAAGGCGAAGCTCCTGAATCTGGGCGTGGAACCGGTCGGCGGCTCGCCCGAGGACTTCGCGCGCCTGATCCAGGCCGAGCACGACAAGTGGGGCAAGGTCATCAAGACCGCCCAGATCAAGCTCAACTGAGTCACGCCCTGATCGTTATGACGTCTCTCCAGCCGGCCGCCACGCGTGGCCAGACCCTTGCCGAGAAGTTGTTGTCGCGCGCCGCAGGCGAAGCGGTCTATGCCGACGACCTGGCGATCTGCGTGCCGCATGGCGCGATGGGCACCGACGGGTCGATCCCGATGGCGCTCGACTACTTCCGCGACATGCAGCCCGAGGGCGACTTGCCGCCGCCAGCCTTTCCGGAGCGGCTGGTGTTCGCGCTGGACCACTATGGCGCCCCGTCGGGCGAGCAGGCGCTGCGGCTGCAGGACCGGGCGCGCAGTTATGCCCAGACCCACGGCCTGTGCGTGTTCGAGGTAGGCGAGGGCATCGGCCATCAATTGATGCTGGAACGTGGCCGCGTGCTGCCGGGCCAGCTCGTGGTCGGTGCCGATTCACATGCGGTCAGCTATGGCGCGCTCAACGCGTTTGGCTCCGGTGTCGGCTCGTCCGATCTCGCCGGCATCTTCCAGTGCGGACAGCTCTGGCTGAAGGTCCCCGGCACGCTGCGCATCTGGCTGACGGGCACGCTGCCGGCCTACGCCTCGGCGAAAGATGTCGCCCTGACCATGGCCCGGCGGCTCGGCGTGGGCGGGGCCAACTATCTGGCACTCGAATTCGCCGGCCCCGGTGTGGCGGCGCTCGATATGGACGACCGGATCGTGCTCGCCAACATGTCGGTGGAAATGGGCGCCAAGGCCGGGCTGTTTCCGTTCGATGCATGCACGGCGGACTGGCTGTCGGCCAACGCGTCCGTCGACCCGGGCCGCTACACGCCGGTCTCGGCCGACGCCGATGCCAGCTATGTCGATACGATGACCTTCGACCTCTCGGCGGTCGCGCCGCAGGTGGCGTTGCCGCACCGCGTGGACAACGTGGTCGATCTGGCCGACGCGGGCGATACCAAGGTCGACATCGTCTACCTCGGCACCTGTACCGGTGGCCGCGTGAAGGACTACCGCGAGGCGCTGTCCGTGCTGCACGCACGCGGCGGCGTCGCGCCGGGCGTGCGGCTGATCGTCACGCCGGCTTCCGAGCCGGTGCGGGCCGAGATGGAGCGCAACGGCATGCTCGCCGAATTCGTCGCCCTGGGCGCCGAGTTGCAGCCGCCCGGATGCGGCAGCTGCTGCGGCACCTGCGGCAGCATTCCAGCGGACGGCCAACGCGTGATCTCGACCGCCAACCGCAATTTCAAGGGGCGCATGGGCAATCGCCATGCGCAGATCTTCCTCGCCTCGCCGCTTGCCTGCGCCACCGCCGCAGCGAGTGGCCATCTGGCGGACCCCCGAGACCTCGTCGTCACGCCATGAATTCGCCGTTGCCCGCCGTCGCC
This sequence comes from Cupriavidus sp. 10L43_2, assembly GCF_056395265.1. Taxonomy (NCBI): domain Bacteria; kingdom Pseudomonadati; phylum Pseudomonadota; class Betaproteobacteria; order Burkholderiales; family Burkholderiaceae; genus Cupriavidus; species Cupriavidus sp. 10L43_2. The sequence goes on from NZ_JBFTJE010000016.1 coordinate 75,925, forward strand.
AGTCCCCGTTCCCTTGTCATCGAAGGCCGCGCCCGTCGTCTGGGGGACGATATCAACACCGACTACATCATTGCCTCCAGCCGCAAGAAGCACAGTGTCGATCCGCACGTGTTGCGGCAGTTCCTGCTGGAAGACCTCGACCCCGACTTCGCGGGAAGCGTCCGCGATGGCGACATCCTCGTGGCAGGGCACAACTTCGGCTGTGGCTCCGCCATGGAGGTGGCCGTCACGGTGGTGCTGGCCGCCGGCATCCGCGTGGTCGTGGCGAAGAGTTTTGCCCGCACGTACTGGCGCAATGCCGTGAATAACGGCCTGCTGCTGATTACCGCCGATACCGCCGATACCGAGGCCGTGCCGGAAGGCGCGCCGCTCTCGCTGCGGCTTGCCGGCGCGCAGGCCACGTTGCACGTCGGCGCCGAGGGCGCGCATGTGATTGCGTGCGAGCCTGTGCCCGATGTCGTCCTGACCATCCGCGAAGCTGGCGGCCTGGTGCCGTACCTGCGGCAGCACCGCCAGTTCCTCAAGCCATCCCGGCCGGGTTCCGTACCCGGTCCCATCAACCCACAACCGCTCTGATCATGCCCCTCATTGCTGAACGCCTGAACCGTATCAAGCCGTCGCCCAGTTCCATGGCGGGCCAGCGCGCCCGGGAGTTGCGCGCCGCTGGCCGCGACATCATCGGACTGACCTCCGGCGAGCCTGACTTCGACACCCCGCAGAACATCTGCGAGGCCGCCACGCGCGCCATGTCGGCGTCGCAGACCAAGTACACCGACGTCGGCGGCACGCCGGAGCTGCGCGCGGCCGTTGCCGACAAGTTCCGCCGCGACAATAGGCTCGACTACGCGCCCAACGAGCTGATCGTCGGCACGGGTGGCAAGCAGATCATCTTCAACGCCTTCATGTGCACCCTGCAGGCCGGTGACGAAGTCATCGTGCCGGCGCCGTACTGGGTCTCGTATCCGGACATCGTGCTGCTGGCCGAAGGCAAGCCGGTCTTCGTCAACTGCCTGCCCCAGAACGCGTTCAAGCTCACGCCCGCCCAGCTCGAGGCGGCCATCACGCCGCGCACGCGCTGGTTGGTGCTGAATGCGCCGAACAACCCGAGCGGCGCCACTTATTCGTATGCGGAACTGAAGGGCCTGGCCGAGGTGCTGCTGCGGCATCCGCACGTCTGGGTGATGACGGATGACATCTACGAGCACATCCTCTACGACGGCCGCGAGTTCGCGACCATCGCCCAGGTGGAGCCGGCGCTCAAGGAACGCACGCTGACCATCAACGGCGTCTCGAAGGCCTACGCCATGACCGGCTGGCGCATTGGCTACGGCGGTGCCCCGGCGGAACTGGTCAAGGCGATGGTCAAGCTGCAGTCGCAAAGCACGTCGAATCCGTCATCGATCAGCCAGGCCGCCGCGCTGGAGGCGCTGAATGGGCCGCAGGACTTCATCGCCGAACGCACCCGCGTGTTCCAGTCGCGCCGGGATGCGGTGGTGAGCGCGCTGAACACCATGCCCGGCATCACCTGCCATGCGCCCGAAGGCGCGTTCTACGTGTTTCCCTCGTGCGCGGCCTTGCTGGGCAAGACCACGCCCGATGGCAAGCGGATCGAGACGGACGAGGATTTCGTGATGTACCTGCTCGATGCGCAGAACCTGGCGGTGCTGCAGGGCGGCGCCTATGGCGTGTCGCCGTTCTTCCGCATCTCGTTCGCCACGTCGATGCAACGGCTCGAGGCCGGCCTGGCGCGTCTGCGCACGGCCTGCGAACAACTGCGCTGAATCACCGCTGACAAGGGAGCGTCCTGAATATGACCGATACCAACCAACCGGCGCAGTGGCCGGCCGGCTATCGCATCAACCCGCGCGCCGAGGGGCCCGCGAAAGCCATCGTCGACGCGTTCCGCGAGATGCCTGTGGCCGCCATCGGCGATGCCATGAGCCGCAACGTCGGCACCTACGGCCTGCGGCAGTATCACGCGCGGCTCGAAACGGTGCTCTGCGGGCCGGCCGTGACCGTGCGCGTGCGGCCCGGTGACAACCTCATGATCCACAAGGCGCTGATGATGGTGCAGCCCGGCGACGTGCTCGTGATCGACGGCGGTGCCGACGTCACGCAGGCCCTCGTTGGCGGCCTGATGCGCACCACCTGCGTGGCCAAGCGCCTCGGCGGGCTGGTGATCGACGGGGCGATCCGCGACCTGCTGGAGTGGGCCGAGGACGGCATGCCGATTTTTGCGAGGGGCCATACCCATCGCGGCCCGAGCAAGGATGGTCCCGGCGAGATCAACGTGCCGGTGTCGTGCGCAGGCATGGCCGTCATGCCGGGCGACCTGATCGTCGGGGATGCCGATGGCGTCATCGCGGTACCGGCGGCCGATGCCGCCGATGTCTTGCGCCGCACGCGGCTGCACCTGGAGCGTGAGGCCAAGATCCGCGAAACGAACCGGCTCGGCACGGCGGACCCGGAACGGTTCGACGCAGTGCTGCGCGAGAAGGGCCTGCCGATCTGAGCGGCCCCCGGCTGGGCGTAGCGCTCAGCCGAACACCACCATCGGCGTACCCGGATGCACCGGGGAGTCGATGACGGCGGCGTCCATGCGGTAGACCGTAGCCAGATGGGCCGGGGACAGCACGTTCGCTGGCGTGCCGAGCGCGACGGTGCGCCCGTCGGCCAGCAACAGCAGGCGGTCACACCAGCGGGCGGCGAGGTTGACGTCGTGGAGCACGACCAGCACCGCGAGGCCATCGGTGCGGCTCAGCGTCCGCACGGCCTGGAGCAGCAGCAACTGGTGGCGCGGGTCCAGGCTGGAAGTGGGTTCGTCGAGAAACAGCACGCGGTACTCCTCTGCCGCCCGGCAGGCCAGCACCTGCACCAGCGTGCGGGCGAACTGTACGCGCTGCTGCTCGCCGCCGGACAGGCTCTGGTAGGCGCGCGGCGCCAGGGCGCTCACGTCGGCAATCTCCAAGGCGCGGTCGATCAGCGTCGCGAGCGCACGCGGCGTCAGTTCGGGAAACGGGTAGGCACCCATCGCCACCACCTCGTGCGCGGGCAGGTCGAAGCCGAGCCCCGGCGATTGCGGCAGCACGGCGCGGCAGCGCGCCAGCGACGCCACCGACCACGCCGCCATCTCGCGCCCGTTGAGCAACAGGCCCGGCTCCGGGCTCAGTTCCGGCTTCAGTTCGCCGGCCAGCGTGCCGAGCAGCGTGCTCTTGCCGGCGCCGTTGGCGCCCAGCACGCCAAGCACTTCGCCGGCGGGCAGGTCGATATCGATGGCGTCCAGCACGCGGCGGCGGCCACGGCTGCATTGCAGGTTGCGTGCAGTCAGCATGTCAGGCGCTCCGGCGCGTCAGCATCCACAACAGGAAAGGGCCGCCCACGAGGCTCGTGACGATGCCGATCGGCAGCTCGGCGGGAATCACCACCGTGCGCGCCAGCCAGTCGGCCAGCGTCAAGGCAATCGCGCCACCAGCCAGCGTATTCGGCAGCAGCCAGCGGTGATCGGCCCCCAGCGGCAGGCGGATCAGATGCGGTACCACCAGCCCGACAAAGGTGATGGTGCCGGTCACGGCGACGAGTGGTCCCACCAGCAAAGCCGTCAGCACGATCAGGCGCCGGCGCAGGCGCGCGAGGTCGAAGCCGAGGTGCTGCGCTTCCCGCTCGCCCAGCAGCAGCGCGTTCATGGCGCGCCAGTCGCGCAGCATCAGCGCGCAAATCACCACCACGAGCGGTACCAGCCAGGCCAGCATGCTCCAGGTGGCCCCGGCCAGACTGCCCATGTTCCAGAAAGTGAGGTTGCGCAGCTGCACATCGCTGGCCTGATAGGTAAAGAAGCCGACGATGCTGGCGCAGATGGCGTTGATGGCCACGCCGGCCAGCAACAGGTTGGCCACGCCGGGCCGCTGCGAGCCGAGGCGATAGGCCAGTGCGGTGGCGATCAGGCTGCCGCCGAACGCTGCCGGCGCGATGCCGAACAGCCCCTCGGCGCCCAGCACGATGGCCGCCACCGCACCGGCGGCACCGCCCAGCGAGATGCCGATCAGGCCCGGCTCCGCCAGCGGGTTGCGGAACAGCGCCTGCATCACCGCGCCGGAGAGCGCCAGCGCGGCGCCCACGGTCACCGCCAGCACAATGCGCGGCAGGCGCACTTCGATCAGGACATTGCGCCAGATCACATCGTCACCGTCGGTGGCGCCGGACCACAGCAGCGGCAGCAGCTTGTTGTGCGGGATCGACAGCGCGCCGCTGGCGGACGCCCATAGCGCGGAGACCACCAGCACGGCGCACAGGGCCGTGAATACGGCAAGCGGCGGACGCGGCATCAGCGTGCGGCGGCCACCGGGCGGGCCGCAAAGCCGGCCTGCAGCTGGCGCAGCGCGTCCGGCAGGCGCGGGCCGAAGCCGAGCAGCAGCAGGTCATCCATGACAACCACGCGTTTCTGTCGCGCGGCCGGCGTGGCGTTCAGGCCGGGCTGCGCCAGGAACTTGTCCACGCTGCCGCTGGCACTGACGGACATCGTCGTGGTGACGATGACATCGGGTTTGAGCGCGGCGGCGGCCTCGGCCGAGAACGGCTTGTAGCCGGTCTGGCCGGCCAGCACGTTGGTCGCGCCGGCCAGCGCCAGCATCGCGTCGGCGGCGGTGTCCTCGCCGGCGGCCTGCATCTTGCCGGTATGGCTGCTCACCAGTAGCACGCGCGGACGCTGCGCCGGCGGCTTGATCTCGCGCAGTTCGGCATGGAGGCGTTCCACCATGGCGGTGCCCCGGGCCTGCATATCCAGCGCGGCGGCCACGCCGAGGATGCGCTGGTCCAGCGCCGCCAGCGTGGGCGCGGAGGGCAGCACCACCACCTTGCTGCCCAGGCGCTGCAGTTGCTCGAAGGCCTGCGGCGGGCCGCTCTGGTCGGACGCCAGCACGAGGTTCGGCTTCAGGCTGGCAACGCCCTCCACAGAGAACGTGCGGTAGTAGCCCACCTTGGGCAGCTTGAGCGCCTCGGGCGGGTAGATGCTCGACGAATCGGCGCCGACCAGCGTGCCGCCGGCGTCGAGCGCATAGACAATCTCGGTGATGGCGCCGCCCAGTCCGACCACGCGGGCCGGCGGCGCCGCGTGGGTCATGCCGGCTGCGCACAGCAGCGAAAGCAGCGCCAGGCGCAGCAAAGTCATGATGAAAACTCCTTCCTGAAAAGACGGCTTACGCCGCCAGCGCCGTCGGGCACAAGGACTCCAGCAGGGCGCGCCACGCCGGCAACTCCGGCTTGCCGGGCTTGCGCTCGCCGAAGAACTGGACGATCAGCTCGCCCTCCGCGCTGTACAGCTCGAGCGACGTGACCCAGCCATCGACCGTGGGCTTGTTGACCACCCAGCTCGACGTCACCGCCGTGGTGTTCAGGTGCAGGTTGAAGGCCGGATCCAGCACGTTGAACCACGGGCCGGTCCGGACCAGCTTCTGCACCGGGCCGGTGTGGATCTGCACGATGCCGCGATTGGCGACAAAGCACATGATCGACAGCCCCGTCTCCGCCGCCTGCTGCAGCATCGTTTCCACCGCGCCGTCGGCCACCTGCTGCGCGAGGTCCTGGCCGGCCGTGCGCAGCGCGCCGATGCGCGACACCTTGTGCTGGCGCAGCATGCTGAAGAAGTCGTGCGTGTCCTTCAGGCCGCGCCAGTCGGCACGCAGCGCTTCGGGGTCGGCGGGCTGGGCGGCCTCGGTGGACGCCGCGAACGGCGCCACCACCACCGGCGTCACCGGCGTCCCCGCCGGCAGGGCGTGCCGGTCGATGTACGCCTGCCAGGCTGCCGCGTCGGTGTGGTCGGTGCGGTAGATCTTGTGCACCGCCTCGCCGGCTTTGTCGAAGAACTGGATGCTGTCCCGGCCGTTCTCGGTCACCGCGTAGAAGTACTGCCACGCGCTGAAGRACATGCGCAGGTCGATGTCCGGCCCGAGCACGATGCCGACCGGGCCATCATCGGCCTGGATGTTGTCGTAGTGGCCGTGCCGCTCGTGCACGGCGGCGTCGTTGCGGGACAGCGCCATGACCGACCCGAGCGAGCCGAGGTCGCGGAACAGCGCCTGCGCGGTGCCGCCCAGCTGGCGCGAGGACACGCCGCAGCCGGCGGCCACCAGTTCGGCTTCGGTGGCGCCGAGGCGGCTGGCGCGCTCGCGGATGCGCAGGTCGGGTGTGGCGGCCACCAGCGCGGCGTGGCGCTGGCGCAGGGCTTCAAAACTATCTTGTGCCATAGGGTTCTTGGGTGTCGGGTATCAGGGCTGCACGTCGAAGTTGATGGTCCACGTCTGCGCGCTGCTGTTGACGTTCGGATCCGCGTACTGGATCTTGGTCAGGTGGAAGCGGGCGTAGGTGGAACCTTCGCCACCGCGCAGCATGACGGCGCCTTGCGGATTGGCGGCGATCAGGTGCGCCACGGCAGGCAGGCCGTTCGCGGCGGATGCGGCAGCGGTCGGGAAGTAGGAGAGCCAGCCGTAGTTCAGCGCGTTCGGGTAGGCGCCGGTGTACTTCGGGTTCAGCGCGGACGCGTTGGCGTCCTTGATCCACTGGTTGGCGGCCGTGGGCAGCGTCAGGTCCGGCGCGGTGAGGTCGGCCAGCGTGGCAGTGAGGTTCGAGGCATCGGTGAACTTCGACGCCACCGGCGCACCAGTGCCGTCATAGAAGCCCGCCGGCGTCTTGCCCAGGAAGCCCGCCACGGTGCCGCTGCCGGACTGGCCGCCGTTCAGCTTCACGTTGTAGCGGTTGAACGCGATATGCCACGTGCCGCTGGCCGTGCTGACGGCACCCGCCACCAGGTCGTAGTAGACCCAGTCCGCCGAGGCATTGACCTGGGCCGTGCGCACCACGCCCGGCGCAGTGCGGTCGATCCAGCGGAACGACGGATAGCCGGACGTGGTACCGCCCGAGCCGCCGTAGTAGCCAGTGACCTGCAGCGCGAAGACCGGCGCCCCCACGGTGCCCGTGGTGTCCGCGCTGGCGCTGTTGCTGGTGACGATGAAGGTGCGATAGGTGGGGTAGAGCAGGTGGTCGGTGGCGCTGGCCACGCCGTACTCGAAGGCTGCCGAGCTGATCGAGTTGCTGTTCGCGAACACGCCGGCAGCGGAGTCCTTCAGGAACACGGCGGCAGGCAGCGTGCCATTGACCGGATCGATGGTGGCGTTCTTCCAGGTGGACAGGTCAGCCCAGGTGTTCGCGAGGGGGCTGCCGAACACGCCGCCGCCGCCGGTACCGCTCGTGCCGCTATTGCTCCAGAGCGTGCCGGTGAGCCCGCTGCTGGTGACCTTCAGGTCCCAGCCGGTGCCCGTGCAGCCGGCCACTTCGGCCTTGGTGTTGAAGTCGTAGCACAGCGACGTGCCGGYGGCCGGCAGCGTGAACGTCCATTCGGCCGTCTGCGTGAAGCTCGACGTGGGCGTGACGGTCGGCGGCGCGACCACGCCGCCACCGCCGCTGGTGGGCGGCGTGGTGGCGGTACCGCCGTCGTCGCCGCCGCCGCCGCAGGCGGCAAGGGTCGCGGCGAGCGCGATGATACTGAGCGCGCCCAGCGCGCGGCGAGTGGTGGGTTGGGTATTGTTCATGGTAGTTCGCTCCCCTGGTTGCTTGTTGGAATCAGCGGACGACGTCGACATTGAATCGCGCGCCCAGATAGACAAAGCGCCCCGCCACGGGCCCGAAATCACTGGCATTCGAAAAATCGCGCTGGCGGCCGAACAGGTTGTTCACGCCCGCGAAGACGGCGGCATTGCGGCCGATGCGCTGGTTGACGACCAGATCGAGCGTGCCCCAGCCCGGCGAGCGCGCGCCGGTGGTGGAATCCGCCACTTCGCTGCTCTGGAAGCGCGCCCGTGCGGTGATCTCGGTGGATGGCAGCACGCGCCAGTCCGCGCCGAGCCGGCCCATATGGCGCGGACGGCGGGTCAGCTGCGCGCCGGTGTCGAGGTCGTCTGCGTCGGTGTAGGTGTAGGCGGCGGTCAGGCCCAGCGCCCCGGTGGCGCGCCAGCGCAGCGAGGTTTCCGCGCCCTGGGTGCGTGCCCGTGCCACGTTGCGGTAGGTGTAGGTGGCAATGCCGTTGACCAGCGTGAAGTTGGCCATGTCGGTCTGGATCAGGTCCGAGACGCGGTTGTAGAACAGGTTGGCATCCACCGTCACGCGGTCGCGCCAGCTCAACTGGCCGCCGAGCTGGAAGCTGTGCGACGACTCGGGCTTGAGGTCCGGGTTGCCCAGCACCATGTAGCCCAGCGAGCTGTGGTCGAACAGGTAGTGCCGCTCCTTGAGGTTCGGCACGCGATAGCCCTGGCCGTAGTTGGCGCGCAGCACGCCCTTCCAGTCCTCGGTGGCGAGCAGGTTGCCGCGCACGCCGATCTTGGGCGCGAAGTGGCTGCCGAAGTCCGAATCCTGCTGGCCGCGCAGGCCGACGATCATCTCCCAGGTCTCGCTGAACAGGATGTCGTTCTGGAAGTAGAGCTCGCCGGCGCGGCGCTCGGCATTCCCGGCCAGCTCGGAGGCGCCGTTGACGGTCTGGTCCAGCCGCTCGCGGTGGAAATCGGCGCCGAACTGCCAGAGTTGCGAGTACCAAGCCGGCAGGTCGAACTGGGTCGACACATGGTCGGTGCGCTGCGAACTGTTGCGCGTGGCGGTCTGGAAGCTGTTGGAGAACTCGCGCGTGGTGGTGTCGTAGGTCTCGGCCACGCCCGCCAGCCGGGCCCGCACGCCGTTGTCGAAGCGCCATTGCCCGCCGTAGGTATAGCGGTTGCGGTCGATATCCTCGGTCTTGCGCTGCGGCACGTAGTTGGGCGGGGCGTAGTACTGGTAGCGCTGCTCGTCGGTCTCCCGATAGGCGCTGGCGTCGAACCAGAAGCTGCCGGCCTGCGTGGGCAGCCACTCCAGCCGGCCCGCGTACTGCTGGCGGCGCACGGCGTCGCCGTGGCGGGTCCAGCCATCGGGGTCCACCGCGAAGCCCTTGTTGTCCAGGCCATCGGCGGAAAGCCGGCCGCGGAACTGCTCGGTGCCGCCTTCCACGCGCACGTTGCCGTGCAGCAGGCCGGGCGAGCCATCGGCGTTCTGGCCGCCGTAGCTGCCGCCATCGGCCGAAACCGCGCCTGAAAAGCCCTTGCGGATGGGGCGCGTGATGACGTTGATCACGCCGCCCATGGCCGAACTGCCGTATTGCGCCGAACTGGCCCCCTTCACCACCTCCACCCGGTCCACGTCGGTCAGCAGGTACTGGGAGACATCCACCGTGGAGCCGGTGCTGGCCGTAATCGGCAGGCCGTCGATCAGCACCAGCACCTGGTCGCTGGTCATGCCCTGCAGCGTCACCTCGTAGCCCGACTTGCCGTGGATTTCCCGCAGTTGCAGGCCGGGCACGTTCTCCAGTGCGTCTTTCAGCGTGCGGGCGTGGGTGCGCTCGATTTCCTGGCGATCCACCACCTCGGTACGGATGGGCGTCTCGTCGATCGGCTTCTCCGAGCGGGTGCCGGTGACCACCACGGCCGGCAATTCCTGGCCGTCGGCAGCGAGGGCATGGGCCGCCGGCCACGTCGAAAGCAGGGAGCCGGTAACGAGCGCGATACGTGTGAGACGCATGAATTGAGAGGTCAATACGAAAGGAAGTACGAATGATAATGATTCGTATTGATTTGTACAACATGATACGTTTGGAAACATTTAGATACATTTGGGCAGGTCGAAGGCGCCGATTGCGGGCAGCGAGAGGAGAGGGGACGCGGGTAGAAGGCGGTGACATGGGCCGGCGCAGGGGGTGCGCCGCCCGAGAAAAACGGCAGCCGTCAGGGCTGCCCGCGCGGCACCACCGGCGCAGCCGGCGGCGGGGTGGCCGGCCGCTGGGGATAGACCGACGTACCGAAGGTGTTCCCCATGCGATGGCTGGTGGCGGCGTTGTTATAGAGCCCCAGCTGGTTCGATGGCCGTTGCACGATCGACTCGGACGACATCGTCGTCTCTCCCTTGCCGGCCGGGCGGCCGCCCGTGGGCTTCAGCTTTTCGGTCAGGCAGTCGTACGAAGGCGCGCGTTCGCCGTTCACCTCCACTTCCACGCACGGCGCCGCCCAGGCCGACGCCATGGGCGCCGCGCTACCCGCCGCGATGGCGGCTATCGCCACCAGCCAGTTCTGCATTCCCATGTCGATGCCTCCGTTCGTGTCGTTCCTGTCGTTCGTGTGGGCGCTCTGCCTCGCCCGAGTATAGCCAGCCGTGCCGCGCGGCCGCGCACCATTTTTTCTCAATGAAGCTTTTGTGACAAACGACAGTCGGCGCCCGTGCCGGCCGTCTAGGCAACCGAGCGCAACGCTGACATGAAGGCTTTCCATCATGTCTCCCGCTGCCGAATGCATCCGCATCACGGGCCTTGGTCGAGGCCGCGGGCGCGCCACGGCACCGAATCGAACAAGAGCAATTGAGTCAACAATGCATGACGTGAAGAAGAACGGCCCGCCTTCGAACTGGAGTGCGGTGTGGCTGGCGGTCATTGGACTGGGAACCTCGGGTTTGGCAGGGGCGCAGCAGGCGGCAACGGCAGAGGCGCCGGCCGCCAGCGCCACGGCCGCTACCGCAGCTGAGGCCACTGCGCCCGCGCCGGGCAAGGCCGAGACGGCGCGGCGTGTCAACGTCAACGAGTACATCGTGCGCGGCAATACCGTGCTCGACGTCCGCTCGATCGAGCGGGCGGTCCGCCCGTTCCTGGGCCCGGACCGCACCATGCAGGACATCGAGGGCGCGCGGGACGCGCTCACGGCGGCCTACCAGGCCAAGGGATACCAGTCGGTCTATGTCGAACTGCCCGAGCAGCAGGTCAGCGGCGGCATCGTGTTCCTGCAGGTCAGCGAGACGCGCGTGGGCCGCGTGCGCGTGGTGGGCACCGAGTACAACTCGCCGCGCGAGGTGCGCGAGCAGGTACCGGCGCTGAAGGAAGGCGCCGTGCCCGACTTCACGCAGGTGCAGGCGGAGCTGACCGCCGTGAATCGCGGCGCCAAGCGCCAGGTGGCGCCGCTGGTCCGGCAGGGCAGCCTGCCCGGCACGATGGATGTCGACCTGAAGGTGGACGACAGCAGCCCGTGGCGCGCCAGCGTCGGCCTGAACAACGACTACAGCCCCGATACCGAGGCCCTGCGCGCCACCGCCTCGCTGGGGCACGACAACCTCTGGCAGCTCGGCCACAGCGCCTCGCTGAGCTTCTTCGGCGCACCGCAGGACATGAACCAGACCAAGGTGTTCTCGGGCTCCTACGTGGCGCCGTTCCGGGGCACGAACTGGAGCGTGGAAGCCTCGGGCTACAAGTCGGACAGCAATGTCGCCACCGTGGGCGGCACCAGCGTGCTCGGCAAGGGCCATTCGGTCGGGATCAAGGGCACCTACACCGTGCCGGACACCGGCGCGTGGTGGCATGCCCTGAGCCTGGGCGTGGACTTCAAGGACAACCAGGAAACCACCCGGTTCGGCGCCTCCAGCGACAACGTGCCGCTCAAGTACGCGCCCATCACGCTGTCCTATGCGGGCTTCACCCAGAGCGAGCGCGGCCAGTACGGCCTGAATATCGCGCTGGTATCCGGCACGCGCAGCTTCCTCGGCTACGGCAGCAACTGGGAACAGTTCGACTACAAGCGCTACAAGGCGTCGCCGAGCTTCACCGTGCTCAAGGCCGATACCACCGGCAGCTACAGCTTCCCCGGCAACACCCAGCTCGCATGGCGGCTGGCCGGGCAGATCACCGATTCCCCGCTGGTGTCGAGCGAACAGATCGCGGCCGGCGGCATGAACTCGGTGCGCGGCTACCTCTCGGCTGAAGCCACCGGCGACTACGGCGTGGTCGGCTCGGTCGAACTGCGCGCGCCGCCGCTGCCGTTCTTCCCCACCGTGGTCGAGGACTGGCGCGTGTACGCCTTCGTCGATGGCGGCCAGCTGCGGCTGCGCGAACCGCTGCCCGAGCAGGAAAGCACGTTCTCGCTGGCCTCGGTGGGCCTGGGCACCAGCTTCCGCCTCGGCCAGCAGGTCACGGGCCGCCTGGACCTGGGCTTCCCGCTCAAGGCCGGCCCCCGCACGGAACGCTTCGACCCACGCCTGAATTTCAGCGTCACCGCGAGTTACTGAGCGCGGGCGCCCCTCATATATCTACGGAGAACCCTTGTCATGCGACGCATCGTTTTGCTTCTGCTCGCGCTAGCGAGCACCCTGCTGCCGGGCCTGGCGCACGCCTGGTGGCAGCCCGACTGGGCCTATCGCAAGCCGGTCACGATCGATGCCGGCCCGCAGGGCGGCGCCATCGGCGGCGATGCCGGCCGCACGCCGGTGCTGCTGCGCCTGCATACCGGCAATTTCACCTTCGAGGGCGTCAGCGAGAGCGGCGCCGACCTGCGCTTTGTCGCCGGTGACGACAAGACCGTGCTGAACCACCAGATCGAACAGTTCGACCCGCTGCTGGGCATCGCACTGGTCTGGGTGGATGTACCGGCCGTCTCGGCGGGCAGCCCGCAGCAGATCTGGATGTACTACGGCAACCCCAAGGCACCCGCCTCAGGCAACGGCCAGCGCAGCTTCGACCCCGACTACACGCTGGTCTATCACTTCGCCGAAGCCAACGTGCCGGCGCGGGACTCCACCGCCTACGGCAACAACAGCCAGACCGCCGTGGTGAGCAAGGACGGCACCATCATCGGGCGTGGCGCCCAGCTCGGCACCGCACCGCTGATGCTGCCCGCCTCGCCGTCGCTGGCGCTCCAGGCCGGCGCACCGTTCACGTTCTCCGCATGGGTGCGCCCGGACCAGCTCGGCGCGCAGCAGGTGATCTATGCCCGCCGCGATGGCGCCAGCGAGCTGGTGATCGGCATCGACCAGGGCGTGCCGTTCGTGCAGGTCAACGGCCAGCGCAGCCGCCCGGGCCAGCCGGTGCAGGCCGGGCAGTGGTCGCACCTGGCGGTCAATGCGGATGGAAAGGCGGTCACGCTCTTCGTGGGTGGCCGCTCGGCCGCAACGCTGCCGCTGGCGCTGCCGGCGCTGAACACGCCTGCCGCCATCGGCGCGCCGGTGGCCGGGGGTACCGCCGAAACCAGCGGCACGCCGTTCGCCGGTGCCATCGACGAACTGCGCCTGTCGAAGATCGCGCGCCCGGCGCCGCTGCTGCTGGCGGACGCCGTGTCGCAAGGCGCTGAATCGCGCCTGACGGCGTTCGGCCCCGATGAACAGCAGGCCGGCAAGAGCCACTTCGGCTTCATCCTCGCGGCCATGCCGCTGGACGCCTGGATCGTGGTGGCGCTGCTGGGCCTGATGATGGCCACGTCGTGGGCCATCATGATCACCAAGGGCCGCAGCTATGGCGCCAACGCGCGCGCCAACGCCGCCTTCATGACGCATTTCCGCGATACGTCCGCGGCTTCGCTGGACCATCTCGCCAAGACCGGCCGCGTGCCAGCGGAGGTGAAGGCGAACTCGTCGCTGTGGCGCCTGTACGAGGTGGCCACCGAGGAGCTGCACCGCCGCCACCAGATGGGCTACGACCTCAACGCGGTGTCCGACGCCACCATCAGCGCGATCCGCGCGGCGATGGACGGCGTGATGGTGCGCGAGAACGAGCGCATGGCACAACGCATGAACTGGCTCTCCACCACCATCGAAGGCGCCCCGTACGTGGGCCTGTTCGGCACCGTCATCGGCATCATGCTGGTGTTCGTAGTGGCGGCCATGGCCGGCGCCGTGGACATCAACTCGGTGGCGCCGGGCATGGCCGCGGCGCTGCTGTGTACCGCCGCCGGCCTCGGCGTCGCCATTCCGGCGCTGTTCGGCTACAACTGGCTGGCCTCGCGCTCGGACGCCATCGGCGCCGACATGGCGGTGTTCGTGGATGAGTTCGCCACGCGCCTGGCCGAAGAGCAGGGCGAGGGCCGCCGCGTGCCCGCCGCGCTGCACAGCGCCTGACGGGGTACCGAAACCATGGCACACGCAGCCAAGTTCGGCACGAAGAAGCGCACCGGCGGCATCAACATCACGCCATTCGTGGACGTGCTGCTGGTGGTGCTGGTGATCTTCATCCTCACCAGCAACGCCAGCATCCCCGGCATCAAGGTGGATCTGCCGAAGGCCAGCGCCTCGGTGGCGCTGGAGAAGCCCAAGACCAAGGCGATCACCATCGACAACGCCGGCCAGGTGTTCCTGGACGCCTACCCGGTGTCACTGCCGGAGCTGGAGGAGCGCCTGCGCACCGAGAAGGCGCTGACGCCGGATTTCCCGGTGATCGTGCGCGGCGATGCCGCCGTGCAATACGCGAAGGTGGTGGAGGTGCTCGACCTGCTGCGGCGGATCGAGCTGAACCAGATCGGCCTCGTCACCGGCAAGCCGGCGTAAGGGAGACAGCGTGAACCGTCGCGATCCCCCGCCTGATTTCCGCGCACGCGTTGCGGTGCTCTGGCGCCGCTGGGGCGGGCACCTGATTGGCGCGCTGGCGTTCGTGGTGCTCGCGGCCGTGGTCTGGTACCTGCTGTCCGGCACGGCCAGCACCAAGCGCGAAGTTGCCGCCACGCCCACGCTGGTGCTGCCACCGCCGCCGCCTCCGCCGCCCGAGCCCGAGAAGCTGCCCGAGCCGGAGCCGGAGAAGGTCAAGCCGGAAATCAAGGAGCCCGAGCCCAAGCCGATGGAGCCGCTCGATCCGCCCAAGGACGACAGCCCGCCCAGCCCCTCGAAGGACCTGGGCGACCCGGTCACCATCGACGGCGCCGCCCAGGCCGGCACCGATGCGTTCGGCATCGGCGCGGGCAGCGGCGGCGGCATGACCGGCGGCGGGGGCGGGCTCGGCAGCCGCTCCTACGCGTCGTGGCTGTYCAGCGCGCTGCAGCAGGCGTTCGCGCGTGACGCGCGCACCCGCCAGCTGGCGTTCGACGATATCCGCATCGACGTCTGGCTCGATGCGGACGGCACCGTCACGCGCGTGCAGCTCTCGCAAGGCACCGGCAACGCGAAGACCGACGAAGCGGTGCTCGCCATGGTGCGCGAATTCCGTGCCGACGAACGCCCGCCGGCCACGCTGCGCTCGCCGTTGCGCATGTCGATCAAGGGGCGCCGGCCATGACGATGCCGCGCGCTCCCCATTCCCAACACATCATGCAGAACACACCGATGAATCCCTCCGCCATCCACCCGCGCGCCACGCCCATCACGCGCGCTCCACGCACCCGGCGCCGCGCGCAGGCGCTTGCCCTGGCCGTCGCGCTGCTGGCCGCGGGTGGCGGCGCCAACGCGCAGACCGCCGCCCAGGGCGACAGCACCATGGTCAAGCTGATCCGTGGCCTGATCGAGAGCGGCGCGCTGCGCAAGGACGCCGGCGAGGCCCTGCTGGCGCAGGCCCAGACCGAGGCGATGGCCGCGCAGCAGACCCAGCGCCAACTGGCGACCATGCAGGCGTCCAGCGGCACGGGTGCCGGGGCCGGTGTCGCCACGGGTGCCGCTGCCGGTGCCGTGACCGCCGCCGCGCTGCAGCCTGGCGACGTACGCGTGCCGTACATCCCGGAAACCGTGCGGGACGAGATCCGCGACGAGGTGAAGGTGCAGGTAATGGCCCAGGCCAAGGCCGAAGGCTGGGCCGCGCCGAACGAAACGCCGGAGTGGACCCAGCGCATCCATGTCGAGGGCGATGTACGCCTGCGCAACGAATCGCGCTTCTACTCGGGCAACAACAGCAATATCGAGATCGACTGGGCCGCCATCAACTCGGGCGGCGGCTTCGACGTCAACCCGAACACCAACCTGGCGCTCCCGCCGCTGCTCAACACGCGCCAGAACCGCACGCTCCAGTGGAAGGCCCGCGCGCGGATTGGCGTGCTCGCCGATGTGTCCGAGAGCGTGAAGGCCGGCGTGCGCCTGGCCACCGGCAACGACAACAGCCCGGTCTCCACCAACCAGACGCTCGGCGGCGGGCTGGCCAAGAAGGACGTCTGGCTCGACCAGGGCTGGCTGTCGTACCAGCCGTTCGAATGGGTCAAGGTCACCGGCGGCCGCTTCGGCAACCCGTTTGTGTCGTCGGACACGCTGTTCTCGAATGACCTGAATTTCGACGGCATCGCCGCGCAGTTCGACAAGGCGCTGCCCAACCGCGACATCTCGCTGTTCGGCTCGCTGGGCCTGATCCCGCTCGAATATTCGTCGGACGGCTTCCCGGGCAACAGCCAGGACAAGATGAGCAGCGAGAACAAGTGGCTGCTGGGCGCGCAGATCGGCGCGAGCTGGAAGGTGAACGACGACAACCGCCTGCGCGGCGCGCTGGCCTACTACGACTTCCACAACGTCAGCGGCCGGGTGTCCGACCCCTGCGCGCTGTACGCGGGCGCCACCAGCTGCAGCACCGACTGGAGCCGTCCGGCCTTCATGCAGAAGGGCAACACGCTGATGCTGCTGCGCAATATCGCGCTCAACCCGCTCGACCCGGCTAACACGCCGCAGCCGCAGTACGTGGGCCTGGCCTCGCAATTCCAGCTGCTCGACGTCAACCTGCGCTGGGACACCAAGGTGGCCGGCAAGTACATGCTGCGGCTGGACGGCAACTACATCCGCAACCTCGCCTACGACCCGGACGAGATGTTCGCGCGCGCCAACGGCGGCATCGTGAACAACTTCGGCGCCAGCGGCGGCACCAGCCGCGCGGACTTCAAGAGTGGCGGCAACGCCTATATGTTCCAGGCCACCTTCGGCAAGCCCACGCCTTCGGCACGCGGCGACTGGAACGTGCTGGCCGGCTACAAGCGCATCGAGCCGGACGCCATGCCGGACGGCTACAACGATTCGACCTTCCACATGGGCGGCACCAATGCGCGCGGCTACTACCTCGGCGGCTCCTATGCGTTCGACAAGAACGCCTGGGTGACCGGCCGCTGGATCTCGACCAAGGAAGTGTTCGGGCCGCCGCTGTCGATCGACACGCTGCAGCTTGAAGTCAACGCCCGTTTCTAAGGAGGACACCGTGTCCCATCCGTTCCTCCCCGGCATTGCCCTGGCCGCCGCGCTGTTGGTGGCCGGCGGCGCCGCCCATGCCCAGCAGGCCCCGGCCGGCCAGAGCATGGAAGAGCGCCTGCGCAACCAGCTCCGCAACACCACCGCGCAGCTCCAGCAGGCGCAGAACGAACTGGCCGTGCTCAAGGCAGGCGGCGGCAGCCAGCCCGCCGCCAAGGCTGGCGCGGCGCCGGCCGATGTCGATGCCCTGAAGAAGGAGCTGGAGGCTGCCCGCGCGCAGCTGGCCAGCGAGCGCCAGTCGCGCGACGCGCTGCGCCAGAGCCAGCAGCAGGGCCAGGCGCAGGTGGAAAAGGCTGGCGCGCAGATCGCCCAGTATCGCGGCGCGTACGACGAACTGCTCAGGATGGCACGCGGACTGGACGCCGAGCGCCAGCGCTTGGCCGCCGAGACCACCGCGCAGAAGACCGCGCTGACCCAGTGCGAAGCCAAGAACGCGCAGTTGTACGCGGTGGGCCAGGAGGTGCTGCAGGCCTACGAGACCGTCGATCTCGGCACGGTGCTGAGCGCACGCCAGCCCTTTGCCGCGCAGAGCCGCGTGCGCTACGAGCAGATCGCGCAGCAGTTTGGCGACAAGCTTTACGAAGGGCAGTTCTCCGCCGCTGCGGCGGCGCAGGCTGCCCCGCCGGCCCCGCCCGCCCAGTCGGCGAGCCAGCCGGACGCCGCGCCGCAAAAGACGCACTAACCCCTCTTCTACCGATTTCAGATTTCAGGACCAGTTCATGACCACCATCGCCACCCCGTTCGACGCCGTCGCACAAACCATCGAACAACCGACCCCGACCCTCCTGCAGACCGTCACGCCGGAGCAGGTCGCGGACGCCATCAAGGCGGCCGGCTGCGCCGTCACCGTTATCGAGCAGGAGGGCGTGCCGCGCCTGCATAGCGCCAGCCATGGCGTCGGCTTCCAGGTGCTGTGGGGCAATGCCGCCGCGCCCGGCGAGTATGTGGATTTCACGCTGAGCTGCCCGCTGCGCGTGCAGGGCGGCACGCTGCCCGAGGGCGTGGTGGCCGAGTGGCACCGCAGCCGGCGCTTCGCGCGTGTGGCGCAGCACGGCGAGTTTGTGGTGCTGGAGATGGATGTGATGGTCTCCGGCGGCGTCGCGCCCACCTATCTCGGCGTGGCGATGCAGCTCTGGGTGCAGATGATGGGGCAGTTCTTCCTGCATCTGCGCAACTTCCAGGCGGCCGGGACGGAAGCGGCGACGGAAGCGGCGACCGATGCAGCCGTCACCGATGACGTCACCGCCGCCACCGACGCCGTTGCCGGCTGAAGCTTGCCACGCCCCCCTCCCGGAGGGGGGAGGGCAGTACGCCGCCTTGCAGTCACGGTTACGTCACACAGGAGTCCTACGATGCGGACCGGCTCAAGGCGCCCGCAAGCGGCGCCGTCGGGCATTCCTCAACGGACGACTCATCTTGGATCGTGATGGCAAGGCTGGTCGCATCGCCCAGTGCGCGCGCGCTGGTGGGTTACCTGACGCTGCTCGTGCTCTGCATGGCCTGCCAGAAACTCCGCGCCCAGCAGGCCACGCCGGACGGCATGGCCGAGATCGCCTTCGACCTGCCGGCCCAGCCGTTGAAACAGGCGTTGGCGCAGTACGACAGGCTGACCAGCCTGTCCGTCTTCTTCCCTTCCGAACTCGCGGAGGGCCGCACTTCGAATCCGGTGCATGGCAGCTATCGCCCCGAGGACGCGCTGCGCAGGCTGGTGGACGGCACCGGGCTGACCGTGCAGGCCGCGGCGTCCGACGCCTTCGTGCTGATCCCCACACCCCGCCCGCCGGATGCGCCCGCGCCAGAGGCCACCGCCAGCCGGCAGCGCCAGGTCGACGGCGCGGTGCAGGCGCGCATCTACCGGGCGCTGTGCGCGCGGCCGTCGCTGGCGTTCGGGGAATACCGGCTGGCGCTGCGCGTGCATGTCGATGCCTCCGGCCATGTGCGGCAGGTGCGGCTGCTGGACACCACCGGCGACAAGGCACGCGATGCAGCCATCGTTGAGACCCTCGAACAGGTCGATGTGGGCCTGTCGCCCACCGATCCGTCGCGGCCCTTCGTGCTGCTGGCCCACCCCGTGCACTGCGACGCACGGGCGGCGCAGGCCGGCGCGTGCCGCCAGGCGTGCGAACGGCAGGCGGGCTGAGCCATGAGCGATTCCACCCGCGCCACCCTGCGCGACCTCCTCGCGCTGCGCTACGAAGACCTCAAGCGCCGCCTGACGTGGCGGCTCGGCTCGTCCGAGCTGGCCAGCGACGCGCTGCACGACACCTGGGTCCATCTGGAAGACCGCAGCGAGGAAAGCGGCCCGGTCAGCAGCCCGGCCGCCTACCTGATGCGGATGGCGACCAACCTCGCGCTGGACCGGCTCCAGCGCGACCGCCGCTATATGAGTGCGGACGAGGTGGACACGCTGATGCTCGAAATCGCCGATCCCGCCCCGGGGCCGGCGCAGACCGTGGCCGCCCGCGACGAGCTGGAGGCGCTGGCGCGGCTGATCGACAGCATGCCGCCCCGGCGGCGGGCGATCTTCCTCGCGGTGCGCGTGGAGGAGCGCTCCAACCAGGAGGTGGCGGTGCGCTTCGGCGTATCCACGCGACTGGTCGGTCTGGAACTGAAACGCGCCCATGAGTACTGCATGGCGCACATGCCGAAGCATGAGTGAAGAAATCGTGCCGATCCGCGTCCGCCCAACCGTCTTGTCTGTAAGCCTGCTGGCCGGGCGCTACCCGAGGATGGCTCGTCTGACGCCATGATCCCAACCATGAATGCTCCGTTCCCCCCGCCGCGCGAACTGGATCCCGTCGAGCGGCAGGCGCTCGCCTGGGTGCGCCGTGTCGCGGCGGGCGAGATCACGCATGCCGACGGCGCGGCGCTGCGGCAGTGGTGTCAGGCGAACCCTGCCCACGCCGCCGCCTTTGCCGCCGCGCGCGCCCGCTGGGCCCAGCTCGGCGAGGCCGCCGCGATGGTCAAGGCGCGCAACCCCGCCGCCATACACGCCACCCTGCCGGCGGCACGGCGTCCGTCCAGCTGGCAGCGGCGTGCGTTCCTCGGTGGCGCGCTGGGCGCCACCGCAGCGACGGCGGTAGCAGCCGTCGTCCACCCGCCGCTGGGCCTGTGGCCCGCCGCCAATGAATGGCGTGCCGACTACCGCACCGCCACCGGCGAACAGCGGCGGCTGGCGCTGGGCGGCGCCGTCGATGTCGAACTCAATACGCGCACCAGCATCGCGGTGTGGCCCGGCGCGGGCGGCACGCGCGGCATCGACCTGATCGCCGGGGAAGCCGCCATCGACCTGAGCCGTGCCGAAACGCCCTTCGTGGTGGCGGCCGGCGCCGGCCATACGCAGGCGCTTCAGCGCCAGGCGGCGCGCTTCGAGGTCCGGCACCTGGACGGCGCGGTGTGCGTGACCTGCATCGACGGCCAGGTACAGGTGGCCCATGCCAGCGGCACCGTGCAACTGTCGGGCGGCCAGCGCCTGCGCTACGACGACCACACGCTGGGCCGCGCCGAACAGCTCGATGCCGCGCGCATGCCAGGCTGGCGCCAGGGCTACCTGCGCTTCACCGATGCGCCGCTGGGCGAGGTGCTCGACGAGATCAATCGTTACCGTACCGGCAAGGTCGTGCTGCTGGACCGCCAACTCGCGGCGAAGCCGGTCACCGGCCGTTTTCAGATTCACGCGCTCGACAAGGCCATCGTCCAGATGCAGCGTTCGTTCGGGCT
This sequence comes from Cupriavidus sp. 10L43_2, assembly GCF_056395265.1. Classification (NCBI taxonomy): domain Bacteria; kingdom Pseudomonadati; phylum Pseudomonadota; class Betaproteobacteria; order Burkholderiales; family Burkholderiaceae; genus Cupriavidus; species Cupriavidus sp. 10L43_2. The sequence goes on from NZ_JBFTJE010000016.1 coordinate 96,655, forward strand.
GCACGCGCGCACGCTGCCGGGCGGCATGGTGCTGCTGAGCTAGGTTTTTCGCAGGCACGGTGGTCCGGGTTTTCCCGGATCGCTGTCACGAAATCTTCAAGGAAAAGCTTGCCGATTCCCTTCGGCCCAATGGTCTAGGTCCCAGGAGCATCGACGGCGCTTGCCGTCGGTGGACATGACGACAGGGCCGCCACGCCACGCAGATTGCGAGAGGCGGCCCGCCAACGTTGCTTGACGGGATTGAGATCACCATGCAGATGCGCGCTCACAGCGGGAACATGCCTTCGCCACAACACGGCGGCGGCTTCCGGCTTCCGAATCCACGCCGCCGGCCGCTGGCCCATGCGATAGCGCTGCTGGTGGCAGCGGGCGGCATGCTCGATAGCGCGCACGCCCAGCAGGCCTTCAGCCGCGACTGGATGGCCCAGAAGAACATGATGCAGGGCACGGCGGCCGCCACCGGCCGGCTGCCCAACGGCATGCCGGCCTCCGCGCTGACCAACCCGTCCGCGCAGCAACAGCAGGCCAACCAGCAGCTTCAGCGTTCGATCCAGAACCTCGCCACCACCGCGCAGGCCATCGCCGCCATGCAGGCCGCGCAGGCTGCGGCGCGCAACGCCGCCGCGCAGGACCCGTCCGTCCCCGACGGGCTGGCCGAGGGCGGTCTCAAGGTCGATACCAACAGCCTGACGGCGGGCTGGCAGAACGCCCGGCCGCTGGACAAGGCCACCGGGCAGAAGGTTGTCGATGGCCGGACCGTGGTCTCCATCGAGCAGACCGGCGACCGCGCCATCCTGAACTGGGAAACCTTCAACGTGGGCCGCAACACCACGGTGGAGTTCCACCAGCAGGCCGACTGGGCGGTGCTCAACCGCGTGAACGATCCGCAGGCGCGGCCCAGCCAGATCCAGGGCCAGATCAAGGCCGATGGCACGGTGATGATCGTCAACCGCAACGGCATCGTCTTCAAGGGCACCAGCCAGGTCGACACGCGCAACCTCGTGGCCGCCGCCGCCGGCATGACCGATGCGCAGTTCCAGAAGGGGCTGTTCAGCGAGGCCAAGGGCAGCGGCTACGTGCCCACCTTCGCCAATGACCTGGTCTCGACGGCGACCGCTACCTCTTTCGGCAACGCCACCGGCGACGTGGTGGTGGAAGCGGGCGCCCGCATCGCCACGCGCACCCCACAGAGCGTGACCGAGGGCGGCGGCTATGTGCTGCTGGCCGGCCGCGAGGCGCACAACCGGGGCACCATCGTCACGCCGAACGGCCAGACCACGCTGGCCGCCGGCGACAGCTTCGTGATCCGCCGGGGCATGGGCACCGACGCGAACAAGACCTCCACCACGCGCGGCAATGAGGTGGACGTGCTGCGCAACCCGGGCACCACGGCCGGGCTGGTCACCAACGCCGGCCTGATCCAGGCCGCCACGGGCGACATCACGCTCAAGGGCCATACGGTCGAGCAGCGCGGCGTGCTGCTCTCCAGCAGCTCGGTCACCACGCGCGGCACGGTGCACCTGCGTGCCGAGGGCGATGACAAGAGCCGCGTGACGATGGCGCCGGGCAGCGTCAGCGCCATCCTGCTGGCCGACAGCAACGAGACCGCGCTCGACGTGCAGCGCGACGCGCTGATCAAGGATTCCGCCACCGCCAGCGAGGGCGGCTACAACCGGCGCGACCAGTCGCTGGTGCAGATCGCCTCGGGCGGGGACGTGCTGTTCGACGCCGATTCGCTGGCGCTGGCCACCGGCGGACAGATCCAGGTCAATGCCGCGCGACGCACGCTGCTGGCCGACCGCGCCGTGCTGGACGTGGCGGGCGCCGTGGGCGTGCGCGTGGCGATGGAGTCCAACAACGTCGAGATCAACGTCCAGGGCAACGAGCAGCGCGACGCCCCGAATAACCGCGATTCCGGCAAGCTGAACAACACCACCATGTGGGTGGACCGGCGCTACCTCGTGCGCGTGCCGGCCGGCACCAACGGCGCCACCACGGACCGCTGGTACACCGGCGGCGGCCTGCTGGAAGTCAGCGGCTACCTGAACACGAGCGGCCACGGCATCGGCGAATGGGCCGCGCTGGGCGGCACCGTGCTGTTCGAAGGCGGCGAGCTGGTCTCGCGGGCGGGCTCGACCATCAATGTGGCGGGCGGCTCGCTGGACGTGCAGACCGGCAAGATCAAGCAGACCTGGCTGCGCGGCAGCGACGGCCAGCTCTACAACCTCGCCACCGCGCCCGGCGACATGACCTACGAGGGCGTGTATCGCGGCTTCGAGGCCGCGCACAAGCGCTGGGGCGCGAAGGCCACCGAGCAGTTCTACAACCCGCTGATCGCGCCGCGCGAGCGGCTGGAGAACGGCTACACCGTGGGCCGCGATGCCGGCCGCGTGGTGGTGTCCACCGCCTCGGCTGTGATGGAGGGCGATATCGACGCCACCGTCTATCAGGGCCCGCGCCAGGGCCAGGCGCGCGACGCCGGGCTGGACGGGTACCAGCAGTCCCAGATCGCCGCGCCGCGGCGCGGACAGCTGGTGATCGGCAAGTTGACGCCGCTGTTCGACCCCGCCACCAACACGATCCGGGAAATCCCGACGGCGGTGGCCGGGCAGGTCGACATTGGCGCGGTGCAGGGCATCGCGCAGGGTATCGCGCTCGAAGACGCGCTGCCGGCGGACCAGAGCGGCGGCCATATCCGTCTCGACGCGGGCTGGCTCAACGGGCTGGAACTCGGCGGTTTCACGGTCTTCGCCAAGGATGGCATTGCCGTGGATGCGCCGCTGGCCGTGGCGACGGGCGGCGCGCTGGGGCTGCATGCCACCACGGTGGACATCGGCGCGGACCTTACCGCGCGTGGCGGCACCATCGCGCTTGGGGACATCGTCAGCCGGGGCACCCCGGGCAACTGGATCGACCGGCCCGTCACCGACGCGCCCACCGGCACGGCAACCGTGACCGTGGCGCCCGGCGTCACCCTCGATGCGCGCGGCCTGTGGACCAATCTCAAGCAGGACCCGGGCAACATCGACGGCCTGCCCTATGTGAACGGCGGCTCGGTCACGGTCAGCAGCTCGGGCGACGTCACGCTCGGCGCGGGCAGCCTGATCGACGTGTCGTCCGGTGCGGCGCTGATGGCGGACGGCTCGCTGCGCGGCGGGCGTGGCGGCAATATCACGCTCCGCTCGAACCAGTATGACGTGGCCGGCACCGGCTCGGGCACGCTGCGCATGGATGGCGATCTGCGCGGCTACGGGGTGAACGGCGGCGGCACGCTGACCATCGACTCGGGGCTGGGCGTCGCCATCGGCGGCGGCCTGCTCGCCGAATCCGGCGTGCTGCACGCCGGGGAATCGGTGCCGGTGCACCTGACGCTGGACCAGCCGTTCACGATCAAGGCGGGCACGGTGCTGCCGGTGGACTACACGTTCACGTCCGACACTGCCGCGCCGGGCCAGGTGTCGCCGGGCACCATCGCCATCGCGCCGAGCCGGCCGCTCACGCTCACCCAGGGGTGGGTGGTGCCGCCGGGCGTCGGCTTCAACCAGTTCGTTGTGTACGACACGAACGGCGCCTGGTACGCGAGCGGCACCACGGTGCCTGCCGGGACCGTGCTGGTGCGCACGCAGGGCGAAATGGGCGCCGGCTATGTGGTGCCGGCCAACGTGTTCCCGAACGGCATGCCGGTGGCGATGTACAGCACCACGGTCAAGGCGGGCACGGCGTTCCAGACCGACCATGCGATGGCCGCCGGAGACCGCCTGCCGGCTGGCGTGGTGCTTTCCACCGACGTAGCGGTCAAGCCGCTGCTGGTGCTGGATACCGACCTGTTCCAGACCGGCTTTTCGAAGTACGACGTATCGGGCCAGCAGGGCTCGCAGATCGCCAACGGCGCCACCGTCGACGTCATCATGCCGGTGCTGCGCCACGACACCACGGCGGCGCACAGGGTGCCCACCGGCGCGGACCCCTCGCAGGCGCTGGAGCGCTGGCTGCCGCCGCTGTGGGAGGAAGATCCGGTCCATGGCGTGCTGACGCAGCGGCGCGGCGCCGACCTCGTGCTGGGTGGCGGCAACGTCTACGGCCAGGCGCCGGTGACGGTGGGGCAGGGCGCCACGGTCACGGTCGATCCGGGCCACGCGCTGACGCTGCAGGGCAACGGCCAGATCACCATCGACGGTACGCTGAACGCCTGGGGCGGCAGCGTCGCCGTGTTGCAGACCGCGCTGGGCGTGGGCAATGCGGCGTCGCCGAGCGGCACGCCCGATGGCCGCTCGATCTGGATCGGCGGCGATGCCGTGATCGACGTGGCAGGCCGTGCGGTCACCGCGCGTGACGTGCAGGGCCGGGCCTATGGCGAGGTCGCCAACGGCGGCACCATCGAGATCGGCGCGCGCCACGTGGACGGCGCACGGGAGGTCGATGCGGCCGATGCCTTCGTGGTGGTGCGGCCCGGTGCGCGGCTGGACGCCTCCGGGGCGTCGGCAGTGGTGGACGTAGCCGGCGTCGGCCCGATCAACGTGGCCAGCAACGGCGGGGTGATCGCGCTCAGCTCGATGCGCGGCCTGTTCGTGGATGGCGACCTGCGCGCGGCAGCCGGTGGCGCGGGCGCGGCCGGTGGCACGCTGGCGATCAACCTGGAGACGCCGTCCTACCTCGGCGTGGACCGCAACACCCTGAAGGGCGCGGCCGTGGACGACGCGGTGCGTGTGCCGCGTGAACTGGTGGTGGCGCAGGTGCAGGGCGATAGCGGCCTCTCCGACGCGCTGCGCCCCGGCATGCGCGATGCCGCGCTGCGCTACGGCACCGCCCGTATCGGCGTGGACCGTGTGGCGGCCGGTGGCTTCGACAACCTGGCGCTGCTCGCCAACGGCCTGATCAGCTTCGATGGCGACGTGAACCTGGCCATGGGCCAGAGCCTGAGCCTGACCGCCAGCGCCATCGGCCTGGCCGAACAGGCTGCGGCCGGCACGCGTGTCAGCCTGGCGGCGCCCTATATGCGCCTCGCCGGCACCACGCGCAGCCAGGGCGAAAACGGCATCATGCCGAACCCGGTGCGCGGCTCCRAAAATTCCGGCGCGGCGGGCGGCACGCTCGGTGTGCCGCTGGTGGCGGACGGCACCAGCTTCCTGGCCGATGCGCAGTTCCTCGATATCGTGGGCGAGCTGAGCGTTGGCGCGCGCGGCGAGATCATCCAGAACGCCGTTGATCCGCTCAAGGTGGAGCGCGATGCCTTCGACCAGATGACGCTGCGCAGCGCCTCGGACATCCGCATGTCCGGCGCCGCGCTGCTGTATCAGCCGGGCGACCTGACGCTGGCCGCCTCGCAGATCTACCCGGCCATGCAGGACAGCGGCAGGGTCCTGGTCGGGCAGATCGACGGTGTCAACCAGTGGGGCAGCCCCATCCGCACCTTCGATCCGACCCGCGTGCTGAACATCGAGCGGGTGGGCGACGCACTCCCCGCCACGCCGTATTCGGTCTTCGGCACCCTGAGTCTCTCCGGCCCCACGGTCAACCAGGGCGGCGTCGTGCGGGCCCCGCTCGGCTCGGTCTCGATCGGGACCAGCGGCAACGGCACGGAAACCGGCGTGGTCAACGTGCTGCCCGGCAGCGTGACGTCGGTCAGCGCGAACGGGCTGGTGATGCCCTACGGCGGCACGCTGGACGGCCTGAGCTATATGCACGACGGCACGGACGTGGTGTTCCCCGGCGTGGGCGCGGGGCCGACCATCAACCTGACCGGCCACGCCATCGACGTGCAGCCGGGCGCGCTGCTGGACATGACCGGCGGCGGCGAGCTGACCGGCGCGGCCTTCCTGGCCGGGCGCGGCGGCTCCACTGACGCGCGGATGAATCCGCTGGTGCAGGTGTCGCCGAAGGGCGGCTTCACGCTGCCGGGCCTGGGCACCAATCCCATCTACGCCATCGTGCCGGGCGCGCAGGCCGGCTATGCGCCGATCGTGGCCGAGCACGGCGCCAGCGACCCGGCCATCGGCCGCCAGATCACCATCGGCGCGGGCGTGCCGGGGCTGCCTGCCGGCACCTACACGCTGCTGCCCTCGACCTTCGCGCTGCTACCGGGCGCGTTCCGCGTGGAACTCAACGGCGCCAGCCAGGCTGGGCTGGGGCAGGGACCGGCGCTGGCCATGCGCAATGGCTCGTATGCCACCTCGGCGCAGCTCGGCACGGCCAACACGACCCTCCGCGATGCGCTGCCGACGCAGGTTTTCCTGACCTCGGCCGACAGGCTGCGCCGGCTGTCGCAGTACAACGAAACGAGCTACGCCGAATTCGGCCTGGCGAACGCGGCCCTCAACGGCGTGCCGCGGCCTATGCTCGAGCGCGACGCCAAGGGCCTCCGGCTCGAATTCATCGCCGACATCCAGGCCGGCAAGATCGGTGATGCGCCCGCCCTGCGCTTTGCCAGCGGCACCACCGCCTACGGCACGCCGACGGGCGGCTATGGCGGCAGCGCGCTGGTCGTCAGCAACTCCGGCGACTACGAGATCCTGGCGGCCGGCGCGACGCCGCGGGCGCTGCCCGGCGGGGATCTGTTGAACCAGATCTCGCTGCACGCGGACGACCTCAATGCCATCGGCGCCAACCGCCTCGGCATCGGCGGCCTGCCCGCCGTGGTGCGCGCCACCACCAACTCGCAGCGCGACAACATCGCCACCTTCACCGGCAACGCGCGGAACATCGTGCTGCGCGAAGGCGCGGTGCTCAAGGCCGGCGAGGTGTTCCTCGTCACCGGCCTCAAGTCTGGCGGCATCGTCATCGAGCAGGGCGCGGGCATCAACACGCTCGGCCAGGGCAAGGCCGCGTGGGATTCCATGGACGGCTACGTCTACGATCCGGCCCGGCTGTCCGTGCTGGCGGTGTCCAACGGCTGGCTGGACCTGCTGCCGCCTGCCATCGGCAATGACCCGGCGCAGGGCCCGGGCCGCATCGACATTGGCGCCTGCGTGGCGGGCGCCGTCTGCAACGGCACCACGCAGCTCTATTCGGAAGGCACCATCGCGGCGGCCACCGACCAGACTTTCGAGCTGCGCGACACGGCGCGCTACGGCACGCGCAACCTGACGCTGGCTGTCGGCGGCATCAACGTGGGGAGCGAGGCGTCGCTGGCGGCCGTGGCCGCGCGCAATGTCCTGACCCCGGGGCTGACCCTCAACCAGGGCGTGCTGGACCGCCTGCTGCGCGGCGACACCAGCGCGGGCGCGCCGGCACTGGAGAATCTGGTGCTGACGGCGCGCGACGCGGTCAATTTCTACGATTCGATCGAACTGTCGACCATCGACCCCGCCACCGGCAAGTCCTCGCTGGAACGGCTGGTGCTGACCACCCCGGCCATCTACGGTCTGGGAGACGCCGACGCCCAGGCGCGCATCCGCACCGATACGCTGGTCTGGAACGGCACCAACACCGCGCCGGGGCAGGTGGCGGCCGGTGGCGCAGGCAACGGCAGCGGACGGTTCATCGTCGATGCCCGCCAGATCGAATTCGGCTACGGCCCGGGCACCCGTCCGGACACCATCCACGATATGGACCGGCTGGTGCTGGGCTTCGGCGGCGTGGAGTTGAACGCCAGCGAACGCGTCACGGCCAACCAGACCGGCTCGCTCGCGGTCTACCAGACGCGCGGCGCCTGGGATGCAGCCACTAAGGCCTACGCCTACAGCGGCGGCGACCTGACCATCCACACGCCGCTGCTGACCGGCGCGGCAGGCTCGGTCAACAAGATCCGCGCGGGCGGCGCGGTGAACGTGGCCGCGCCTGCCGGGGCTACCGCGCCCGCGCTGACGAATGCGGAGCTGATTGCCGCGCTGGGCGCGGAAGTCTCGCTCGCCGGACGCAGCGTGGCACTCGACACCACCGTGGCGCTGCCCAGCGGCAAGCTCACGGTGTCCGCCGAGGGCGATGTCGTGCTCGGCGATGGCGCCCGGCTGGACCTCGCCGGCCGCAAGGTCGATTTCTTCGACGTCAGCAAGTACAGCTGGGGCGGCGACGTGGTGCTGGAAAGCCAGTCCGGCAACATCCTGCAGACGGCTGGTTCGCGCATCGACCTCTCCGCGCTGGAGAACCGCGCCGGCAAGCTCACCGCCGTGGCGGTGGGGGCTGGCGCGGGCACGGTGGACCTGCGCGGTGCCATCGCCGGCGGCAGCACCGGCTACTACGATGCGGGCGGCACGTGGGTGCCGTACGCGGCCGGCGGCGCCGACATTCGCGGCCAGCACGTGGCCGACTTCATCGGCCTCAACCAGCGCCTGACGGCGGGCGGGGTCACCGGCAGCCGCAACTTCCAGATCAAGCAGGGCGACCTGACGGTGGGCGACGAACTGAAGGCGCGCGAGATCAGCGTCTCGGTGGATGGCGGCCGCCTCGTAGTGAACGGCACCGTGGACGCCAGCGGCGAGCAGGTCGGCAGCATCCGCCTGGCCGCGCGCGATGGCGTGACGATTGGCGGCGGCGCGCTGCTGGACGCCCATGGCCGCGTGCTGCGCGTGGACAGCTACGGGCAGGTGATCGAGGCGCCGAACCGCGCCGTGATCGACATCAACGCGGGGCAAGGCCGGCTGACGCTGGTGGACGGCGCGCGCATGGACGTGCGCGCCGGCACCGACGGCACGCCGCTGTCGCTCGGCACGGTGGAGCTGAGCGCCCGCCGGCTGGGCGGCGCCACCGGCAACGACGTCGACATCGACGCATCAGGCAGCGTGCGCATCGACGGCGCGCGCGCGATCACCGTCAACGCCTTCCAGACCTACAACGACGCGCCGCTGGTCTCCGGCGGCACGGCCGATGGGCGCGACTACCAGTCCATCACCCAGGGCTACCTGGACCAGAAGCACGCGGAGAGCCTGACCTTCATGGGCAACGCGCTGGCCAACGGCGACCTGATGACCCGCAGGCTGGCCGGGCTGCGTACTTACGCGGACGCGTTCCACCTGCGCCCGGGCGTGGAGATCGTCTCGATCACGCCCGATGGCGACCTGCATATCGACGGGGATATCGACCTGTCCGGCTACCGCTACGCGAGCGTCAACCCGCATACGCAGCAGACCGGCGTGCGCGGCTCCGGCGAGGCGGGCGCGCTGGTGATGCGTGCCGGCGGGGACTTCAAGATCTTTGGCAGCGTGTCCGATGGCTTCGACGGCGCCGCGCTGCCCGTCACGCCGGACGACAACGGCTGGATGCTGGTCAAGGGCCGCGTGCCCTGGGGCGGCGACGTGGTGGTGCCGACCGACGGCAAGGTCACGCTGGCCGACGGCACCTTCTTCCAGCCGGGCCGCGCGCTCAACTACGCCTTGCCGATCCAGGCCATGAGCCTGCGCGCCGGCACCGAGCTGCCCACGCGCGCCACGCTGACAGCGGACCTCGTGCTGCCGGCCGGCACCGTGCTGGGCGGCGCCATCCGCGACGGCGCGGGCAATGTGGTGCATCCGGCCGGCACGGTACTGTCTGCCGCGCTCACGCTGACCACTGGCATGCAGCTCGACGCGGGCAACCGCCTGCCGGGCGCCGCGCATGTGGCGGCCATGACGTGGCCGGCCGGCGTGCCGCTGCCGTTCCCCGATGGCGCCGTGGTGGACATGCCCACCTACGGCCCGGTCAACGGCGTGGTGCTGGCGGGTGACCTGATGCTGCGCAAGGGCGCCATGATCCCGGCCGAAACCGTGGTGAAGCTGCCCGGCGACGCCACCACCGTGCTGATGCGCGACGCGGATGCCAGCGGCAACCAGGGCCGCACCTGGGCGCTGGCGCCGATGCTGGAGCAGGGCTCGCAGGCGTGGTCGATGCGGCTGGTGGGCGGCGCCGACCTCACGGCGGCCGACACCCGCGCGCTGCAGCCGCGCAGCACGCGCGGGCAGCTCCTGCTGGCCGATACCCACTACGGGCTGGCCCAGCAGACCGTGCTCAAGCCGGGCACGGGCATCCCGGGCAAGTACATCTGGGGGCCGGAGGCCTGGATGTTCGGCGAAGTGCCGGGCACGCCGATCAACCTCGAGGCGTATGGCGGTGAGGAAGCAGTGGCGGGGCTCAACGACCTGGGCCTCGGCATCCTCGTCGAGAAGATCGCCGATGGCACGCCGCCGGTCTATGAGGACAAGATGATGCCGGGGCGCCAGCAGATGTTCAGCGTGCTGCGCACCGGCACCGGCGACCTCGACCTGCTGGCCGCGGCCGACTTCACCATGACCTCGCCGTTCGGCGTCTATACCGCCGGCACGCAGGCGGCCGGCGTGGATGCCGCCTATAACCAGGCGCGCGCCAGGGGCGCGGACGGCACGCTGCTGGGCGCTAACGGCGCCTACCTCGAACCGTTTATCAACGGCGGCGCGCAGAGCACGTACCAGGCGTGGTATCCCGAGCACGGCGGCAACGTGCTGGTGCGCGCGCAGGGCGATGTGCGCGGCGACATCATCGGCACCAAGCCGGGCACTATCCGCAACGACGACGCGCTCGGCCAGATGCGCATCCACTTCGACACCTCGGCCGTGGGCGGCTGGCTGTGGCGCCAGGGCACCGGCAGCGCGGCAGCGCCCGGCGAGGGCGTGCCCACGGCGTGGTGGGTCAACTTCGGCAGCTATGTGGCGGCCAAGGACGACCAGTACGCGGTGCAGGGCACCCTGCCGTTCCTGGTGGGCTTCACCGGTATCGGCACGCTCGGCGGCGGCAATCTGGTGATGGAAGCCGGCGGCAACGCCGGCATGCTGGAATCGCGCATGAGCAATGGCGCGCCGGTGCTCTCGCGGAGCCAGGGTCTGGTGCTGGCCGTGGGCAGCACGGGCCGCGTCTCGGCCGATGGCAGCACGCTGACGCAGACCGGCGGGGGCGACCTCGACATCCGCATCGGCGGCGGCCTGAACCCGGTGGCGGAAGTCCGCAACCAGCCCGAGAGCAATGGCGAGATCACGCCGCTGACCCGCTTCTCGAATCCGCGCCTGGACCTGAACAGCACGTTCGTCAACCTGCGCGGCGCGCTGCGGCTGGAAGCCGGCGCCGTGGGCGGCATCGAGCTGCGCTACGACCGTGCCGATCCGATGGAGACGCGCGCCTACCAGCCCTATGTGGCCACCTCGTCCATCGCGGGCGGCGGGCCGGTGCTGGTGGTGGGCGATGCCGGCGTGCGCATCGAGTCGCGCGGCGACCTCGTCATCGGCGGCGTGGCGGATCCGGGCCGCGTGGCCCAGTTCCACAACGGCACGCCGTTCACGCTCGACGGCACCGCGCAGGATGGCGAGGGCTGGAGCTGGTTCTCGCTGTGGACGCCGTCCACCGCCATCGACCTGTTCAGCGCCGGCGGCAACCTGACGCCGTCCACGTCGTGGACGGACGACCGGGACCGCAGCAACCATAGCGCCACCGACGGCCGCTTCGTGATGCCGTCGATCCTGCGCGCGGCGGCGCCCAACGGCAGCCTGTACTACGGCAACGCGAGTTCCGGCCGGGTCAGCAACAACAGTCCGGAGCAGTCGCCGGTCGGCCTGATCCTGGCACCTTCGCCGGTGAGCCCGCATTTCGCGGTGACGGGCACCGGCGCGCTGGAGCTGCTGGCTGGCGATTCGATCTACGCCGCCGGCTACTCGGTGACCCAGTCCGGCGCCAATCCCACGCTGCTGCCGAGCCCGTTCAACCCCGGCTTCCTCGGCGTGGTCGGTACCGCGTGGTACGGCCAGCACGTGGTCGGCAATATCGACCCGCAGGGTCTGGCGCCCAGCGTGCTGTTCTCGAAGGGGGTGGAGAGCGAGCAGGCGTATCCGCTGTTCAGCCTCACGTCGCCCACCGCATCCGGCTATACCCGCGAGGGGCAGCCGCCCGCGCGCTTCTATGCGAACGAGGGCGATATCGTCGGCCTGCGCACCGGCGCCATCATCTACGTGGGCAGCCTGACGGGCACGGTAGGCACCCAGAGCCCCTTGTACGAGGGGGGCGGGCCGGTGGCGATCCGCGCGGGGCGCGATATCGTCAACGCCGGCACGCCGCTGGGCACCTTCGCGATGGCACCGGAAGACGCGCTGGGCTGGTTCGGCCAGTACTACAGCTCCGAGCCCGACGCGCCGCTGCGGCCCACCCGGAACACGATCGCCACCACGCGCGGGAACCTGATCGTGCATGGCAACGACGATGACATCTCGGTGATCTCGGCGGGCCGCGACATCCGGGGCGGCAGCTTCTATGTGGCGGGCCCCGGCCTGCTGGAAGTGACCGCCGGGCGTGATCTCTACCTGGCGGACAAGGGCGAGCTGCGCAGCATCGGCGCGGTGGCCGGTTCGGCGCAGCACGACCGCTCGAACGGCGCGGCGATTGCCGTGGCCGCCGGTGTGGGCGCCAAGGGGCTCGACGGGCTGGGCTTCGACGCCTTCGCCGCGCGCTACCTGGATGCGGCCAATCAGGCCGACAGCGGGCGCCCGCTGGCCGATCAGCCGGGCAAGGCCGTGACCACCTACGGCGGCAAGCTGACGCTGGGTGACTGGCTGCGCGCCGAGTTCGGCTACACCGGCGACGAGGCCGGCGCCCCGGCCTTCCTGGCCGCCCGGCAGGCCGAGCTGGACCAGTCGCGCAAGGCGGCGCTGGCCGCCGGCACCGCGGCGCCCAGCCGCGACCTGCAGCGCGAATACGGACTGGCCGGCCAGCTACACCTGGTCAACTGGCTGACGGACCGCTTCGGCGGCAGCAACGGGCTGGGCGTGCATTTCGATGCCGCCACCATGGACGCGCGGCAGTTCCTCGCCGCGCTGCCGCCGGAACAGCAGCGCGCCTACCTGCGCAACGTGTATTACGCGGAACTCAAGGCCTCGGGCCGCGAGTTCAACGACGCCACCGGTCCGCGCGCGGGCAGCTACCTGCGTGGCCGCGAGGCCATCGCCACGCTGTTCCCGGGGCAGGCGGCGGACGCTCAGGGTGACTATCAGGGCGACCTGACGATGTTCAGCAGCGCGCGGTTCTACCAGAGCGGGCAGGACAACCTGGACGGGCGCTTCACCACGCGTCCCAAACCGGGCACGAAGTACCTGAGCAAGGCCGAGTGGCTGGCTGCGGGCAGCCCCGGCAGCGTGCCGTTCTACGACGTGCTCGATGCCGGCATCCACACCGACTTCGGCGGCGACATCAGCGTGTTCACGCCGGGTGGCCGTACGTTGGTCGGCGTGGACGGCGGCTTCGTGCCGGGCGAGGGTTCCGGCGTGCTGACGCAGGGCGCGGGCGAGATCCAGATGTATGCCCGCGACAGCATCCTGCTGGGCCAGAGCCGCATCTTCACGACCTTCGGCGGCAATATCCTCGGCTGGTCGGCGCAGGGCGATATCAACGCCGGGCGCGGTTCCAAGTCCACCGTGGTCTACACGCCGCAGCGGCGTACCTATGACGATATCGGTCTGGTGGCGCTGTCACCGACCACGCCGAATACGGGCGCGGGTATCGCCACGCTGAACCCGATCCCGGAAGTACCGCCGGGCGATATCGACCTGATTGCGCCGCTCGGCACCATCGACGCGGGCGAGGCCGGTATCCGGGTCTCGGGCAACGTCAATCTGGCGGCGCTGCGGGTGGTCAATGCGGAGAACATCCAGGTGCAGGGCAAGGCGGCGGGCATGCCGGTGGTGGCGGCGATCAATGTGGGGGCGTTGAGCAACGCCAGCGCGGCGGCGTCGCAGGCGGCCAGCGCGGCGCAGGATGCCGTGCAGCGCGACCGCGCGGCGGCGCGCCAGGGCTTGCCGTCGGTGTTCACGGTGCGGGTGCTCGGCAACGGCAATGAGGGCGACGGCAGCGCCGGCGCCTACGCGCCGCGAGGACGCGAAGGCGCCAGCGCCACGCCGCCGAAGTACGATCCGCAAGGCGTGGTGCAGGTGCTGGGGCAGATGGATCTGGGCGAATCGCAGCTGCGCATGCTCACCGCCACGGAGCGCAAGAACCTGGAGCGCTAAAGGACCGTACAGCGGCCCTGACTGCGACCCTTACTGCAGGGGGATGCCAGCGCGGGAAGCCAGTTGCTTCCAGCGCTGGATTTCCTCCTGCTGGTACTGGCGCATCTCGGCCGGGCTGGACATGATGACCGTCGTGGACTGTCGCTTGTAGTAGTCCTTGAGTTCCGGTGTCTCTGCCGCCTGGTGGAACAGCGTGGCCCAGCGGCGCACCAGCTCCGGCGGCGTCTTGGCCGAGACCGCCGCAGCCACCCAGTTGTAGGCCAGGAACTGCGGAATGCCGGCCTCCTGCGCGTTCGGCACATCGGGCAGCAGGTGGGTGCGCTGCGGGGCTGTGTACGCCAGCGCGCGCAGCTTCCCACTCTTCACCAGCTCGATGGCGCCACTGGCGTCCACCACCGCGAAGTCCACGGTGCCGGAGAGCGTCACGTTGATCGCATCGCCCGCCCCCTTGTAGTTGATGCCGGTGGAGCGCATGCCGGTCATGTCATTGAGCCATTCCGAATACAGCGTGTACGACATCGACCCGCTCGCGTAGTTGAGCGCGCCGGGGCGCTTCTTGCCGTCCGCGACCAGCTCCTCGACGTTCTTGTACGGCGAGTTTGGCGGCACGATGATCAGGCACGGGCCGCGCGTCAGCAGGCTGATCGGCGCGAAGTCGGTCAGCGGGTCATAGGGCAGCTTGCGGAACGTGGCGGCGTTGGTGGAGAGTGTGGAGTTGCTGCCGATGAAGACCGTGTAGCCATCGGCCGGCGCATTGAGCGCGGTCTGCACACCGATAAAGCCGTTGCCGCCCGGCTTGTTTTCCACGGTGACCGGCTGGCCGGTGAGGTCGCCGATCTTCTTGGCGAAGATGCGCGCGCCAGTGTCCGTGCCGCTGCCCGGCGGAAACGGCACGATGAACTTCACGGGCCGGTTGGGGAAGCTGGCGGCATCGCCCTGCGCCAGGGCGGGGAGGGCAGCCAGCGGCGCTAGCCCGATGGCCGCCGCCAGGGTGGCCAGCGTGTGCAGCGTACGACGCCGGGTTTGGTGAGGGATGGCGCGAACCTTGTCCTGTCGGTGTCTCATGGTGGTCTCCTCCGCAACGGTGATCCGTCGTCGTTTGATGGAGGAAGAGCCTACTGGCTCGCGCCGCACCGAGGCAAGGCTCGGCGGGGCATATCCGTTATGCGCGGGCCGGTATGCGCCGCGCAGGCATAGGTCCGGCTACGGGAAAACCATGCCTCGGGCGCGCCGCACCTATCGCACGCATTTCGGATATGCCGTCCGTGCGATAGGTGCGGCGTCTGCGGCTTGCTAATCTCGTCGTCACTTTCGCGGGGCCCCCGGCAACGCGACACATGATAACGACAGGAGACAGCGTGGACACAGCCGCCAGGATAGTGATCCGCCCAGCCGAGCCCGATGGGCCGCTGGCACCATTGCGGGCCGAGGTGCGGGCATTTCTCGCCCGGGTCATGCCGGACCGGCCGCGCCCGTTGCGCGCCAAGAGCTGGAGCGGCTTCGATGCCGAGTTCAGCCTGGCGCTCGGCGCGCAGGGCTGGATCGGCATGACCTGGCCGCGCGAGTTCGGCGGCCAGGGGCGTTCAATGCTCGAACGCTACGTGGTCCTTGAGGAATTGCTCGCCGCCGGCGCGCCGGTCGGCGGCCACTGGGTGGCCGAGCGCCAGAGCGGACCGCTGCTGATGCGCTACGCCGATCCGGCCGTCGCCGCCGAGATCGTGCCGCGCATCACCCGTGGCGAGGTCTACTTCTGCATCGGCATGAGCGAGCCCGACTCGGGCTCCGACCTCGCCTCGATCCGCACCCGCGCCGACCGCGTGGAAGGCGGCTGGGTCATCAATGGCACCAAGCTCTGGACCTCCAACGCGCACCGCTCGCACTACATGATTGCGCTGGTGCGCACCGATCGCGGCGCCGACGAGAAGCACAAGGGCATGTCGCAGTTCCTCGTCGACATGAACTCGCCGGGCCTGCAGGTGCGGCCGATCCGCAGCCTCTCCGGCGAGGAGGGCTTCAACGAGGTGGTGTTTACCGATGTCTTCGTGCCGGACCGCATGCTGATCGGCAAGGAAGGCGACGGCTGGGCGCAGGTGACGGCCGAGCTGACGTTCGAGCGCAGCGGCCCCGAGCGCTACCTGAGCAGCTACGCGCTGCTGCCCCAGATGCTCGATCACGCCGACGCCGCGGACAGCCGCCAGGCCACGGAGCTGGGCCTGCTGGTGGCGGAACTGACCACCCTGCGGCAGATGTCGCGCGGCATTGCGGCCATGCTGAATCGCGGGGAAAACCCGCAGGTGGCCGCCGCCAACGTCAAGGACCTTGGCGCGCTGTTCGAACAGCGAATTCCCGAGGTGGCGCACCAGCTGTTCGGGGATGCCCTGCAGGGGAGCGCGTCGCCGTTCGCGGCCACGCACCGTTATCTGACACAGGTTGTGCCGTCCTTCTCGCTGCGCGGCGGCACCCGCGAAATCCTGCGCGGCATCATTGCCAAGGGACTGGGGGTCCGATGAACGAACTCGAACGCATGCTGGCGGACAGCGCCAGCCGTCTCTTTGCCGATGCCGTGACGCCGGCCCGGATCGACGCGATGGAACACGGCCTGTGGCCGGCCGAACTGTGGGACCAGGTGGAGGCCAGCGGCCTGACCCGCCTCTTCGTGCCGGAAGCGGACGAGGGCGCGCAGGCCAGCTGGACCGAGGGCCTGCCGGTGCTGCTGGCCGGCGCCAACGCCCCGGCGCCGTTCCTGGACACCGCAGTGGCAGGCTGGGTCCTGAACCAGCTTGGCGTGGCGATGCCGGGCGGCCCCATCGGCCTTGCCGATCTCGCCGCGCCCGTCAGCGCCTGTCTGCATGACGATGGATGGGCACTCGATGGCGCGGTAGCGGTGCCGTGGGGCCGCTACGTGGGCCATGTGCTGATCCGCGCGATCGATGCCGAGACCAAGGCGCCGCTCTGGCTGCTCGCCGCGACCGGCGCCGCTGCGGTGGAGACCGGCGTGAACCTCGCCAACGAACCGCGCGACCGGCTCACCTTCCAGCGCGTGCCGGACAGCGCGGCCGTGCGCGGCGATCCGGCGGGATGGCCAGCGGCGCCACAGGCACTCGGCGCGCTGACGCGGGCGATCGGCATCGCTGGCCTGCTGGAGCGCATCCTGAACCAGACCGTGCAGTACGCGAACGAGCGGACGCAGTTCGGCCGCCCGATCGGCAAGTTCCAGGCGGTGCAGCAGCAACTGGCCATCCTCGCCAACGAGACCGTGGCCGCGCGCATGGCCGTGGCGTCCGCCTGCGCGGCGGTCGATGCCGGCGACTGGACCCAGGCGGCGATGGTCGCCAAGGTGATCTGCGGGCAGTCCGCCGGCCGCGCGGCGGCCATCGCGCATCAGGTGCATGGGGCGATCGGCTTCACGCACGAGCATTCGCTGCACCAATCCACGCGGCGCGTGTGGGCCTGGCGTGCCGAGTGCGGCACCGAGGCGTACTGGGCGGCCGAGATTGGCCGGCGTGCGATTGCGCGCGGCGGCGATGCGCTGTGGGCGGACCTGACCGCCGCGGCGGCCTAGCCTTCAGACGACACACGGGGAGACACCATGACATGGCTGAAGACGATGCTGGCCGGGGTGGCCGCCACGCTGCTCGTCTACGCGCCGACGGCGCAGGCGGGCGAGCGCGCGCAGGACTTCCCCTCGAAGCCCTTGCGGATCATCGTGCCGTTCACGCCCGGCAGTGGCTCGGACGCCTCGGCGCGCTTCTACGGCGAGGCGCTGGCGCGCGAACTCGGCCAGGCGGTCGTGGTGGAGAACCGGCCCGGGGCCAATGGCGTCATCGGCATCCAGGTGCTCAAGAGCGCGCCGGCGGACGGCTACACGATCCTGCTGGCCAGCAATTCGCCGATGTCGGTCAATCCCCTCGTCATCAAGCAGTTGCCCTATGACCCCGTCGCCGATCTGCGCCCGGTGGCGGGCCTGAGCCGCAATATGAATGTGTTCGTGGTGCCGCTGACGTCGCCGCTGAAGACCATGGGCGATCTGGCCGCCGCCGCGAAGAAGCAGGAGCGGCCGTTCAACGTCGGCACCTACTCCGCCGGCTACCAGCTCGCGGCGGTCTGGTTCGGCTCGCTCGCGGGCATCCGCTTCACCAATATCCCGTACAAGGGCCAGGCGCAGATCATGTCCGACATCCTCGGCAGCCAGCTTGACCTGGCGCTGGTCGATACCGGGGGCGCGCTGCCGCTGCTGAAGCAGGGCAAGCTGCGCGCGCTGGCGGTGTCCGGCGAGCGCCGGCATCCGGAGCTGCCGGACGTGCCCACGGTGCGCGAGAGCGGCTATCCGGACTACATCCAGTACAGCTGGGTGTCGTTCTACGTGCGCGCGCAGACGCCGGACGATATCGTCGCCCGGCTGGCCACGACGATGCAGGCCATCCTGAAGACGCCGGAGTCCGCCGCCTACGTCGCGCGTTCGGGGTCGAGCCTGATGCCCTACGACCCCGACGCGATGCGCAGCTTCCACCAGACCGAGATGGCGCGCTTCCGCCGGGTGGCGCAGGCGGCGGGCATCCGTCCGGAGTAGCCGCGATGGGGCGCAGCCGCCATGAACACCCCGGGACGTCAGTGCGCCAGCGGCGCGGCGGCCTGCGTCAGCAGCGTGCGCAGCACCGACACGAAGGGGTGCGTGTGGACGTTGTTGTGCCAGCACAGGTGCACCGGCACGGTCAGCAGCGGGTCCACCACCGGCGCGAAGCGCACGCCGGGATGGCGGCACAGCAGCGGGGCGAGGTAGCCGGGCACCATCGCGTACATGGCGGTGCCCGCCACGGCGTCCGGCACGGCCAGATAGCTCGTCAGCGTGCCGACGATGTTGCGCGTGGTGCCGTGGGCGCCGAAGTATCGGTCGATCAGTTTGGTCACGAGGCCGAACTGCGAGACATCGAGGCAGGGCAGCGGCGTCAGGTCGGCCGGCGTGGGATGGTCGCCGATCTGGCGATTGTCGGTGGCGCACAGGCAGCCGAACTGGGCGTTGAACAGCAGCTCCGCGCGCAGCGATTCGTGCTCCTCGGCCGGGTGGAAGGCCACCATGACGTCGATGGCGCCGCTGGACAGCGCGCTGACGCCGCTCGGCATCGGCACCGGCTGCATGCGCACGCGCGCACGCGGCGCGGTCTGACGCAGCGCCTCCAGGAAGCCGGGCGCGATCACGGCCTGCAGGGAGTCGTTGATGCCGATGGCGTAGGAGCCGGTTTCCAGCGCCGGATCGTAGTCGGCCGCCTGGGTGTAGATTTGCTCGATCTGGCGCAGCACGTTTTCGAGCAGCGGCTGCAGTTCCTGGGCGCGGCGCGTGGGCAGCATCTTCAGCGCGCTCTTGATCAGCAGCGGATCGCCGATTTCGTCGCGCAGTCGCTCCAGCATACGGCTGGTGGACGGCTGGGTGCTGTCGAGCCGCTTGGCGGCCTCGCTCACGCTGTTGCTCTCCAGAAGTGCGGCAAGCACCACCAGCAGGTTGAGGTCCTTCTTGCGCAGGTCCGCGAGCGGCAGGCGTCGGCCGCCCGTGGTGTCGCCCGGTCCGGCGAGGCTGTCTCCTTGCTCCATCGATGTCCCTAGATTTTGTAAGTTGAGGCCGGGCATCGCCCCTGGCGGGGTGCGTCCGGTGGACCCCCGCAGTGTATATCGATCCAGACATAACCCACTATTCGTGCGCCTGATCGGCGCCATCCAACCGAAGGAGACACCCCCATGCATACGAAACGTCCCGTGTCCGAGCTTTCCACCGACATGGTCCAGGTCGCCATGACAGGCCATGTGGCGCAGGTGACGCTGCGCCGTCCGCCGCACAATTATGTGGACGAGGCGTGCATGACGCAGTTGGCCGAAGCCTTCGCCGCGCTCGACGAGACGCCCGAATGCCGCGCCATCGTGCTGGCGGCGGAGGGCAAGGCGTTCTGCGCCGGCGCCAACTTCGGCGCGCAGGACAGCAGCGTGGCGCGCGACCCCAGCCCGTTCTACCGGCAGGCCATGCGCCTGTTCCGCACGGCCAAGCCGATCGTGGCCGCCGTGCATGGCCCGGCCGTTGGCGCCGGCGTGGGGCTGGCGCTGGTTGCGGATTTCCGCGTGACGAGCCGCGACGCGCGCTTCAGCGTGAATTTCAACCGGCTCGGCTTCCATCCGGGCTTCGGCCTCAGCGTGACGCTGCCGCGCCTGATCGGCGAGCAGCAGGCGGCACTGCTGTTCTACACGGGCCGGCGCATCGATGGCGCGCGTGCCGTCGAGATCGGGCTGGCCGATGTGCTGGCCGAGCCCGGCGATGAACTGGCGCAAGCCCACGCACTGGCGGCGGAGATCGCCATTTCCGCGCCGATGGCTGTGCGCAGCACCCGCGCCACGCTGCGGCAGGGGCTGGCGGACCGCATCGTCGAGGGCAACCGGCAGGAGCTGGCGGCGCAGCTGAAGGAGTTCGCCAGCGAGGACTTCCGCGAAGGCGTGGCGGCGATGGCCGAGCGGCGCCTGCCGCAATTCCAGGGGCGCTGAGCATGGAGCGGACTGCCAAGAGCGATCGATCGACGCCCAACGCGCCGGCCGCCATCGGCCCGCTGCATGGCGTGCGGGTGCTGGACCTGTCCTCAGTCGTGCTGGGGCCGATGGCCACGCAGCTGCTGGCCGACATGGGCGCCGACGTGATCAAAGTGGAGGCGCCCGAAGGCGACCTCATGCGCGCCAACGGCGTGGTGCACCACGTGGGCATGAGTTCGATCTTCCTCGCCCTGAACCGCAACAAGCGCTCCATCGTGCTCGACCTGAAAAGCCCGGCCGGGCGCGAGGCGCTGGAGCGGCTGATCCCGACCGCGGACGTGCTGATCCACAACATGCGCGTCGGCGCCATCGAGCGGCTTGGCCTGGGCTACGCCGCCGTGGCGGCGCTGAAGCCGGACATCGTCTACTGCGCCGCCACCGGTTTTGGCCAGGACGGGCCGCACCGCGACAAGCCGGCGTTCGACGACATCATCCAGGCTGCGTGCGGTTTCGTGGGGGCGGCGTCGGGGGATGGTGCCGCGCCGGACTACATGCCGAGCCTGATCGCGGACAAGACCACAGGGCTGGCGGTGGCCAACGCGGTGCTGGCGGCGCTGTTCCATCGCGAGCGGCATGGCGCGGGGCAGTACGTGGAGGTGCCGATGCTGGAAACCATGACCGCCTTTGTGCTGACCGAGCATATGGGCGGCATGACGTTCCCGGACAACCCGGGCAAGGCCGGCTACGCGCGGCTGCTCGGCGGCGGGCGCAAGCCGGTGCGCACCGCCGACGGCTGGATGAGTCTGCTGCCGTACACCGAGAAGCACTGGCATGCCTTCTTTGCCGAAGTGGGCCGGAACGACCTCGCCAGCCGCTACGACATCGCCAGCCGGCGCGCGCGCAATGCGCATATCCAGGCGCTGTACGGCCACCTGCGCGAACTGGCGCCCGAGCGGACCACGGCGCAATGGATGGCGATGTGCGAGCGGATGGACATCCCCGCCACGCCGATCTACGGCCTGGACGACCTGCCGGCGCATCCGCATCTGCGCGAAGTGGGTTTGTTCGAGGACTCCACGCATCCGGTGGTCGGGCCGATCCGCCAGATCCGGCCGACGGCGAAGTTCTCCGAAACGCCGACCGCGATCCACCGCCCGGCGCCGGCGCTGGGCGAGCACACGGCCGAGGTGCTGGGGGAGACGGGGATGGACGCCGCCGAGATTACGGCGATGATTGCCGGGAACGCGCGCTAGGCGTCGAGCGTGGGCACCGTGAACCGGAACACGGCGCCACGCGCCTCGTTCTCGCAGAGTTCCAGGGTGCCGCCATGGGCCTGGATGATCGATCGGCAGATCGTCAGGCCCATGCCCATGCCGCTGGACTTCGTCGTGCAGAACGGTTCGAAGAGCCGCACCGCGTGCTCGGGCGGTACACCCGGTCCGGAGTCGCGTACCGTCACCACCACGGCATGTCCCGCATCGGCGGCGGTGCGGATCGTCAGTTCCCGGGGGCCGTCGTCCACGGCGCTCATCGCTTCCACGGCATTCATGATCAGGTTCAGCATGGCCTGCTGCAGCTGGACACGATCCCCCTTGACCGGCGGCAGATCCTCCGCGAGCTGCATCTGCACCGCCACGCCATGCTGGACGACTTCGCCGCGCGTCAGGGTAATGACTTCGCGAATCGCCTCGTTGATCTGCACCCCCTCCTTTTGCAGCGGGGCGTTCTTGAACAGGTCGCGGATGTGGCTCATCATGTCGCTGGCCTGCCGGGCGTCCTTGTTGATCCGCTCGAAGGCGAGGCGCGCTTCTTCCAGATTCGGCGGTTGCGCCGCGAGCCAGCGCAGGCCCGCGCTGGCGTTCATCGCACAGGCGCCGATCGGCTGCTTCAGCTCATGGCTGATGGAGGCCGTGAGCTGCCCCATGGTCGTGACCCGGTTGACGTGCGCCAACGCGCTTTGGGTTTCCCGGTAACGGCGCTCGCTTTCGCGGGCGTCGGCTTCGGCGAGCTTGCGTTCGGTCAAATCCAGCACGAACGCGACCCCCTCCTTGCCGCCGTCCTCGAACCGGGCCACGCCCATCATCACCGGCACCCGGCTGCCATCCTTGCGGAAATATTCCTTCTCGAACGGTTGCAGGCGGCCGCTGCGCTTGAGTACCGGCAACCGGTCTCGCAGATCCACCTCAAGCCAATCCGGCGGGGTCATCGCGGTCCAACGCATGCCGCGCGACCGCAAATCCTCGCGGTCGTAGCCGACGATCCGCAGGAAGGCGTCATTGGCCTCGACGATGACCTGGGTGTCCACCTCCCAGAGGAAGATGCCGATGATGTCGGCGTCCACCAGGCGCCGGATCCTGGCCTGGCTTTCCGCAAGCTGGCCGCTCAAGGCCATCAGCATGTTCAGGTCGGCTTGCAGGATGTCCCGGCACATCGACAGCAGCCGGAGAAACTGGTTGCTGTAGGCGTTCTTCTTCCGGTCGAGCACGCAGATCGTGCCGAACACTTCGCCATCGGGCCAGCTGATAGGGAGCCCCATGTACGAGATCATGCCCAGCTTGATATCCGGGTTGGCATTCCAGTCCACGTCCGCTAGGGCATCCGGCACCAGCAGCGGCTGGCGGGTCTCCATCACGGTCTCGCAATACAGCCCAGTATCCAGCGGGGCGGTTTCGGCCGCCTCATAAGGATTGCCCTCCGAATGGCTCGATACCAGCACTTCGATATTGGGTGCCTTGGTCCGCATGATCAGCGCGGACGGCACGCACATGATCTCGGCGAGCAGATTGACAATGTCTTGCCATTTGTCGACGGTTGACAGGGGGACTTCGAGGGCGTGGGGCATGGGTAGGACGGGAAGTGCGAATCTGATGTTCTGCGGCGGGAATTCGGTTCAGATGGTAGCGCTAAACCGGAACGACTGAGATGACGGACACGTTACTGCCACATAAGTGACATATCAGGCATTTATTGCCGCCTTCGTCACCGTGCACGCACAAAGTCCAATTAAGGCTTGTTTTTTTCTGACCTGTCAATTATTGTTCAGGCAAATAACGCGCAGCACGGCCAAATTGTACGAAAAGCCCACGCTGCGCCACTTTTTTGCATGATTAACTGACAGGTCAGATAATGTTCGAGCAATCTAAGGGAATGCCGCGCGGGGTGAGTCGCCTGGCCGGGCCAGTGCTGTCGACCCTCGTGGTCGCGGTGCTGGCGGGCTGTGCGAACTATGCCGGCATCCGAAGCGACCGCCAGATGGCGCAGCCCGGCCAATACGCCACCACGCAGAGCCTTCCGGCGGAGCAGGGCCGATGGCCCGCGGCGGATTGGGCCGACCAGTTCGGGGATGCGCAACTCAAGGCGTTGATCGCGGAGGCGTTGAAAGACAGCCCGACACTCGACAAGGCCCGCGCCCGCGTGGCGGCGGCGGTGGCGTTCAGCGAAACCGCCAACGCCAATACGCTGCCGCAGGTGGGGGCCGGCTATAGCTGGACGCGCCAGCGCCTGACCGAAAGCACCTTTATCCCGCCCGCGTTCGCCGGCAGCTGGCAATCGGAAAACAAGGCCTTCCTCGGCGCCAGCTACGAGCTGGACCTGTGGGGCAAGAACCGTGAGGCGTTGCGCTCGGCCGTGTCGACGGTGCACGCCAGCGAGGCCGAAGCCGAGCAGGTGCGCCTGACGCTGACGAGCGCCATCGCCCGCAGCTACAACGAGCTGGGGCGCCTCTACGCCCTGCTCGACATTGCGCGCGACGAAGTCGGCCAGCGCACCGAAGTGCTGCGCGTGGCGCGGGGCCGGGTGAAGATGGGGCTCGATACCGAAGTCGAGCTGCGCACTGCCGAGGCCAATCTGGCCGCCGCGCAAGTCAGTGTCTCCGCGCTGGAAGGCAATATCCAGCGCACCCGCTATCAACTGGGCGCGCTGCTCGGGCAGGGGCCGGATCGCGGCCTGGCCATCGCACGTCCCACGCTTGGCGTGGGCGACGAGATCCATCTGCCGGCCAACCTGCCCGCCGACCTCGTCTCGCGCCGCCCGGACATCGTGGCCGCGCGCTGGCGCGTGGAGGCCACCACGCACGACATCAAGGTGGCCAAGGCCGAGTTCTATCCGGATATCAACCTGAGTGCGGCCATCGGCCTCGATGCCTTTGGCTGGGGCCGCTTCCTGCGCGCGGCGAGCCGCACGGCATCGGCCGGGCCGGCCATCCATCTGCCGATCTTCGACGGCGGCGCGCTGCGTGCGCAGCTCAAGGGGCGCTATGCCGAGTTCGACTTCGCGGTGGCGAACTACAACGACACGCTGATCCAGGCGCTGACCGATGTGGCCACGCAACTGGCCGATATCCGCGCGGTGGACGCGCAGTTGGTCAACGCCACGCGGTCCGACGAGGCCGCGCAGCGCGCGCTCCGGCTGGCGATGGCCCAGTACCAGGGCGGCCTGACCACGCAGTTGACCGTGCTCAACGCCCAGACCACGGCGCTGGCCAGCAGCCAGGTGGTGACCAACCTGCGCATGCAACGCCGCGACCGGCAGATCGCGCTGGCTACCGCGCTTGGCGGTGGGTACACCGAGACCGCCCAGACCGCCCAGACCGCCGAGACCGTCGCCCACACCCAACAGACAGCGGCGGCCCGCTGATCGCCCCCTTCCTTCGATAACAGACCCTCTCATGACCTCGACTCCTTCCTCCGCTGACAAGCCGTCCGCCACCGCGCCGAAGTCTTCCCGCAAGCGCCTGCTGGCGCTGCTGGGTTTGACCACGCTCCTGGCCGCCGCAGGCTATGGCGCCTACTACTACGGGGTGGCCCGTTTCCACGAACATACCGACGATGCCTACGTCAACGGCAATCTGGTGCAGCTGACGCCCCAGGTGAGCGGTACCGTGGTGTCGGTCAATGCCGACGACACGCAGGTCGTGCGCGCCGGCGAGCCGGTCGTGACGCTGGACCCTGCCGATACCCGCATTGCGCTGGCCAACGCCGAGGCCGCGCTGGGCCAGACCGTGCGGCAGGTGAGCGCGCTCTATATCAACAACGATGTGCTGGCCGCCACCGTGCGGCAGCGGGAGGCCGATGTGGCGCGCGTGCGTGACGATCTGCGCCGCCGCACGGCGGTTTCCGAGTCCGGCGCCGTGGCGGTCGAGGACATCGCCCATGCCCGCGATGCGGTCAAGTCCGCCGAAGCCGCGCTGGAGACGGCCCGCCAGCAACTCGCCTCGAACCATGCCCTGACCGACGGGGCCGCCGTGGCGGACCACCCCAGCGTGGAGGCCGCCGCCGCACGCGTGCGCGACGCCTACCTCGCCAATGCCCGCAATACGCTGCCGGCGCCGGTCACCGGCTATGTGGCGCGCCGCTCCGTGCAGGTGGGGCAGCGGGTGGCGCCGGGCAATCCGCTGATGGCCATCGTGCCGCTGGACGGCGTCTGGGTGGATGCCAACTTCAAGGAAGTCCAGCTCAAGCACATCCGCATCGGCCAGCCGGTGGCACTGCATGCCGACCTCTACGGCAGCACGGTGACGTACCACGGCAAGGTGGTCGGCTTCTCGGCCGGTACCGGCAGCGCGTTCTCGGCCCTGCCGGCGCAGAACGCCACGGGGAACTGGATCAAGGTGGTGCAGCGCCTGCCGGTGCGGATCGCCCTCGATCCGGCCGAGCTGCGCGCCCATCCGCTGCAGATCGGGCTGTCGATGCAGGTGGATGTGGAAACCAAGGCGCGTGGCGATGCCCTGGACGCCACACGCAACCCCACGCGCAACGCCGCCCCGGTCCGCACCACGTACAGCACGGACGTGTTCCGGCAGTACGGCGCCGAAGCGGATGCCGAGATCGACCGCATCATCACGCGCAACCGGGGGCAGGGCGGCGAGCAAAGCGCGGCGCGCAAGCGTGAGACCCCCGCGCGCACCGCGTCGTAACCCAGCCATCCCCCAGCCATCACCGCAACCGGAGCCGCATCATGTCTACCGCGACCCCCTTCCAGCCGCCCCCGCCGCTCACCGGCGGCAGGCTGGTGCTGGGCAGCTTTGCCGTGGCGCTCGCCACCTTTATGAACGTGCTGGATTCGTCGATCGCCAACGTGGCGATTCCGACCATCTCCGGCAACCTCGGCGTGTCCGTCCATGAAGGCACGTGGGTCATCACGCTGTTCGCCGCCGCCAACGCCGTGGCCATTCCGCTGACCGGCTGGCTCACGCAGCGCGTGGGGCAGATCCGACTGTTCGTCGGCTCGCTGCTGCTGTTCGTGCTGGCGTCATGGCTGTGCGGCATCGCGCCGAACCTGACCGCGCTGCTGGCCGCGCGCATCCTGCAGGGCGCGGTGGCCGGGCCGCTGATTCCGCTGTCGCAGGCCATCCTGCTCGGCTCGTTTCCGAAGGAGAAGAGTTCGCAGGCGCTGGCGCTGTGGGCCATGACGGCCACCGTGGGGCCGATTGCCGGCCCGGCGCTGGGCGGATGGATGACCGACAGCTACTCCTGGGCGTGGATCTTCTACATCAACGTGCCGGTGGGGCTGTTCGCCGCCGCCGTGACCTGGGCGGTCTATCGCGACCGCGAATCACCGGTGCGCAAGCTGCCGATCGACATGGTCGGCCTGGCCTCGCTGATTACCTGGGTGGCGTCGCTGCAGATCATGCTCGACAAGGGCAAGGATCTCGACTGGTTCGCCTCGCCCGTGATCATCGGCCTTGGGGTGGTGGCGCTGCTCAGCTTCGTGTTCTTCGTGATCTGGGAGCTGACCGAGCCTGACCCGATCATCGACCTGCGCCTGTTCAAGGGCCGCAACTTCCTGGCGGGCACGGCGGCGATCTCGGTGGGCTTTGCCTTGTTCTTCGCCAACCTCGTGGTGCTGCCCCAGTGGATGCAGCAGTACCTGGCGTATCCGGCGGTCAACGCGGGTCTCGTCACGGCGCCGCTGGGCATCTTTGCCGTGCTGCTGGCGCCGGTGGTCGGCAAGCTGCTGCCGAAGGCCGAGTTGCGTGTGCTGGCGACGCTGGCGTTCCTGGGCTTTGCCGCCGTGTTCTTCATGCGCTCGCAATACACGACCGGCGTGGATACCTTCACGCTGGTGCTGCCCACGCTGCTGCAGGGCATTCCGATGGCGCTGTTCTTCGTGCCGCTGACGGCCATCATCCTCTCCGGCCTGCCGCCGGAGAAGATTCCGGCTGCGGCTGGTTTGTCGAACTTCGTGCGGGTCTTCTTCGGCGCGGCCGGCACGTCGCTGGCCACCACGGTGTGGAACGATCGCGCGGTGCTCCACCACGCCCGGCTCGCGGAACAGGCCGGCCCGGGCAATCCGCTCTATACGACCGCGCTCGAGTCGATCCAGACGGCCATGCATCTGTCGCCGGACCAGGCCGTGGCGTTCTTCGAACGGGGGATGAATGCGCAGGCGATCATGCTCGGGCTCAACGATATCTTCTGGGTCTCGGCGGTGATCTTCGTCGCCATCATCCCGTTGATCTGGCTGACCCGGCCTGCGAAGGGCAAGATGTCGAGCGCTGCTGCGGCGGCCCACTGAGGGCCACCCCTTGCTGCTCAGGCGGCTTCGGAGAATTTGTGCAGCAGGCGCAGGAACTCGCTGAACTCCTCCCGCGAGAAATGGCGCAGGCGGTGGTTCAGCACATCCGGGGCGATGTCGGGCACGCGGCTGGCCACGTCCCGGCCCTTGTCGGTCACGATCAGGTTCACCACGCGCCGGTCTGCCTCGCTCCGCTGCCGCTGCAGCATGCCCTTGCTCTCCAGCTTGTCGAGCATGCGCGTCATCAGGCCGGTGTCGATCTCCAGCAGCTTGCTGATCTCCAGCGGCGTGCTGGCCGCGCCCTGCGTGAGCGACAGCAGGATGCCCATCTGCTGGCCGGTGATGTCCAGCGGACGGAGCGCCGCGTCGATCTCCATCAGCAGCCCGTTGCGGGCCTTGTTCAGATGGAAGCCAACGCTCTGCGTCAATCGGAAGTTCTCGCGGTTGTAGTGTTTCACGGCGCCTCGGAAAAGCCAGGAGCCGTCAATGTATCTGATGCGTCAGTCAATGGGAAGGGCGTGCGCCGAGGCCAGCAAGCGGGGCGCTCAGCGGATCACCTTCTGGGTCAGGCTCACGACGATGGCCAGCACGGCCACCACGGCAAGCGCGCGGAAGTGGTCAAGATTGGCCAGCAGGGCGGATTGCTGCGCCAGCACCTGGGCGATCTGCGCCGTGGCGAGTTCGGCGGCGCGCACCGGATCGGACGACGCGGCAATCGCCGCCGTGAAGCGCGCGTGGGCGTCCTGGAACTGCGGGCTGTTGAGGTGGATGGTGTCATGCAGCGTGCTGTAGTGCCGCGTGGTCAGCCATTGCTGGCCCACCGTGGCGATGGTCACGCCCAGCGCCTGGCCGAGCTGGCCGAGCATGTTCTTGGTCTGCTGCGCGTTGGAGAACACGGACTCGTTGTGCGCCACGCCGCTGAAAGTCTGCATGGCCGTCACCGGCATCAGGATCATGATGAAGACCCCGTAGAACGCGAGCGCCGGCAGCACGTGGCCCCACAGGTCGGGCGCGGGTGGCATCCGGCTCATCATCCAGGCCGAGATGGCCAGCGACAGAAAGCCGGCGACGAAGTACTTGCGCGGACTGGGCCAGCGCGGCAGCAGGCGCGAGACGGTCAGCCAGGTGAGCACGCCCGCCGACAACCCCATCGCATAGAACTGCCCGGCGGTGGACCAGGCATGCCCGAGCGAGCGCTGCAGGACAATGGGCAGCAGGTAGCCATTCGCGCCCAGCGTGACGTAGCAGAACGTGAACAGCGCCAGCCCGCACAGGTAACGCGGCTCGACCAGATGGCGCAGCCGCAGCAGCGGACGTTCGCTGCGGGACTCCGTCCAGATGAAGCCGAGCAGGGCGGTGCCGCCCGCGATGGCGCCGATCACCAGCCAGAGCCGGTCCGCGTAGAAATCGTAGTAGGAACGCTGCAGCACATACAGGACCAGGAAGCTGCCCACGGCCAGCGCGGCCAGCCGAATCGGATGGGCGTCCGAGCGTTGCGCGGGCGGCGCCGTGGCCTCCGGCAGGACGCTGGTGGCCGGTAGCAGCGCCAGCGTACACCCGGCCACCAGCCAGAAGATCAGCGGCCAGCGGTCCGCGCTGACGATGGCGGAGGCCAGCCAGGGTGCCAGCGCCATGCCGCAGCACACGCCGGACGCCAGCGCCTTGATGCCGAAGAATCGCGCCGGGCTGGGCGGGATCAGGTTCACGGTCAGCCGCGACGACGTCACCATGCCGGCACAGCCGAGCGCCATGACCATGCGGGCGACCAGGAAGGTCTCGTAGCTGTCGGCATGGGCGCACAGGAGCGCCCCCAGCGCCGCCGCCATCAGCGACCCCTGGACGTAGCGCCGCCATCCCACGCGCTCCACGATCCAGCGCTGCAGCGCGATCACCACCACCGCCACGCTGGCGTAGGCCGCCGCGACGGTGCTGTACTGGTCCGGGCTCGYGCCGATCTCGCCCATGATCGGCGCGGCGGAGAAGGCCACCATGCCGTTCTGGAGGAAGTCGATCGTGGTCAGCGCGCCTATCGTCAGCAGGAGACGTCGGGGAGGCGCGGAGGGCATGGCGGAAGGCATGGCGGAGGTCATGGCGCGCCTAGGAGTTGTCGTCGATGATGCGGCGCACGTGCGCTTCGGCGCGCGCCAGTTCGTCCGCGAACACCGTGGTGCGGTAGTTCTGGCTGGAGGCGTCGATGGCCACCAGCCGCTTGCCGTCCCGGGCGCGCGTATCGACGGCGACCTTCATCGACAAGCCGATCTGTAGCGGGTGGGCCGTCACTTCCGCCGGGTCCAGCGCGATGCGCACCGGCACACGCTGCACCACCTTGATCCAGTTGCCGGTGGCGTTCTGCGCCGGCAGCAGCGCAAACGCGCTGCCGGTGCCGGCGTCCTGCCCGATGACCCGGCCGTGGTACACCACCCGCCGGCCGTACAGGTCGGTGGTCAGCGTCACCGGCTGGCCGAGGCGGATATCGCGCAACTGCGACTCCTTCAGGTTGGCCGTGACCCACAGGTGATCCAGCGGCACCACGGACATCATCGACACGCCCGGGCTGACGCGCTGCCCCACCTGCACCGAGCGCTTGGTCACCACGCCCCCCACCGGCGCCAGGATGCGCGTGCGCGAGAGGGCGATGCTGGCATTGCGCACCTGCGCGGCGGCGGCGAGCACATCGGGGTGAGACCCCACCGACGTCCGCTCGACCAGCGCCTGGTTGCGCTTGAGCTGCTCGCTGGCCATGGTCAGGGCGGCCTGTGCGGCGCGTACAGCATGGCGCGCATGGATCAGTTCTTCGCCCGAGATCGCCCCGCTGGCGACCAGCGCCGAGCGCCGCGTCATGTTCTCCTGCTCCCGCGCCAAGTCGACCGTGCGCAGTTCCACATTGGCGCGATCCTGGCCGACTGCGGCAAACTGCCCGCGCACCTGCCGCACCGTGCGGGCGAGCTGGGCCTGCGCGGCCGCCAGCGCCAGCTGGGCATCCACGCCATTGAGTTCGACCAGCGTCACGCCCGAGGCGACCAGATCCGTGTTGTCGGCGAGGATCGCGGTGACCACGCCGCTGACCTGCGGCGTGACCTGCACCACGTTGCCTTCGACATAGGCATCTTCGGTGGAAACCTGTTCCCGGCCGTATTGCAGCCAATAGCCGGCGGCGCCGGCAAGCAGGAGGACGAGCAGGACGCCGCCGGCGATGCGCCGGCGCCGTGCCGGACGGAGGTCGACGGGCGGCGCGGCGGTGGCTTGCGCGGGCGTGGGCTGGCTGGCGGGATTCATGATGCGCTCCGGGTGGCCGCACCGGCGCCTTGGGCCGGCGCTGTCGCGGTGTCATACCCGCCGCCCAGCGCGCGGATCAGTTCGAGGTGCAACGTACGCTCCTGGGTTTCAAGGTCGATCAGCAATTGCTTCTGTTGCAGGACCTGGCCCTCGGCCGACAGCACCTGCAGATAGTTGCCCACGCCGCTGCGATAGCGCGACACGGCCATGTCATAGGCTTCCTGCGTCAGTCGCAGCGCCTGTTGCTGCTCGTCGGCGCGCTCGGCATGCCAGCGCAGGGACACCAGCTGGTTGACCACATCGTGCAGCGCGGTAATCAGCGTGGCGTTGTACTGCTCCGTTGCGGCGTCGTACTCGGCCTGCCTGACGCCGAGGTTGGCGCGCAGCCGGCCCCCGTCGAAAATCGGCAACGATAGCGCCGGGCCGATGCCAAGGGTGCGGCTGCCCGCGGTAAAGAAGTCGGACAGGCTCAGGCTGGACAGCCCGGCAAAGGCGTTCAGGCTGATGTTCGGATAGAACTCGGCCTTGGCGGCGCGGATGTCGTGGCCCGCCGCTTCCACGCGCCAACGCTGCGCCACCACATCCGGCCGGCGGCCGATCAGTTCGGCCGGCAGGGTGGCCGGCACCGCCGCCGCGTAGCGGTCGCGCAGTTGCGGGGGGCGGATGTCGGCGCCGGCATCCGGCCCCTTGCCCGCCAGTGCCGCGAGCTGGTTCTGGGTCAGCGCGATGATCTCGTTGATGGCGGCAAGGCGCTCGCGCGTGGCGGGGAGGGCGGCTTCGGCCTGCTTCATGTCGAAGGCCGAGTCGAGTTGCGCATCCACGCGCCGGCGTGTCAGGTCGAACGTGTTCTGGCGCTGGCGGTAGGTCTGCTCGGTCAGCGCGCGCTGGGCGTAGGCGGCATCGAGCCGCAGGTAGGTGCGCACGACGGAGGTGGTCAGCATCAGTTCCGCTGCGTGGTAGTCGACCTCGGCGGCGCGCACGCGGTCCAGCGCGGCGTCGAACGCGGCGCGGTTCTTGCCCCAGAAGTCGAGTTCGTAGCCGAGACCGAGCTGCACGTCACTGGCCCATTTCCAGCTGCCGCCGAGCGGGGGTGGCACAAGGCCGTTCTCGCTGAAGCGCTGGCGCGTGGTCCGCGCGTCCAGGTTGACCTGCGGATACAAGGCGGCTTCGGAGCGGCCGGCGAGCGCATCGGCCTGACGCACCCGCGCGGCGGCGATGCGCAGCGTGGGTTGCCCGGCCAGTGCCGTTTCCACGAGCGCGGTGAGCTGCGGATCACCGAAGCCTTCCCACCATGCGCGGTCCGGCCAGGCGGCCGGCGACAGGGGCGTGTCGGCGAGTGATGCGGTGGCGGCCAGGCGGTTGGGGTCATCGACCGTAGCTTGGGTCTTGAGCCCCTTCATGCCGGCGCAGCCCGGCAGGAATACCGCTGCGCCCAACACGCCAAGGCATACCCAGGCCGGCACGGTACGCGTCTTTGGCTTCGCCATCATTGCTTCTCCGCAACCTTCGCCCGGACGACATGGCCGGGGCTGAACATCGGCCCCGACGACAGGCCGGTTGCCTGATACCAAAGGTAGCGGTCGGCCCCGCACGCCGGTAGTGCCCCGCCGGCGCGCACGGTGTTGCCGGAGAGGCACCAATCCTGCGGGTGTTTTCGTTGTTCAATGGGAACCAGCAACAAGCGCACTGTCGTTCACCCCCGATTCTCAACCTCGCAGCAAAACAAGGATCTTCGCCATGTCTTCCGATCAGAGTCTCCCGAATCGCGTGTCACGTCGTAACCTGCTGCTCGGCAGCGCCGCCGCAGCCTCCGCGCTGGTGGCCACCAGCATTCCCGGCGGCGCCGAAGCCGCACAGGCCGCCAAGGGGGCCAGCGCCTCGGCAGCGGGCAAGCCGCACGGCAGCTACATCACCGCCCGCGACGGCACGCAGCTCTACTACAAGGACTGGGGATCGGGTCGGCCCGTGGTGTTCAGTCATGGCTGGCCGCTGCATTCCGATAGCTGGGAGTCGCAGATGCTGCTGGTGGCCAGCTCGGGCTTCCGCGCCGTGGCGCATGACCGTCGTGGCCATGGCCGGTCGAGCCAGCCGTGGGAGGGCAATGACATGGACCACTATGCCGACGACCTCGCCACGGTGATCGAAACCCTCGACCTGCGCGACGCCATCCTGGTGGGCTTCTCCACCGGCGGCGGCGAAGTGGCGCGCTACCTCGGCCGCCACGGCACGCGTCGCGTGTCCAAGGTCGTCCTGGTCTCGGCCGTGCCCCCGGTGATGGTCAAGACGCCGGCCAACCCGAACGGCCTGCCGGTGGAGGTCTTCGACGGCCTGCGCGCGGCCCAGCTCGCCAACCGCTCGCAGTTCTATCGCGACGTGCCGTCCGGCCCGTTCTACGGCTACAACCGTCCGGGCGCCAAGCCGTCCCAGGGGCTGATCGATGCCTGGTGGGCGCAAGGGATGCAGGGCGGACACAAGAACACCCTGGACTCGATCAAGGCCTTCTCAGAAACCGATTTCACCGAAGACCTCAAGAAGATCGACAAGCCGACGCTGATCATCCACGGTGACGACGACCAGATCGTGCCGATCGACGCCGCCGGCCGCGCCTCGGCGAAGCTGATCAAGGGCTCCAAGCTGATCGTCTACCCGGGCGCGCCGCACGGCCTGACCGACACCCACAAGGAGAAATTCAACGCCGATTTGCTGGCGTTTATCCGCAGCTGACCTGCGCAACTTCACCTGAAAGGCCCCCACCATGTGCAATGCCAACCCTGCCTACAAGGACCCGGCCGAGCCGGGCCTGCCCAGCGCCGACCTGACGCTGGACCTCGCGCGTACCGCGCTGGTCGTGATCGACCCGCAGGTCGATTTCATGAGTCCCGAAGGGCGGAGTTGGGGCGTGGTGGGGGAGAGCGTGACCGAGCAGAACCTGGTGCCCAACCTCGTCCGCCTGTTCGCGGCGGCGAAGCAGGCCGGGATCTGCGTCGCCATCTCTCCGCACTACTATTTTCCGCACGACCACAAGTGGAAGGTGGCGGGTCCGGCGGAGATGTTCCAGCATGCCGTCGGCATGTTCGACCGCCCCGGCGCGCTGACGCTGGAGGGCTTCCGTGACTCGGGCGCCGACTTCATGCCCGAGCTGAAGCCTTATATCGAGGATGGCGAGACCATCATCTGCTCGACCCACAAGCTCTATGGGCCGCAGGCCAACGATCTGGTCCTGCAGTTGCGCAAGCAGCGGGTGGATCAGGTCATCCTCGCCGGCATGGCGGCCAACCTGTGCGTGGAGTCCCATCTGCGCGACCTGCTCGAGCACGGCTTCGAGGTGGCGGTGGTGCGCGATGCCGTGGCCGGCCCCAAGCTGCCCGAGGGTGATGGCTACCATGCGGCGCTGGTCAACTTCCGCTACATCGCCAACGCGCTCTGGGACACCGACGAGACGCTCAGGCGGCTGGCGCGGTAAGCCGATTCAATTTGCCCGGTCGTCCATCCGATAGTGCGCCGCCATGAATTCGACGAAGGCACGCGCACGCGGCGTGAGATGTCGGGTGTGGGGGTACAGCGCGTAGTAGTGGCTGGTACCCAGCCGGTATTGCGGCAGCACGCGAACCAGCCCGCCCCGGGCCAGTTCGGTACGCACGGTGCGTTCGGTGAATGCCGCGATGCCCGTGCCGGCCAACGCCGCCGCGTACAGCGCGGTGATCGTATCGGTCGACATGCCACCCCGTACACCCACGTGTTCGACAGCCCCGTCCGGGGCTGTCAGCGTCCATTCGCCGGTGCGGTTTGCGCCCGTGAAGCTCAGCACAGCATGCTGCGCAAGGTCCGCCGCCGATACCGGCAGGCCGTGCCGTGCCAGATAGGCCGGTGACGCCACCAGCACCGTGTCCGATGCCGTCAGCGATTTCGCCATCAGGCTGCTGTCGGCCAGCGGTGTACTGCTGATGCGCAGTGCCACGTCGAAACGCTCGGCTACCAGATCCACGAAGTGGTCGCTGCACGACAGATCCAGGGCGATATCGGGAAAGCTTGCCTGGAAGGCCGGCAGCCAGTCCGGCAGCTCCAGCGTGCCGATGGCCAGCGGCACTGTCACCCGCAGCGGCCCGGCGAGATGCTCGCGTTCGCCGGTCATCGCCGCTGTCATGGCGTCCAGGCGCGCGAGGATGTCGAGGCTGTACTGGTGATAGCGCTCGCCCGCCGCGGTCAGCGCGAAGCGGCGCGTGGTGCGGTTCAGCAGCTGCACGCCCATGGCGGCTTCGAGCTGCTTTAACTGCCGCGAGACGGTGGAGTGCGACATGTCGAGCCGCTCCGCCGCCGCCGAGAACCCCTTGGTCTCGACGATGCAGCAGAAGATGCGCATGGCAAGCAACTGATCCATGAAGTATCGATGTGTCCGGCCAAATGAGAAACGCCCCGCAGGGCGTTCCCTGAACCCGCTCAGCGCAGCGGCAGGCGGGTAATGTCGGCGGTGGTCATCACATCGCCGAAGGTGTCTTCGATCTCCGCGAGCGCGGCGCGATGCAGCGCGTCCTTGTCGACCTTCTGGCCGTCGGCCCGCACGATATCGCGCGTGGCGGAGGCGTCCGATGCTATCACAACGTGATAGCCGAGCGGCACCGCGTCCCGCGCCGCGCCGGCCACGCAGGCATGCGTCATCAGGCCCGCCACGATCACGGTTTTCACGCCCAGCGTCTTGAGGCGCCGGTCGAGATCGGTACTCGCAAACACGCTCACGGTCTGCTTGCGCAGCACGGTGTCCTGCGGGCGCGGCAGCATGCCCGGCTCGAACGACACCGTGTCCCCATCGGCCGCAAACAAGGCGGAGCCGGCCGGCGCCACATGCTGCACCTGGAACACCGGCATCCGCGCCTGATCCGCGAACGCCACCAGCCGCTGCGCCTGCGCCAGCGCACGCCGGCCGTCCGGGATGGGCAGCCGGCCGGAGAAGTATTCCTTCTGGAAGTCGATGATGACCAGCGCGGTGGTGCTGGCCTCGAGATGGTCGATGGGCTGGGCGCCGAGAATCGCGCGGATACTGGGGTGCGGGTTCGGCCCGGCAGCGGCTACCCCGACCGAAACAGCCAGCGAAACCCCGACGGTGGCGAAGCGCAAATAGCGCGGCAGATGGAAGTTCATGCAACAGGCTCCTCAGGAAAGAGGCGCCAGTCTAGGTACCGCCACGCTGCACTACAACGCCATGCGCCGCACAGGATTTGTGCGGGGGCTGCACAGGCGGCGCCCTACAACACCCTCCCAAACCACCACAGCGACAGCAACCCGGCGCAGCCGGCCAGCAGGGCGCCCAGCGCGGCGAAGAAGGCGGTGATTTCCACCTGGTTGCGTTTGTCGAACGCCAGCTTGGCGCTGAGGGCGCGGTAGACCTTTTTGAGCTGGCTGGCATCTTCCAGGCGGAAGTATTCGGCGCCGGTCACGTCGGCCACCTGTTTCAGGACCTTTTCGTCGAGCTTGACCCGGGCCGACCAGCCGTCCACCGAGAGCACCACGCCGTCCGTCGTGCCCACGCCTACCGTGTAGATGCGGACGCCGTGGGCGGCGGCGAGTTGGGCGGCCTGGACCACCGCCGGGCCGGCGTTGCTTTCGCCGTCGGAGAACAGGACGATGGCGCCCGAGGCGTAGGAGCCGGGTCGCTTGTCGTCGTCGCTACCCAGCGCATCGGCAGTCTTCTGCGGGGGGATATCGTCGTCCATGAGGAGCGCGGCGTCGGGGGTGGCCTGCGGGAGCAGCGTGGTGAGCGCGATCAGCAGGCCGTTGCCGAGAGCCGTGCCGCCCTGCGGTTTCAGGCGGTCGATGGCGCTGGCCACGTCTTCCCGGTTGCGGCTGGGCGCGTGCGCCACGGCGGCCGTGGCGGCCATCGCCACCACGCCCACCTTGACCCCCGAGGGCTGGGCGTCCAGCAGCACCTTGGCGGCCTGCTGGGCGGCGCGAATGCGGCTCGGCTTCACGTCCTGCGCGCGCATGCTGCCGGACAGGTCCATCACCAGCATGACGGTATCGATGCGGGACGGCAGCATCAGCACGGCCTGCGGGCGGGCGATGGCGAAGATCAACGCGCTCAGGGCCAGCAGCGCCAGCACGGGCGACACGTGCCGGCGCCAGCCGGCGCCGCCCGTGGTGGTCAGGCCGACGCTGCGCAGCGCGGGATAGTGCACCGCTGCGCGGCGCCGGCGCGCATCGAGCCAGACATAGCCGGCCCCCAGCACCAGCACGAAGCCGAGCAGCCACAGCATTTCTGGCCACAGGAAACTGAAGAGGGGCAGGCGGCTCATCGCATCGATCATGCTGCCCCCGTGCCGCTCGCGGCCCCTTGCCGATGGCGTCGCTGCCGGGCGAAGTGCAGCAGCGCCAGATCGAGCCGGGCGTAGGTCGACAGGGTCAGGCACTCCACGCCGGCCCGCGCGAAGCCCTGCCGCAACTCCGCCTCGCGCGCCTCCGCGGCGGCCGCAAAGCGCTTGCGGAAGGCCGGGTCATGGGTGTCGACGAACATCTGCTCGCCGGTTTCGGCATCCTGCAGCACCACCAGCCCAAGATCAGGCAGGGCCACTTCCAGCGGATCGACCAGCCGCACGGCGACGATTTCGTGGCGCCGGGCCAGCATGGCGAGCGAGGCCTGCCAGCCCGGCGCGCTGATGAAGTCGGAGACCACGAACATCACGGAGCGGCGTTTCGCCACGGACCGCGCGCGTTCGAGCAGGTCGCGCAGCCGGGTGTCGCCCGGCGAAGCGGCCGGCGTGGCCTGCATGCGGTCGAGCAGGTGCAGCAACTGGCGGCGCCCCGCGCGCGCCGGGATCACCGAGGTGGCGATCTCGCCCGCGCCGCCGTAGAACACCGCGCCTACCCGGTTGCCATAGCGCGTCAGCAGCAGCGCCAGCACGGTGGTGAAATCGTTCAGCAGGTCGCGCTTGCGCACGCTGCCCGAGCCGAAGTCGATCGAGCCGCTCAGGTCCAGCAGGAACCAGACTGCCACCTCGCGGTCTTCCTGGAACTCGCGCACATGCGGCGTCTGCAGCCGCGCGGTCACGTTCCAGTCGATGTGGCGCACATCGTCGCCGGGCCGGTATTCGCGCAGATCGGCAAGATCCAGCCCGAAGCCGCGGAACAGGGTGCGGTAGTCGCCCTGGAGCATGCCGTCCAGCCGGCGCACCACGGTCCATTCCAGGCGGCGGACCAGCGCCTCGGTCTGGCTGACGCGCGGGCCGCCCAGCGGCGCCTCCGCAGGCGGGGGGGCCGGCGGGAGCGGGGCGGCGGCGGCAATGCCGTCCGCGCCGGCCCGGCGCCTACCGAACAGCCGCCCGAGCATGGGTTTCCAGTGGCCGTTCCGGCACCGGCAGGGCCTTGAGGATGCGTGCGATCAACTGGTCCGCCGTCACGCCATCGGACATGGCTTCATAGGAGAGCGCCAGCCGGTGGCGCAGGACATCGGGCACCAGATCCACCACGTCCTCGGGCACGGCATAGTGCCGGCCGCGCAGGAAGGCCAGCGCGCGGGCGCCTTCGATCAGGCCGATGGTGGCGCGGGGGCTGGCGCCGAAGGACACGTAGCGATCCATGTCGGCGAGATCGTAGTTGCCGGGCTTGCGGGTGGCCGCCACCACGCGCACCGCGTACTGGATCAGTTCCGGGTCGACATAGACCTTGCGGCAGGCTTCCTGCAATTCGACCAGATGCTCCGGCGTGGCAATCGCCCCGACATGGATGCGCGGGCCGGTCACGCGATTGACGATGACGACCTCCTCCTCCTCGCTCGGGTAGCCCACCAGCACCTTCATCATGAAGCGGTCCACCTGCGCCTCGGGCAGCGGGTAGGTGCCCTCGGTCTCGATCGGGTTCTGGGTGGCCATGACGAGGAAGGGCGCCGGCACGCGATGCGTCTCCCCGGCGATGGTGACCTGCTTCTCCTGCATCACTTCCAGCAGCGCGCTCTGCACCTTGGCCGGGGCGCGATTGATTTCATCGGCCAGCAGCAGGTTGGCGAACACCGGCCCGCGCACGGTGGAGAACTCGCCGGTGCCCTGGTTGTACATGCGCGTGCCGACCAGGTCCGCCGGCAGCAGGTCCGGCGTGAACTGGATACGCTTGAACGTGCCGCTCATGGTGCGGGCGAGCGTGTTGACGGTCAGCGTCTTGGCCAGGCCCGGCACGCCTTCCACCAGCAGGTGCCCGCCAGCCAGCACGGCCACCAGTACCCGCTCCAGGAAGTGGTCCTGCCCCACCACCACGCGCTTCACCTCGTACAGCAGGCGTTCCATCAGGTTGGCGCTGTCCGCAGCGCTCCGGGCTTCGTCGTTCATAGGCCTCCGCGTCTAGAAGGGGGAAGATCCGATGGATGCGCCGGCACTTTCGATGGTGATGGCAAAGCCAATACCGAGGAAAGTGCCGTCCTTGTTGGGGTTGAGGATGGCCGTGACGATGCCCACCACCTCGCCGTTCATGTTGACCAGCGGCCCGCCCGAGTTGCCCGGGTTGGCGGCGGCGTCGAACTGGATCAGCTTGTCCAGCTTCTGCTTGTTGTCTGGCGAGATGAACTGGCGGTCCAGCCCGGACACCACGCCGGCGGAGACGGACGGGCCGATGCCGAACGGAAAGCCCACCGCCACGACTTCGGCGCCGGGCGCCAGCTCCCGGCTGGAGCCGAGCGTGGCCGCCGGCAGGTCGTCGGGGATGGATTTGGCCTGCAGGATGGCGATGTCCTTTTCCGGAATCGCCTGGAGGATGGACGCCTCGGCGACATGCCCGTCGTGGAAGCGGATTTCCACGCGGCTGGCATCGGCAATGACGTGGTGATTGGTGATGACGATGCCACTTTCGGTCACGACCACGCCGGTGCCGATCTGGCGCTCTTCGGTCTTGTGGTCGGGCATGCCTTCCGTGGCGATTTCGTCACGCGGCGGGGCGGGGGCCGGCGCGGGCGAAGGTGCGGAGGATTTTGGCGAGGATTTCGGCGACGGCTTGGTGTGTGCCTTGGCGGATGGCGCCGGCTTGCTGTTGGGCGCCGCCGGTGCCGGTTGCGCCTTGTCTTCCCCGGGCGCGTAGCTGCGGACTTCCACCACCGACTCGCGCACCGCCTCTGCGGCGCGCGCCGTGCGCGACGGCAGGCTCTTGGTTTGCAGCGTATGGAGCACGGCCGAGTCGATGTCTGCCTGCGTGGGTGCGCGCGGCGGGGCCGGCTGCATCAGCCAGGCGGAGCCCACACCCAAGGAGAAAACGAGCGCGACTGCCGCCGAGAGCCATCCGTAGATCGTCACCCGTTTCATTGCTGCTCCCGAGGTCCCGTCCCGCCGTTGGAAAATACAGTACCATCGTTCTCACTCACGCGCCAAGGAGCAGGGCATGCAGTTTCTCTGGCCGCAAATGCTCTGGTTGCTGCTGGCGCTCCCGCTGCTGGCCGCGGCCTATCTCTATCTGCTGGCACGGCGTAAGAAGACCGCGCTGCTTTATGCCAGCCTGACGCTGCCCCGCGCCGCGCTTGGCACGCGCCAACGCCTGCGGCGCCATATTCCACCCCTGCTGTACTTCGTGGCGCTGGCCCTGGCGCTACTGGCCTGCGCGCGCCCCAGCGCCACCATCACCCTGCCATCGGACACCGTCACGCTGGTGCTTGCCATGGACACCTCGCGCAGCATGGAAGCCACCGACGTGGCGCCCACACGCATCAGCGCCGCGCAGCAGGCGGCGCGGGACCTCATCATCGGCCTGCCGGCCAGCGTGCGCCTGGGCATCGTGTCCTTCGCCACGACTGCCACGGTGGTGCTGCCGCCCACCAACAACCGGCAGGACATGCTCGACGCCATCGAGCGCTTCCAGCTCCAGCGTGGCACGGCCACCGGCAGCGGGCTGATCCAGGCGCTGGCGGTGCTGTTTCCCGACGATGGCATCGATCTCGAGGACATCCTGTTCAATGGCATGTCGGCCCGCTCCGGGCGCGGCCCCCGCTCGCTGGACGAGGCCGCGTCGGCGGATGCCGCGCGCAAGCGCGATCAGGAGCGGGAGGCGGTGCAGCCGGGCTCGTACCGGCACGGCGCGGTGATCCTGCTGAGTGATGGGCGCCGCACCACCGGCCCGGACCCGGCGGAAGCCGCGCGCATGGCGGCCCAGCGCGGGGTGCGTGTCTATACCGTGGGATTTGGGTCGACGCAGGGCGGCGCGGCGGGGGAATCGAACCTGTCTTACTTCATGCAGCTCGATGAACCGGCGCTGCGCGCGGTGGCGACGATGACGGGTGGGGAGTACTTCCAGGCCGGGTCGGCGGCCGACCTGAGTCAGGTTTATCGCCAGCTCAGTGCCCGCTTTGCGATGGAGCGCAAGGAAACCGAGGTGAGCGCGCTGCTGGCGGCGGCGTCGGTGGTGTTGCTGGTGGCGGCCTGCGCCTTGTCGATGCTGTGGTTCCGGCGGTGAGCGCTGGCACGCCGGGGCACCAGCGCGGTGCCTCGGCGTGCCGGGCTGAACGGGCTGGATCAGGCCCCGTCGAGGAAACTGCTGCGCTGGCCGAGCCGCGAGCCTAGTGCGTCGGGCGGCAAGGTGGTGTTCGCTGCCGCGCTCGGGTCCATCGCCGGACTCATGGTGGGGGCGGGGGCGACGGTTGCCGCGATGGGCGCGCCAGCCGACGGCGGCACGCCGTACTGGACCGACTGGCCGGAGCCTTGCGCATAGGTGTCGGGTGCAGCAGGCGGCACGCCTTGCTGCACGCCCACCGGGGACGGCGCGGCCGACTGCATCGGCGGTTGACCCTGTTGCGCCGGTTGCATCGGCTGGGCCGGCAGCGTCTGCTGCGCCAGCAGCGGATAAGACGCGATCATCGCACCAGCCATCAACAGGGATTTCGCCAGATGTTGCTTCATTCGTGTACCTCCTAAAACGCCTACAGGCATGGGAGTGACCACTGTAGCGTCGAGGCACCTGACATTCTGTTTGATTGTGCAACTGTCATTTACGAGCCTTGCCCGTCACGGCAAGGCCGGTTAGTTACGCGCGCGAACCCTGATTAGCGGGGCCTACACCCGGAACTCGGCCAGCAGCCGGGCGCGGTCCTGGTCGAGCGCCGGCGGGTTGCGCACGCCAGAGAGTGCGTCCGCCGTGCCGATCTTGATCGGGTTGCCGGCCACGCGCAGCGCCTTGCCATCGCCGATGCCGATGTCCAGCAGCATGCCGCGCGCCGCCACGTGCGCGTTCTCGACCAGCTCCGGCACGCCGTTGAGTGGACCATGCGGCACCCCGGCGGCTTCCAGCGCAGCTTCCCACTCCGCGGTGGTGGCATCGGCCAGCCGGGCTTCGAGCGCCTCTTTCAGGATGGCGTGGTGCTCGTTGCGGGCCGGCACCGTGGCAAAGCGCGGGTCGCGCGCCCATTCCTCGCGCCCCAGCGCCGCGCAAAGTGTGGTGAACAGCGCATCGTTGCCCACGGCGATGACGATGAAGCCGTCGCGCGTGGCGAACATGTCGAACGGGGTGATCGACGGATGCCGTGTGCCCAGCGGCTTCGGCACGCCGCCCGTGGCCGAGTAGCGTGCGATCGGGTTCTCCAGCAGCGCCACCTGGCAGTCGAGCATCGAGATGTCCACGCGTTCGCCCAGCCCCGTGGCCGCGCGCTTGAGCAGCGCGGACTGGATGCCGATGGTGGCGTACAGCCCCGCGCCGATATCGCCAATCGATACGCCCACGCGCGCCGGGTTGCCGCCGGCCTCGCCAGTCACGCTCATCAGGCCGCCCATGGCCTGCACCACCATGTCGTAGGCGGGGCGGTTCCGGTAGGGGCCGGTCTGCCCGAAGCCGGAAATCGACGCGAACACCAGGCGCGGGTAGCGCGCGTGCAGCGTCGCCCAGGTGTAGCCGAGCTTCTCCATCACGCCGGCGCGGAAGTTCTCGATCAGCACGTCGGCCGACTCCAGCATCTTTTCGAGCACCTTGCGGTCGTCGGCCTGCTTTAGATCCAGCGCGATCGATTCCTTGTTCCGGTTGATGGAGGCGAAGTAGGCCGACTCGCCATCCACGAACGGGCCGACCTGGCGCGAGTCGTCGCCGCCGTTGGGGTGCTCGATCTTGATGACGCGCGCGCCGAGGTCGGCCAGCATCATCGTGCAGTAGGGGCCGGACAGCACCCGCGTGAGATCCACCACCGTGAGGCCCGCCAGCGGCAGCAGGCTCTGGCCCGCCGGAGGCGTGGGGGTGGGATTGGCCGGGTTTGTCATTGCATGCTCCATGTCATTC
The DNA here is from genome assembly GCF_056395265.1 of Cupriavidus sp. 10L43_2. Taxonomy (NCBI): domain Bacteria; kingdom Pseudomonadati; phylum Pseudomonadota; class Betaproteobacteria; order Burkholderiales; family Burkholderiaceae; genus Cupriavidus; species Cupriavidus sp. 10L43_2. The sequence goes on from NZ_JBFTJE010000016.1 coordinate 140,097, forward strand.
AATCGATCTTCGCGCCGCTGGAGACCGCCAGGTCCACGCCGATTCGGCCTTCGCGCGCCGCGTATTCCTGGAATTCGGCCACCGAGGCGGAGACCGCCACTTCGTCGCCCTGCATCAGGAACTTCTTCTTCAGTTCGGGGTTGGCCATGACCTTGGCGGTGGCCGCGTAGAGCTTGTCGATGATCTCGGGCGGCGTCTTGGCGGGCGCGAACAGGCCGTACCACGCGGACAGGTCGTAGCCCTTCACGCCGCCTTCGGCAATGGTCGGCAACTGGGGGTTGGCCGGCGAGCGCTGGGCGGACGTCACGGCAATCGGCACGATCTTGCCGGTGTCGATCATCGGCTTGACGGACGGCGCCGTGCCGAAGGTGAGCTGCACGTCGCCGGCGGCCACGGCCTGCGCGGACGGCGCGCCGCCCTTATACGGCACGTGTGTCATCTTCACGCCGGCCAGCTTGGTGAAGTAGACGCCGGCCAGATGGGTGATGACGCCGTTGCCGGAGGACGAATAGTTCAGCGAGCCCGGGTGCGCCTTGGCCTGCGCCACGAGGTCGGCCACATTGCGGATGCCGATGTCCTTGTTGACGGCCAGGATCATCGGCGCCGCCACCAGCCGGGTGATGGGGATGAAATCGGACGGCTCGTACTTGATGTTCTTGTAGAGCACCTTGTCGCCGCCCATCAGGCTGGCCGTGGCGATGTAGAGCGTGTAGCCGTCCGCCGGCGCCTTGGCGACGAACTCGGCGGCGATGGTGGTGCCCGCGCCGGGCCGGTTGTCGACGATGACGGGCTGGCCCAGTTCGCGGCTCAGCGCATCGCCATACAGCCGTGCCGTGTTGTCCGCGCCGCCGCCGGCGGGAAAGCCGATGACGAGGCGGATGGGTTTGGTCGGGTACGCCGTCTGCGGCGAAGCCTGTGCAGGCAGCGCGGTGGCGACGAGGGCCAACGTGGCCAGGGCGGCCAGTGACTGCGTGGATACGGGGGTCTTTTTCATGGTGTGTGTCTCCTCCGGGTAGCTGTATCGCTACTTGCCGCTGAATACCGGCTGGCGCTTTTCCTTCCACGCCGCCGCGCCTTCCCGGAGATCTGCCGAGATCTCCGAGCGATGGATGTCCCGCGCCAGCGCGTCGGCATCGAGCGTGCCGCGCGCCAGCGCGTTGAGGTGCTGCTTCATGCCGAGCAGGGCGATGGGCGCCATGCCGGCAAGCTGGGTGGACAACTGGTCCACCCGCGCGTGGAGCGCCTCCGGCTCGACCATCTCGGTCAGGAAGCCGATGTCCAGCATGGTGGCGGCGTCGATCCGGTCAGTGGTCAGAAACAGGCGCTTGGCGGCGTTCAGGCCGAGCCGCGAGACGTAGCGCGCCATGCCGCCGCGATAGAAATGCAGGCCCAGGCGGGCGGCCGGCATAAACATGTCGCAGCCGGGCACGCCGATGCGGAAGTCGCACGCCAGGCAAAGATCGGTGGCGCCGCCGTAGACGCCGCCGTTGATGGCGGCGATGGTGACCGGGCGGGCGGCTTCGATGACGTCCATGACTTCGCCGAAATTCAGCGCGCCTTCGTCGGCCTTGCCGGCCAGCGAGCCGATGTCGTAGCCGCTGCAGAAATACTTGCCGGCGCTGACGAAGCGGAGCACCAGCACGCGCTCCATCTCGTTGACCGCCTCGATGTGATGCCGTATGGCGCGCAGATCACCTGGATTGAGCCGGTTTGCCACCTCGGGGCGGCGTAGCGCGAGGGTGGCGATGGGGCCGTCCACAGTGAGCAGAGGCGAGTTATCATCCATTCCGAAATATCTCCCGGTCGTCTTGATATATTCACGAAGCCTACAGATATTTTCTATCCGGAACAAAAGAGGGTATACCCGTGCAATCACTCCAGGATCGCATTCGAGAAAACGTGGTGTCGGCCATTCAGACCGGCGCGCTGCCCCCGGGGGCACAGATCGACGAGAAGGCGCTGGCCGACGCGTTCGAGAGCTCGCGCACGCCGGTGCGCGAGGCGCTGCTGATGCTGGCCGCTCAGGGGCTGGTGACCATCGTGCCGCGCGCTGGCATGTTCGTGCACCAGCCGACCGCCGCCGAACTGGTGGCGATGTTCGAGACGCTGGCCGAGATGGAGGGCGTGGTGGCGCGGCTGGCAACCCAGCGCATTACGGCGGCCGGCAAGAAAGTGCTGGCCAATGCGCACGAAGCGGCAGCCGAGCACGTCGAGCGCGGGGATACCGCCGGCTATATCGAGGCCAATCGCAAATTCCACGACGTGCTGTACCAGGCGGCAGCCAATCCGTTCCTGTCCGAGCAGATCGTGCAGTTGCGCCGCCGGCTGGCGATCTACTGGCAGAAGAAGGGGCTGATCAACGACGCCCGCGTGCCCAGCTCCCACCGCGAGCACGGGCATGTGGTGGAGGCGGTGCTGGCGGGCCATGCCGACGTCGCCGCCGAGGCCATGCGGACGCATATCTCGGCAGGCGGCAAGGCCATCGCCGATCTCGTGCTGCTGGCCAGTGCGGCGGTGGACCAGGGCGGCGTGCAATCCAGATAGCCAGTCCGGCCCTATGGTAGAAATGCCACACAAGTTCTGGTAACTCTCCCGGGTCAGGCGCGCGCCCCGCGCCCCAGGCATCTCACCCATACCCAGGAGTTTTCCGATGCGAGGTTTGTTCGTCGCGATCATTGCGGCCTGCGTTTCGGCCGTGGCCAGCGCGGAGATCGTGTGGCCGCCGAATGCCGTCGGCGGTTTCACCCGCAACGGTCTCTGGCGCAACGTGCAGGCGCGCTGCCTCACGGACGGCACGCCGCGCCACGCCGACTGCGCCGTGGTCGATCGCGACCGGGGCCTCGTGCTCTACAAGGACTACGTCGGCGCCTCGCACTACCTCGTGATTCCCGATCATGCCGTCAGCGGTGTGGAAGACGCGCGCGTCTGGACGGGCACGCGCGCCAACGGCTGGGCCTTCGGGTGGGAAGAACGCCAGATCGTGGCGAAGGCGGTCGGCAAGCCCCTGCCCGATACGCTGATCGGCCTCGCCGTGAATTCCCGGGGCTCGCGCAGCCAGGACCAGCTCCATATCCATCTGGATTGCATCAGCGGCGCCGCTCAGAAGTTTCTGAACCAGAGCGGCATTTCGCCGGCATGGGGGGAGTTCACGTTCGCGGGGAAGCGCGTCCGGGCGAAGCGCGTGCCGGCGGACCAGCCGGTGCTGGCCTTCAATCCGTTCGATGAGGTGCATCGCGAAACGGCGGGTACTAGCGGCGACACGCAGGACCGCGGCATCTTTCTCGCTTACGCGGGCGGCGGCTTTGTCGTCGTGGATGAGCCGGTCGCTCTCGCGCCGGCCAACAACGGCCATGCCAGCGATTTCCTGGACCGTGGCTGCAAGCTAGGCCGATAGATCGGGCGCCTGGGAAGGCGCCGGCCTGACCTCAGGCAATTCCGAGAAAGCCTAGGAAATTCAAGTAATTAGTCACACATGACGTAGCGCAAACAGCGCGCTTTGGGCGCTTCCGGCGCCATCGAAACGGAGTACGGTTCTGCCGCAAATCCGAGTCGATGGGGAAGGAAGTGGAAGCAATAGCGCAGCGGAAGGAATACCGGGCGGACGACGGCGACGCCCGGCTGAAGAGGAGGCAGGTCTACTACCTCGACGTGCCTGGCGCCGCGAATGCCGCCGCGCTGTCGGTGGTGTCATTCACTGCCGAAGAACGGCTTGGCGAGACCTACGTCGTCACGGTGCAGTTCACGCACCCGCTCGAACTCGAGCGTGCCGACTATCTCGGCAAGGCCGCCACCTTCCGCATTGACCATGGCGACCCCATCGACGGGGCCGCGCCGCGCCAGTTCGCCGGCTGCATCACCCGGCTCAGCCGGCTCCAGCGCTCCCGCGACCTGTTCAGCTACGAGGCCGTGGTCGAACCGCTCGCCGCACGGCTGAAGCTCACGCAGGCCAGCCGCATCTACCAGCACCAGACCGCGCCGCAGATCATCGAGGCCATCCTGCGCCGGCACGACCTGCAGGGCCATCAGTTCGCCTTCCGGCTGCGCCGCAAGTATCCGCAGCACGCGTTCCGCTTCCAGTACCAGATGTCCGACTGGGCCTACATCCGGCTGCTGATGGAGCAGGAGGGGCTGTACAGCTACTTCGTGCCCGGCAAGTTCGGCGAGATGCTGGTGGTCGGGGATGACATCGACCATTACCTCTACCAGCCGGAACTGCGCGTGCCGTACCGCGAAACCGCCGGGCTGGAGGCGGGCGTGGAGGCGGTGCTGGCGCTGCAATCTCATGCGACGACCGTGGCGGCGTCATTTCGCGTGGCCGATTACCACCCGGGCAGCGCGTGGGAGCGCTTCACCGGCGAGGCCAACGTCGCGCGCAAGGAGGCGACGACCTACGGGCAGTCCTATGTCTTCGGCACCCATCATCTGGACTTCGAGGGCGGCAAGTGGGAGGCGCAGCTACGCCATGAAGCGGCGATGGCCGGCCAGTTGGTGTTCTCGGGCGAGAGCAACGTGCTGGACCTGCGCCCGGCGCGCATCCTCCGCATGGATCTGGCGCTGGCGGAGGCGCCGAACGGGCAGGTCATCACCGAGGTTATCCACACCGGCGCGCGCGATGCCGCCTATCGCAACACGTTCAAGGCTATTCCCTCTGACCGGCGCTTCCGGCTGTCGCTGGCCGAAGACCGCTGGCCGAGGATCCAGGGCACGCTGTCTGCCCGCGTGACCTCGCCGGGCCAGTACAAGTACGCCTACCTGACGCAGCAGGGGCACTACACGGTCCGCTTCGACCTCGATTTCGACACCTGGCCGAACGGCGGCGAAAGCGTGCCGCTGGCGCTGGCCAAGCCGTTCGCCGGGGCGAGGCAGACCGGCTTCCACTTTCCGCTCGTCGATGGCACCTATGTGGACGTGGCCTTCCGCGACGGCAATCCGAACAAGCCATACATCGCCCACGTGCAGCACAACAGCCAGCACGAGGACCTGATCACCAACCGGGACCGCTGGCTGTCTCGCAACGTGATCCGCACCCAGAGCAATAACAAGCTGCGCTTCGAGGACTGGGAGGGGCAGGAGGGCGTCAAGCTCTCCACCGACTTTGCGCGCAAGTCGCAGCTGAATCTTGGCTATCTCGTCGACGACAAGCGGCAGAAGCGCGGCGAGGGCTTCGAGCTGCGCACGTCCGGATGGGGCGCCATCCGGGGCGGCAAGGGCCTGTTCCTGTCGGCGGACGACCAGCCCAGCGCCAAGGGCCCACAGCTCGGCATGGACGCGGCCCGGGGTTTGCTCCAGCAGGCGCTCAGTCAGGCCGAAGCGCTGGCCTCCGCCGCGCAGGCGGCACAGGCGGTGGCGGCAGACTACGGCCGCCAGAAGGCGCTGCTCGACAACACGCTGGACACCCTCAAGCAGGCCGGCCTGCTGGCCAGCGCCCCGGCCGGCATGGCGCTGGCGTCTGGCGGCGACCTGCAACTGAGCGCGAGCCAGAACTTGATCGGCACATCGGGTGGCCACGCGGACTTCAGCGCGCTGAAGCGCTTCACCGTCGCCGCCGGCGAGCTGGTGTCGATCTTCGCGCAGAAGCTCGGCATCAAGCTGTTCGCCGCGCGGGGACCCATCGACATCCAGGCGCAGAGCGACGACATGCGTCTGCTGGCCGACCGCAACGTGACCATCAGCAGCGCCAACGGCAGGGTGGTCATCGAGGCCGAAAAGGAACTGCTGCTGAAGTGCGGCGGTTCATTCCTGCGGCTGTCGCTCACGGGCATCGAGGACGGCACGCGCGGCGACCGGATCATCCGATCGGCTTCCTATCAGCAGACGATAAAGCAGTCGCTTTCTCAGGCGATGAATACGTGGAAGCACGCGGAGTTCGATGAAGCGTTCACGGTCCGCTGGCCGTTCGACGACGAGCCCGCCAGCCATGAGTCGTATGCCGTGCTCCGCGACGACGGCAGCCGCATTCGTGGCGCGGCCGATGCGGAAGGCAAGACGTCGCTGCAGAAGAGCCTCTTCGCCGAGAGCGTCGACCTGCTTTGCCCATTGAAATCCTGAGGACCCCATCTTGGCAGCAAGAGAACGCATCATTCCACCCGAAATCCAGGCGGACGGCTCGGTCCGTTACCGCTCCGTCATGACCCCGCCGGACGACAGCGTTGCGGTCTGCTATCTGGTGTCACGCCGGATGATTCCGGTGGTGTTCGTGCCGGGGGTGATGGGGTCGAATCTGCTTGGATTGCGACCCAGACGGCGGTTCAACGGCGAGATTGAACTGACGAAGGAGCCTGTATGGCTGCTCGACAGCATGGCCGACGCGGCGACCTGGATTCCCGTAGGCGCCGAGTTCCGCAAGATCATGCTGGACCCGCTAACGACTTCCGTCTATGGCGGCGGAAAGCTCCCTACCGGGACGTGGCTGACGGAAGACGAGATGAGGCGCCGTGGTTGGGGAGAGATCGCCCACATCAGCTACGGCGGGTTTCTGGCCTGGCTGGAGAACGCCCTCAACGACACCCACGACTTCCTGACGGGCGTGCGCTCGCAACTGATGGAGCCCAACACCGTGCAACGCGTGGGCGTACAGCCGCTGACGCGTGCGGAGGTGGCGCTGTCCTACAAATACCGATACCCGGTGCATGCCGTGGGCTACAACTGGCTGCAGTCGAACCGCGCATCGGCGGAGCACCTGAAGGCGCGCGTCGAGGCATTCATGGCCTATTACCGGAAGCAGGGATTCATGTGCGACCGGGTGATTCTCGTCACGCATTCCATGGGCGGGCTGGTGTCACGCTGCTACACCGAAGTGCTGGGCGGGCGCGACCGGGTGCTGGGCGTTGTGCATGGCGTCATGCCCGCCACCGGCGCGCCGGCCGCCTACAAGCGCGTCAAGGCGGGAACGGAAAAACCGGCTGGCTGGGCACTGGGCTGCGATGCGGAGGAAATGACTGCGGTCTTCGCACAGTCACCGGGCCCGCTGCAACTGCTGCCGACGCCGGAATACGGCATGCGGTGGCTGAAGTTTCGGGATGGGGACCGTGTGGTGACGTTGCCTAATTCGGATCCATACGAAGAGATCTATATCAAGCGAGGACGATGGTGGAGCCTATGCGATGACAAGCTGATCAATCCTGCGGATAAGAAGAAGGAGACCCTCGAGCGCGACTGGAAGACATATGAATCGATGGTCAAGGATGACGTCAGGCCGTTTCATCAGGCAATCTCCGGTCGATACCATCCGAACTCGTACGCCTTCTTTGGTGATGATGCCAATCACAAGAGCTGGGGCGAGGTGACATGGCAGCGACGCCATCAGGCAGGCCTCGGGCCCGCAAGAGGCTTGCCGGTCGATGACCCGCTGGAGGGCAAGGTAGTGGCGAACAAGGGCACCGGGGAGATCGCCGTCCACACCCGGCGCGGTGAAAACACCGTTCGTGCGGTCTTCCAGATCCAACCCGCAGCAGAAAGCGGTGACGGTACGGTCCCGCTCCGCTCGGGTGCCGCGCCAAAAGGAAAGACAAAGGTCTGTCTTGCCTATCGTGGCATCGACCACGAAGGCGCCTTCAAGGCGCTACCCATCCAACTCTTTACGCTTTGGTCGATCGTGAAGATCACCGACGCCGTCAAGCTCACCTCCATGGCGTACAGCAAATGAAGTTCAGCCGTAGATGCTTTACCGCCGGCCTTTGCCTGACGCTTGCAGGCTGCGATTTCTCTCCGAAAATGACCGAGCAAGAACAACAAGCCATCCAGGCACTGACTACCCGGCTCGTCCCGCAATGCGTGGGGCGCTATCTCATCGATATGCCTGCGCAAGTCGAATTGAGCGGCATGGTGAAGATGCGAGGTGCCATCGTCGAGACCATGGCCATGTCGCTGGAAGAGTTCCGGAAAGCGATGGCGGCTCGGGAGGCCGAACTCACCAAGACGCGAAGCATTGATGCGCATCCCTTCCTGTACGTGAACGCGCCGGCGTGGGATGAACATTCACGCTACTTCCTGCATCGTGGCTCGATCGGGGACGATCCGGGAAACCGGGTGCTGGAAGGGTATCGCTGGGAGAACGGTGTCTTCATCAGTATCCAACTTCGATCCTCGGACTACACAAAGCCAGATCAGACCAAGGATCCGCTTGTACGGCAGATGGCGGTCAAGAACGACGTGCCTCGCGCCGCCACACAGGTGTTCGAAATGCTCACCAGCTTCCGCGGCCGGCCGGATGGCGCGATACCCACAGAGCCCGGCCTCTGCGTTCCCGGCGGGATTCTCCTGGGCAAGTCGAAGGATGACGAGCAGGTCGACGTCGATTTCAATTTGCCGGCCTATCCCGACGTCTACTTCAACGTATTCACCCATTCCAGCCTTCAGGAGAAGACCTCCTTGCTGTGGCGGGGCGGCCCGATTGCCGCTGCGCAACGCGTGCTCGATGACGGGAAGACGTTACGCAGGGGCACGGTGGATCTGCCCGGTGGCCGGGGCGAGGAGATGGTTATTGCGGGGCCGATGATCGTGACGAACGTCCAGGGGCAGGCGTTCCGGCTGGAGAGCAACGCCACGACCGGCAGCCCGGAGACACCGTTCGTCGCCGTCAAGCTGAGCAACGGCGGCCCCACGGGCCTGGAAGAACCGTTGAAGAAGGCCTCGCTGACGGAGGCGCAGGCGCTGGCCCTATGGGACGCCGTGTCCCGGACCCTGCGGCCCAGACCCGGTGCTCTCTGAGAAGCCGGCGATGGTCAACGTCAAACAACAACGGTGATGTCATGGAAGTCACGCAACGCATTATCCCGCCCGAGATTCAGGAAGACGGCTCCGTGCGGTATCGATCCGTCATGTCGAAGGGAAAGACCGAGGCGATTTGCTACCTGGTCTCGCGGCGGGTCATCCCGGTGGTGTTCGTGCCGGGGGTGATGGGGTCGAATTTGGAAACGACCGGCAAACGGAGGCGTTCGGTCTGGCTGCTGGATAGCAAAAGTACCGTAATGCATTGGACGATCAAGGATGCCGCCGAGCGCAAGAAGATCCTCGATCCAAGCACGACAGCCGTATACGGCGGAGGGAGGCTCCCGACAGGAACGCCTCTGTCGACGCCCGAAATGCAGAGGCGAGGCTGGGGCGAAGTTGCACATATGAGCTACGGAGAGTTCCTCGCCTGGCTTGAAGGAGCCCTCAACGATACGCCTCAATGGCAGACCGGCATACGTTCCACGCTGCTGGACGAAGGGAATGCCCGCGCGATCGGCGTGGCCGCACTTACGCGCGAAGAAGCCGCGTTGTCCTACAAGTATCGCTACCCTGTCCACGCAGTGGGATACAACTGGCTGCAATCAAACGAGGATTCGGCAAAACGCCTCGCGGCCAGAGTGAATGCGTTCATGGCTTATTACCGAAGCAAGGGATTCATGTGTGACCGCGCCATCCTCGTCACGCATTCGATGGGGGGGCTTGTCGGGCGATTCTTCACAGAATCGATGGGCGGCAAGGAAGTCATCCTCGGTGTGGTGAATGGGGTCATGCCGGCGACCGGCGCTGCGGCAGCCTACAAGCGCGTGAAAGCCGGTACGGAGGGTCTGGCCGGCATTGTCCTCGGTACCAGGTCCTTTGAAGTGACCGCGGTCTTCGCACAGGCTCCCGGCCCCCTGCAGTTGTTGCCAACACCCGAGTACGGCACTCATTGGTTGAAGATACGCGATGGGAACCGCATGGTCTCGCTTCCGCAGTCCGATCCCTACGATGAGATCTACACCGTGCGGGGAAAGTGGTGGGCGCTGTGCGGCGAGCTTCTTATCAACCCTCTCGATACGTATAAGAAGACGGTCGACAGGGACTGGCAACGGTACGTAGAAATCGTCCAGAAGACGGTGCGCCCGTTCCATCTTGCCATCGCGAACCGATATCACCCCAATACATATGCCTTCTACGGGAGCGATGCAGCGCACAAAACGTGGGGGGACGTTACGTGGCGGCGGCGGCATGCGGGGCCGGCCGTCGCGCCATACGCCATCGACGATCTCACCGAGGGAACGGTATCGGGCGACACCGGAGCAGGAAGCATGTCGGTACTCACACGCAGTGCTGGGAAACCGTTGCACATTGCCTTCGACTTGGTTGGTGCGGACGAGGATGGCGACGGCACGGTTCCGCGTCGCTCTGGCGCAGCGCCACGCGAGAAAGCTAAGGTCTGTTTGGCTTACCGTGGGGTCGAGCACGAAGCCGCCTATAAGGTCTTGCCACTCCAGCTATTCACGGTGTGGTCGATCGTCAAGATCACGGACGCCGTGAAAGGAACCTCAATGGCCTATCGTAGATGAAACGCCTTTCATCGCTATTCATCGTGTTCTACGCGCTGGCGCTGCCCGCTTGTGGGAAAGCTCCTCCATCCACGCCTCAGGAACAAAAGATTGTGCATGCCCTTACTAAAAATTTGATTCCACGTTGTGTGGGACGACATCTTATCGACTTGCCTGCCGATGCGACAGTCTCAGGATTCGCCAAGTTGCAGGGCGCAGTGGTCGAGACAGGCATCATGTCCCTCGATGCATTCAACAAGGAAATCTTCGCGCGCGAGGCGGAACTCAAGGCGGTCAGGAGCATTGACGCTCACCCATTCCTCTATCTGAATGTACCCGCGTGGGACGAGCATTCCCGCTACTTCATGCACCGGGGCTCGGAATACAGCCACATCGCAAACCGGATTCTGGAAGGCTATCGTTGGGAGAATGGGGTTCGCGTCAAGGTCACGCTGGAGGCGTCAGATTTCAGCAGCCCCGATCAGGCGGATGACCCGATCGTGCAGCGTATGGATGTCAAGAACAGTGTGCCGACAAAGGCCAATCATGTCTTTGAACTGCTCACGAATTTCCGGGGCCGCGGCGAGAACGAGATTCCATCGGAGCCGGGATTGTGCTTGCCGGACGGTCTGATTCTCGGAAAAGCGAAAGAGGACGAACGCGTGACTGCGATGTTCAACGTCGCAAGCCATGAGGACGTCGAATTCACACTTGTGACGGATTCGGATCTCGTTGAAAGGAGTTCGCTATTGCAGAGGCATCGCCAGATCGAGGACGCATTGTCGCAGATCGAGGGGGGGCGAACGGTTCGAAAAGGCAAGGTTGCTTTGGCCGGCGTTGACGCCGAGGAATGGCTGTTGGCAGGCCCGAGACCCACCACGGAAGTGCATGGGCATCTCTTCAGCCTGGAAGGCAACGCGCTTGAGAACGATGTGCTGGCGCCTTTCGTAGGGCTCGATATGGAGACAGCGGTCCCGCTCCCGGACGATCGCGGGCTAGAGCGCGCATCGCTGACGGACGCCGAGGCCCTCGCGGTCTGGGACGCCATCTCCCGAACCCTGCGGCCCCGGCCGAATGCCTTCTGAGCGCGCCGCGATGATGAAACGATATGTGGTGATCAGCGCGCTCGCGGGCGTAGCGCTTGTGCTGCCGGCTTGTGCGAAATCCCCTTCATTGACGGCTCAGGAACAACAGACAGTGAATGCCCTGACTACCAACCTAATCCCGCGTTGTGTGGGACGCCATCTTATCGATTTGCCCGCCGGCGTGACGGTCAAAGGGTCCGCCACTGTGGAAAGCGCACGGCTCGAGACGAAGATCATGCCCCTCGATGCATTCAACGAGGAGATCTCCGCGCGCGAAGCCGAACTCAAGGCGGTGAAGAGCATGGATGCRCATCCTTTTCTTTATCTCAATGTGCCCGCGTGGGATGAGCACTCCCGCTACTTCATGCACCGGGGTTCGGAACACAGTCACATCGCAATCCGGAAACTCGAAGGCTATCGTTGGGAGAATGGAGTTCGCGTCAAGGTCACGCTGGACGCGTCCGATTTCACCAGCCCCGA
>NZ_JBFTJE010000017.1:0-149185 GCF_056395265.1 Cupriavidus sp. 10L43_2
CGGTTTCTCGCGGGTGATGTCGATGCCGTTGAAAAGGATGGTGCCGGTGGTCGGCTCCAGGAACTTGGTGAGCAGGTTGAAGCAGGTCGTCTTGCCCGCGCCGTTGGGGCCGATCAATGCGTGGATCGAGCCGCGTCGCACCTGCAGGTCCACGCCGCTGACCGCCGTGAAGCCCTTGAAGGACTTGGTCAGGTTGCGGACTTCTAGTACGTTGGTTTGCATGAGTCTCTTATAGGCTGCCGGTTGGCTCCCCTCCGTCTGCGGGAAAGCGGCAGGAGAGGGGAGCAAAGCATGGCTGTCGTCTATTTACTTCTTCACCAGCGGGCAGCGCGATTGCGACAGCGGCTGGAAGGCTTCCTCAGCCGGCACGGTGGCCACGAGCTTGAGGTAGTCCCACGGCGTCTTCGACTCGTTCGGCGCCTTCACTTCCATCAGGTACATGTCATGCATCATGCGGCCGTCGGCGCGGATGTAGCCGTTCTTGGCGAACGCGTCGTTGATCTTGGCCTTCTTCAGCGCCGCCATCACGGCGTCCGAATCGTCGCTGCCTGCCGCCTGCACGGCCTTCAGGTACTGCAGCACGGCCGAGTACGTGCCGGCATGCACCATGTTCGGCATGCGCTTCATGCGGGCGAAGAAGCGGGCGCCGAACTCGCGCGTCTGCGGGTTCAGGTCCCAGTACCAGGCATCGGTCAGCTTCATGCGCTGCGTCAGCTTCAGGCCCAGGCTGTGCACGTCGCTGATGGTCATCAGCAGGCCCACCAGGGTCTGGTTGCGCGGCAGGCCGAAGTCGTTGGCCGCCTTGATGGCGTTGATGGTGTCGCCGCCGCCGTTGGCCAGCGCCACCACCTGGGCCTTGCTGGCCTGGGCCTGGAGGATGAACGACGAGAAGTCCGATGCGTTCAGCGGGTGCTTGATGTTGCCGGCCACCGTACCGCCCGACGCCTTCACCACATCCGCCGTGGCGGTTTCCAGCGACTGGCCGAACGCGTAGTCGGCCGTCAGGAAATACCAGCTCTTCAGACCCTGCTTGACCATGGCCTTGCCGGCTACGTTGGCCAGCGCGTACGTGTCATACACATAGTGGACGATGTACGGCGAGCATTCCTCGTTGGTGTGGCGCAGGTTGGCGCCGCCAGTGATCAGCGAGATGCGCTTCTTCTCCGACGCGATGCGCGAGACGGCCAGCGCGACCGACGAGTTCGGCAGGTCGACGATGGCGTCGACGCCATCACGGTCGATCCACTCGCGCGCCTTGGCGCTGCCGATGTCCGCCTTGTTCTGGTGGTCGGCGGTAACCAGCTCGATCTTCTTGCCCGGCAGCCCATTGCCGAAATCCTCGATGGCCAGCTTGGCGGCTTCGACCGAGCCCTTGCCGGCGTAGTCAAGGTAGACGCCAGACAGGTCGGTCATCACGCCGATCTTGACGACATCTCCGGAAATCGCGGCGCTGGCAGCGCCGGCAAACGTGGAAAGGCTGAACGCCAGGGCGGACAGCAGGGTGGCTCGCTTCATCTCTTCTTCTCCGTGGTGGTGTTGCTAGAAAAGCTGGGCGGCTGCTCAGACCGCCATGTGCGCGTACCGGTAGTCGGCCGGCGGCACGAATGTTTCCTTGACCGTGCGCGGCGACACCCAGCGCAGCAGGTTCAGCGGCGAACCGGCCTTGTCGTTGGTGCCACTGCGGCGCGCGCCGCCGAACGGCTGCTGGCCGACCACCGCGCCGGTCGGCTTGTCGTTGATATAGAAGTTGCCGGCGGCGAAGCGCAGGGCGTTGGAAGCCTGGGCGATGGCCGCGCGATCCCTTGCAAAGATCGCGCCCGTCAGTGCGTAGGGGCTGGTGCCGTCGACCAGTTCGAGCACCTCGGGCCAGTGCGCGTCGGCGTAGACGTAGACGGACAGCACCGGGCCGAACAGTTCGGTTTCCATCAGCGTGTGGCGCGGGTTGTCCACCTCCAGCACGGTTGGCGTGATGAAGTAGCCCACGCTGTCGTCGGCCTTGCCGCCGGTGACGAGCTTGACGGCGCTGTCGCTGGCGGCGCGTTGCAGATGGCCATGGATGCGGTCGAACGCGCGGCGGTCGATCACGGCGCCCATGAAGTTGGTGAAGTCGGTCACATCGCCCATCTGGATGGTCTCGGCCATCGCCACCACGCGCTCGCGCACGGCCGGCCACAGCGAGGCGGGGATGTAGGCGCGCGACGCCGCGCTGCACTTCTGGCCCTGGTACTCGAAGGCGCCGCGCAGCAGCGCCACGGCCAGCGTGTCGGCATCGGCGGACGGGTGGGCGAGCACGAAGTCCTTGCCGCCGGTTTCGCCGACCAGACGCGGATAGCTGCGGTAGCGCGACACATTGCGGCCGACTTCGCCCCACAGTGTGTCGAACACGGCCGTCGAGCCGGTGAAGTGAATGCCGGCCAGTTCGGGCCGCGCCAGCACGGCACCGCTGATCGCCACCGGGTCGCCCGGCAGGAAGTTGATGACCCCCTTCGGCAGACCGGCGGCCTCGAGCAGCTCCATGAACAGGAAGTTCGACAGCGACGCCGTGGCGGCCGGCTTCCACAGCACGGTGTTGCCCATCAGCGCCGGGGCGATGGCCAGATTGCCGCCGATGGCCGTGAAGTTGAACGGCGTGACGGCGTAGACGAAGCCTTCCAGCGGACGGTATTCGAGGTGATTGCGCATGCCCGGCGACGAAATCGGCTGGCCGGCCGTCAGTTCGTGCGCGAACTGCACGTTGAAGCGCAGGAAGTCGATCAGTTCGCAGGCCGAGTCGATTTCGGCCTGGTAGGCGGTCTTGCTCTGGCCGAGCATGGTCGCCGCGTTCAGGCGGGCGCGCCACGGGCCGGCCAGCAGGTCAGCGGCCTTGAGGAAGACGGCGGAGCGCTCGGCCAGCGTGGCGTTGGCCCAGTCGCGTTGGGCGGCCACTGCGGCGTCGATGGCGGCGTGGATGGTGGTCTCGCCGGCGTTATGGACTTCGCCCAGGCGGCGGGCGTGGGCGTGCGGGGCGCGCACGTCGGTGATGTCGCCGCTAAGGATGCGCTCGCCGCCGACGATGGCCGGGATCTCGCGCACCAAGGCTTGCTGCTTGTCGAGTTCTGCCGTCAGCGCGACGCGTTCGGCGGTGCCCGGGGCGTAGTTCAGGACCGTTTCATTGATGGATTTTGGATAGGAATTGTTTGCAGACATATACGTTACTAGCTTCTTTGGATATGAACATTAATAAATTGGATCCAGTTTAGCAGTCGGGATATTCAGGCACAATAGGGGCCTCACTCGAATCGCATACCGATCTCCAGCACCTCCCATGTCCACGCAAACGGGCCGCGCAAGCGCTCCTACCAAGGGTTTACCCCAGATCATTCGCGATCAGCTTCGCTACGAAATTCAGAAAGGCACGTTGCCGGCCGGGGCGCAGTTGCGCCAGGACGCGCTGGCGGAACGCTTCAACGCGAGTCGCATTCCCGTGCGGGAAGCGCTGCGCCAGCTCGAAACGGAAGGGCTCGTCACCTATCAGCGCAACCGTGGCGCGGTGGTGTCAGGCATGGATGCGACGCAGATCTGCGAGTTGCTCGATATCCGTGTCGCGCTGGAATGCCACGCGGCGCGCATCGGCGTGCCGAACATGGTTCAGCAGGACTTCCAGCAGATGCAGGAGATTCTGGACGCGTACTCGCAGTCGGATTCGCTCGCGGAGTGGGCCGAGTACAACCGGCGCTTCCATTTGGCGCTGTGCGCGCCCGCTAATAACAAGCGGCTGCGCCGGCTGATCGAGGAGTTCTGCCTGAACACGGACCGCTACACGCACGAGCAGATGTCGATGGCCACCGGCAAGGAAGGCCCGCAGGCGGACCACTATCGCATTCTGGAAGCATGCAAGGCGCGCGATGCCGAGAAGGTGGCGTCGCTGCTCGAGGAGCACATCCTCGAGACCAAGCGCAATCTGCTTGCCAGCGAGCGGATGAAGGACGTGGATTAAATCAAATCAGGCGGGGTGCACGACCACGAGCAGCGCCGTGGCGGCACTCTTGCCCGGATTGGCGATCGCATGGGCCACGTCCGCGCCATAGCGGGCGGTATCGCCATGCTTCAGCTTCTTCTCGTCCTCTGCGGCACGCACGGTCATTGACCCGCTCAGCACCGACAGGTGCTCCTGCGTGCCCGCGTCATGCGGCTCGGACGCCAGCACCCCACCGGGCTGGATCGTCAGCTCATACCACTCGAATTTCCCCGCCAGGTCGATCGGCCCGAGGATGCGCAGCTCGCAGCGCCCGTCCGGGCTTTTCAGCGCCGGGATGGCGTGCGGCTGCACCACGGCAATCGCCGGGGCCGGCGCGCTGGCCGCGCCATTGGCGAGGAAGTCCGCCAGGTTCACGCCCAGCGCGTTGGCCAGCCGCCACAGCACCGCCACCGTCGGATTGGTCAGGTTTCGTTCGATCTGGGACAGCATAGACTTGGAGACACCGGCGCGGCGCGACAGGTCGTCCAGCGAGAGCTGCTGGGACTGCCGCAGCGCCTGGAGCGCGCCTCCCACGGCGGGTGGCCCATCGGACTGGACGGGCGGCTTGGGGGAGTTGGGCGGGGAGGGTTGCGTCATCGTCATGTGTTCGTTATAGTGCACGAACCGTTCGTTATATAGAACATGTTCGATTTATCGAATCGAACGACCGAGACACTACCACCGGGAGCCGGGCCATGTCGAGTGCCGAGACTTTCTATGCATCCATCCGTGCGGAACTGGATGCCATCCGCGACGCGGGGCTGTACAAGCGCGAGCGCATCATCGCCACGCCGCAGGGCGCGGTCATCCGCACGGCCGACGGCCGGGAAGTGATCAACCTCTGCGCCAACAACTATCTGGGACTGTCCTCGCACCCGCAGGTGATCGAGGCCGCCCACGAAGCCTTGCGCACTCACGGCTTCGGCCTCAGCTCGGTGCGCTTCATCTGCGGCACGCAGGACCTGCACAAGACGCTGGAGGCGCGGCTGGCCCGCTTCCTCGGCACCGAGGACACCATCCTCTACGGCTCCGCCTTCGACGCCAACGGCGGCCTGTTCGAAACCCTGCTGGGCCCGGACGACGCCGTGATCAGCGATGCGCTGAACCATGCGTCGATCATCGACGGCATCCGGCTCTCCAAGGCAAAGCGCTACCGCTACCAGCACAACGACCTCGACGACCTGCGCGTCCAACTCCAACAAGCCGACGCTGACGGCGCGCGCTTCAAGCTCGTGTTCAGCGACGGCGTGTTCTCGATGGACGGCACCGTGGCGCGTCTCGATGAGATCCGTGCGATCTGCGACGAGTACGGCGCGCTGCTTGGCATCGACGAATGCCACGCCAGCGGCTTCATGGGCGCACGCGGGCGCGGCACGCACGAGGCGCGCGGGGTGTTCGGCAAGATCGACATCATCACCGGCACGCTCGGCAAGGCGCTGGGCGGCGCCTCGGGCGGCTTCACCAGCGGGCGCAAGGAAGTGGTGGAACTGCTGCGTCAGCGTTCGCGTCCGTATCTGTTCTCGAATACCGTGGCCCCGGCCATCGTCGGCGCCAGCATCGCCGTGCTGGATATCCTCGAGGCCAGCACCGACCTGCGCGACCGGCTCGAGCGCAACACCGCCTTCTTCCGCAAGGGGATTGCCGCGCTGGGCTTCGATATCAAGCCGGGCGACCATCCGATCGTCCCGATCATGGTCTACGATGCGGAGAAAGCCCAGCAGCTTGCCGAGCGGCTGCTGGCGCTGGRCGTCTACGTGGTGGGCTTCTTCTACCCCGTGGTGCCGAAGGGCCAGGCGCGCATCCGCGTGCAGCTGAGCGCGGTGCACGATGAACCCACGCTGCAACGCGCGCTGGACGCCTTCGCGCAGGCCGGCCGTGAACTGGGGCTGATTCGATGAGCCAGGCAGTGAGCAAGCCGCAGATCCTGATCATCGGCGCCAACGGGCAGCTTGGGTCCGAACTCGCGCTGGCGCTGGCCGAGCGGCACGGGCGCGAGCATGTGGTCACCTCGGACGTGGTGCCTACCGGCCGCCACGTGCATATCGCCCATGAAATGCTCAACGTGACGGACCGGGGCGAACTGGCCACGGTGGTGGAGCGCCACGGCATCACGCAGATCTACCTGCTGGCCGCCGCGCTCTCCGCCACGGGCGAGAAGGCGCCGCAGTGGGCGTGGAACCTGAACATGACCGGACTGCTGAACGTGCTGGAACTGGCACGCCAGCAGGGCATCGAGCGCGTGTTCTGGCCCAGCTCGATCGCCGCGTTCGGCCCCACCACGCCCGCCGTGGACACCCCGCAGAAAACCGTCATGGAGCCGACCACGGTCTACGGCATCTCCAAGCAGGCGGGCGAGGGCTGGTGCCGGTGGTACTTCGAGAACCATGGTGTGGATGTGCGCAGCGTGCGCTATCCGGGGCTGATCTCGCACAAGACCCCGCCCGGCGGCGGCACCACCGACTATGCGGTCGATATCTTCCACCACGCGGTGCGCGGCCAGCCCTACGACTGCTTCCTGGAGTCCGACGAGCGACTGCCGATGATGTATATGCCCGACGCGATCCGCGCCACGCTGGAGCTGATGGAAGCGCCGCGCGAATCGATCCGGGAGCGGGGCAGCTACAACCTCGCCGGCATGAGCTTTACCCCGGCCGAGATTGCCGAGGCGATCCGCCGCCGGGTGCCGGACTTCGCCGTGCGCTATGCGCCGGACTACCGGCAGGCTATCGCCCGGGGCTGGCCCGATTCGATCGATGACAGCGCCGCGCGTACCGACTGGGGCTGGCAGCCGAAGTTCGGCCTCTCGGAGATGGTCGACGACATGCTGGAGAACCTGAAGGCCACCGTCGAATAAGCGCTCCCCAGATCACGTGAACTAGTTCGGAAAGAAATAGTTTGCATCCTAATTAATTCACGTCTATCATTCGGCCCATGCCAAAGATAGACGCCCTCCTTTTTGCCTTTACCGGCCAGCTCATGCTGGCGGGCCGCCAATGGCGCCAGATCAGCCAGGCGTCGGTCACGGCACACGGGATTTCCGCAGCGGCCGCCGCGCCGCTGCTTTTCATTCGCCGCCTCGGCGGTGGGGTGCGCCAGGTGACACTGGCGGACTACGTGGGCGTGGAAGGCGCCACGCTGGTCCGTCTGGTCGATCAACTGAGCGCCGCCGGGCTGGTCCGCCGCGAGGTGGACCCCAGCGACCGCCGCGCCAACGTGCTCTCGCTCACCGATGCCGGTGAGCGCATGGCCGAGCAGATCGAAGTCGAACTCAAGCAACTCCGCGCCGAAGTGTTCGCCGAGATCAGCGAGACTGACCTCGAAGCCACGCTGCGCGTGCTGGACGCCTTGTACAAGGCCGCAGGAAATGCTTCCGCGGCGGCCAAGCTGGAGCCCTGAGCATCATGGGTAGTTGGCCATCCGCAAGGGACTGGGTTTTCTCGTTCAAGGCGTTCGCCGCCGCCATGCTGGCGCTCTGGATCGCGATGTACATGGGCCTGCCGCGGCCGTATTGGGCGATGGCGTCCGTCTACGTCGTGGCGCATCCGCTGACCGGCGCCACGCGTTCCAAGGCGCTGTACCGCGTGCTTGGCACGCTGCTGGGCGCCGCAGCCGGCGTGGCGATGGTGCCCTCGCTGGTCAACTCGCCGCCGCTGTTGATGGGCGCGGTGGCGCTCTGGACCGGCTGCCTGCTCTACATCGCGCTGCTGCACCGCACCCCGCGTAGCTACGTCTTCATGCTCGCCGCCTACACGCTGCCGCTGGTGGCGCTGCCGGCGGTCGACAATCCCGCCGCCATCTTCGATATCGCCATTGCCCGGGCCGAGGAAATCAGCCTGGGCATCCTGTGCGCGGCCGTGGTCGGCGCCGTGGTGTTCCCGGCGAGCGTGGCAGACGTGCTGCGCGACAAGTCGCGCCAGTGGATGGCCGACGCCGCGCTCTGGGCCGGCGACATGCTCTCGCCCAGCCCCGGCATGCAGGTCACGCGCCACCAGAGCCGTCACCGTCTGGCCGCCGATATTCTGGCCCTCGATCAACTCATCAGCCAGCTTGGCTACGACACCGAAAGCATCGCCCGGGTGCGCGCCGCGCGCGAACTGCGCGGGCGCATGACGATGCTGCTGCCGGTGATGTCCTCGCTGGCGGCCATCGTGGAATCGCTCCAGGCCGCCGGCGGCTTGCCGGACGGGCTGCGGACCCAGATGCGCGGGGTCCGCGCATGGATACAGGGCGGAGCGGTAGACGCGCCGCCCGAGCTGACCGGTACGCCGCTCGAACCCGGCTGGGATGCCGCGCTGGTCACTGCCGCCGAAGACCGCCTGCAACAGATGGTGGCGCTGTGGCGCGACTGCGTGTCCCTGTGCCGGCGCATCGGCGAACGCGACGTGCGTGGCGGCTGGATGCCTGAGTTCCGGCGTTGGGACGTCGGCCAGACGCGCCACTACGACCACGGCCTGCTGCTGTTTTCCACCGTCACGGTGGCCCTGTCGATCTTCGCCATGGGCATGCTCTGGATCCACATGGGCTGGGCCGATGGCGCCGGCGCCGTGGCGCTGGGCGCGGTGTCGTGCTGCTTCTTCGCCGCCCTTGATGAACCCGCGCCGATGATCCAGTCGTTCTTCAACTGGAACGTGGTGTGCATGGTGATCTCGATGGTGTTCCTGTTCGCCGTGCTGCCCGTGGCGCATGACTTCGAGATGCTGGTGCTGATGTTCGCCGTGCCGTACCTGATCATCGGCCTGCTGGTGGCGCAGCCGCGCCTGGCGATGATCGGCATGCCGCTGGCAGTGGTCACGGCCAACGACATCGGCATCTCGGGCGCCTACAGCGCGGACTTCCATACCTTCTTCAACAGCAATATCGCCGGCATCGCCGGTATCGCCTTCGCGCTGGTCTGGACGCTGGTGATGCGGCCGTTCGGCACGGCGGCCGCCACGCGCCGGCTGGTGCGGTCAAGCTGGGGCGATATCGCCGACAACGCGGTGGGCACCCGCCCCGAAGAACACACCCGGCTGCGCGCGCGCATGCTGGACCGGCTGGCGCAACTGGTGCCCCGGCTGGCCGCCAGCGAGAGCGAGGTATCGCCCGATGGCTTCAGCGAGGTGCGCGTGGAGCTGACCACGCTGGCACTCCAGCGCGAGATGCCCACCCTGTCAGCGCCCGAGCAGCATGCCGTCAAGCGCGTGCTGCGCAGCGTGGCCGGCTACTACCAGGCACGGCTGGACGGCAAGCTGAACGGACCGCCGCCGGCGCTGCACACGCGGCTGGCTAACGCGCAGCAGAAGGTGCAGTCGCGCATCGCGCTGGCTGCCCTGGTGGAGATGCAAGTGGCCCTGTTCCCGCCGGCCGTGGTGCCGGCCCCTGTTACCGGAGGCGCCTGATGCCCGGCGAATTCAGTCTTTATGGCGTGTTCATCCCCAGCCTGCTGGTGTGGATGCTGGCCGCCTTTGCGATCACGAGTGGCGCGCGTGCAGTGCTGACGCGCCTGGGGTTCTACAAGCTCGTGTGGCACCGTTCTCTGTTCAATCTGGCGCTGTACGCGATCGTCCTGGGTGGGGTGGTTGCCGTGGTGCCGTGGTTCCAATCATGAAATTCAAACTCTCTTCGCTCGGGCCAGTCGTGCTGACGCTGGCCGTCACCGCTGTCGGCGCGGTTGTCGTCAAGCATCTGTGGGATTACTACACCGTGGCGCCGTGGACGCGCGACGGGCATATCCGCGCCGAGGTGGTGCAGGTGGCGCCCGATGTCTCGGGGCTGGTCACGCGCATCGCCGTCAAGGACAACCAGCGCGTGAAGGCCGGCGACCTGCTGTTCGAGATCGACCATGAACGCTACGCACTGGCGCTGCGTCAGGCCCAGGCCACCGCCGCCGCGATGCGCGCCAGCCTGGCGCAGTACCGCCGCGAGGCGAACCGCAGCCAGAAGCTGGCCGAGGTGGTGTCGCGCGAGGTCGTGGAGGAAGGCCTGGCCAGGGTGCAGCAGGGCGAAGCCACGCTGGCACAGGCCGAAGCCGCCGTGGACGTGGCCAAGCTGAACCTGGAGCGCACGCGCGTGGTGAGCCCCGTGGAAGGCTACGTCAACGACCGCCTGCCGCGCCTGGGCGACTACGTCAGCACCGGCAAGCCCGTGCTGTCGATGGTCGATGCCCGGTCGTTCCATGTGGAAGGCTACTTCGAGGAAACCAAGCTGCACGGCATCCATATCGGCAGCCCGGTGGACATCCGCATCATGGGCGAGAAGGGCGTGCTGCACGGCCATGTGCAAAGCATCGCCGCCGGTATCGAGGACCGTGACCGCACCAGCAGCAACAGCCTGCTGCCAAACATCAACCCGACGTTCAACTGGGTGCGGCTGGCGCAGCGCGTGCCGGTGCGGATCCAGTTCGACCAGATGCCTGCCGACGTGCGGCTGGTGGCCGGACGTACCGCCACGGTCTCGGTGACCGGAGGGGGTACGCAGTGAACAGCGCAGTGAGTCGCTTAAGCCGTGCCGTGCTGGCGGGGATGCTCCCGCTCGCGCTGGCAGCCTGCATGACCGTCGGCCCCGACCACAAGGTGCCCGGCGATGCCGTGGTCAACGCCACCACCGCCAACGGCCCGTTCCAGGGCGCGGACAACCCGGCGGTGTCGATCGGCGACGTGCCCAACGACTGGTGGAAGCTTTACGACGACCCGAAGATCGAAGGGCTGGTGAAGCAGGCGCTCGTCGCCAACACCGACCTGCGCGTGGCCGCCGCCAACCTGAAGCGCGCCATCGCCGTCTATCACGAGGTGGAAGCCGAGAACTTCCCCGAAGCCAAGTTCCGCGCCAGCGCGGAGCGCGGCCAGATTGCCGGCGAACCGCTGCTGAAGGAAGAAAAGATCCCGGCGATGAACTTCGGCGACATCGGCTTCGACGTGTCGTACCTGATCGACTTCTGGGGCAAGCTCACCCGCGCCGACGAAGCCGCGCTGGCCGGCGCACAGGCCAGCCAGGCCGCGCTGGACCAGGCCCGCGTGGGCGTGGTGGCGGAAACGGTGCGTGCCTATATGCAGGGCTGCACCGCCACGCATGAACTGCACGTGGCGCAACATCAGCTCGACCTCCAGGTGCGCGGCGCACAGCTCGCCCAGAAGATGGTCGATGCCGGACGTGGCATGCCGACCGACGTGCTGCGCGCGCAGGCGCAGGCCGATTCGCTGCGCGCCGTGCTGCCCAAGTACCGCGCCGAACAGGAAGGCGCTGCCTACCGGCTGGCCGTGATGCTGGGCAAGCCGCCCACCGCGCTGGACATGTCGAGCGTGGCATGCGAGCACGTGCCCACGCTGCGTCAGGCCCTGCCGGTTGGCGATGGCGCTGCGCTGCTCAAGCGCCGCCCGGACGTCCGTCAGGCCGAGCGTGAACTGGCCTCGGCGACGGCCAAGATCGGCGTGGCGACGGCGGACCTCTATCCGCAGATCCGCATCGGCGCCTCGGCGGGCTTCACCGGCATTCTCGATCACCTGGGCCAGGCGCCGACCGCGCACTGGGGCTGGGGCCCGGCGATTTCGTGGACGATTCCGACCAGCGGCACGCGCGCCCGCATCCACAACATGGAAGCCGGTGCAGAGGGTGCGCTGGCCCACTTCGACGGCGTGGTGCTGCGCGCGCTGCGCGAGACGCAAAGCGCGCTGTCCAGCTACACGCACGAACTCGAGCGAAACCAGGCGCTGCGCGACGCACGCGACAAGGCCGATGAGGCCGCCCGGCACAACCGGCTCCTGTATCAGGCGGGACGCTCGCCGTACCTGCAGAGCCTGGACGCGGACCGCACGCTGGCTAACAACGACGCCGCGCTTGCCGCCTCGGACGCGCAGATCGCCATGGACCAGATCAACCTGTTCGTGGCGCTGGGCGGGGGCTGGCAGGATGCACCGGCCGTGGCGAGTGCCCCGATAAATTAGCGTTGGCAAATCGGAAAGCGCCGCCGCGGAACCTGCTTGAATCCATCCGGGTTAGCCGGCGGTCTTCCTGGCGCTTTCCGTCCCTCGGCGGGCTTATAGCGCTCGTCGATGGCATCCTCCAATTGAAGCGGCACGCATAACTGGCGCCTATGGGCCCAGTCGCTTCGTCGTGCGCTATCGAAAGGGGCGGTTTCCTTTGCAACGGCGCTACCTCGCTTTTGGCGAGAATCATTTCACAAGCGAAATGATCCAGGTAAAGGTGCTCCATGGAAGTCAGCGCACTCATGCTCTCGCGCATTCAGTTTGCGTTCACGGTGTCGTTTCACATCATCTTCCCTTCGCTCACGATCGGGCTGGCCGCTTGGTTGACGCTCCTCGAGGGTATGTATCAGTTCACGCGGAAGGAAGTCTATCGACGCGTGTTCGATTTCTGGCTGAAGATCTTCGCCGTTGCCTTTGGCGTTGGCGTAGTTTCAGGTGTCGTGCTGGGATTCGAGTTCGGAACGAACTGGAGTGAACTGTCGCGCCTCTCCGGACCCGTGCAAGGTCCGTTGCTGACGTATGAGACTTTCACCGCATTCATGCTCGAAGCGTCGTTCTTCGGGGTGCTGCTGTTCGGGCGATCCAGGGTCAAGCCAGGCTTCTACTTGTTCTCGGTAGCGATGGTTGCGCTCGGGACGACGTTCTCAGCCTTCTGGATCATGGTCAACAACAGTTGGATGCAACACCCGGTTGGCTACGATTTCATCGATGGTCGCTTTGTCCCGACGGATTAGGCCGAGATCATCTTCAGTCCGGTCGTTTGGGTGCGCTTTCCTCATATGTTGTTGGCGTCGTACCTGACTGGCGCGTTCTGTGTCGCTGCGACTGGTGCCTGGTACACGCTGCGCAAACTCTGTGAGCCGGAAGCGAAGGTGATGCTACGGATGGGCCTGGCGCTGGCCACGGTTCTCATACCAGTGCAACTTGTGTTCGGGCACCTGGTCGGTGACTATGTACACGACGACCAGCCGGCAAAATTCGCTGCAATTGAGGGGCGTTGGCATGACGAGCAGCCTGCGGCAGAGGTGCTCATTGGATGGCCGGACGAAGAAAAGGAAACGAATCACTACGAAGTATCGATTCCGATTCTCGGAAGCCTGATTGCGACCATGACCACCGATTCGAAGGAGGTGGGGCTCACGAGTTTTCCAAAGGAGCAGCGGCCACCGGTATTGATTCCGTTTCTCGCATTTCGTGTGATGGTCGGCTGTGGGATTGCGATGCTGCTTATTGCGTGGCTCGGTAGCTGGTTCTCCTTCAGGAACAGCATCGAGGAAAAGAAGACGCTCCTGTGGGCAACCTATCTTTCGTTTCCCTTGCCGTTCGTGGCGATTCTGACGGGATGGTTCGCAGCAGAAGTTGGGCGACAGCCCTGGACCGTATGGGGGGTGCTGCGCACAGCAGACGCACTGACGCCGACGCTGACGGCTCGCGCGGCGGGCGCTTCACTGTTTGTCTTCGTTGTGACGTACTTGATTGTCTTCTCGTTCGGCACGTATTACGTCTACAAGCTACTCCGCAATGGTCCCGCTTCGATCGACCAGGACCGCGAGCCATCGGGAACGTCCAACAGACCGTTGGCAGTCGCTGCGGCGGAATCGTTTCGTGATTGATGAACTGACTACTCTGTGAGGCAACCATGATTACGTACTGGTCCGCAATCCTGGCCATCAGTATGCTCGTCTATGTGCTGCTCGATGGTCTTGACCTCGGTGTCGGCATGTTGTTTGGCACGACTCGGAATGAAGCACGAAGAAAGTCGATGCTGGCTTCAATCGCGCCGATTTGGGATGGTAACGAGACGTGGCTGATCGTGGCGGGCGTTGTGCTTTGGGGCGCATTCCCAATGGTCTATTCGACGCTGCTCGGTGCCTTCTACCTTCCCGTCTGCGTCATGCTGGCGGGCTTGATCTTCCGCGGCGTTTCGTTCGAGTTCCGTGTCCATGCGCATCGTTCCAAGCCGGTGTGGGATTGCGGCTTAGTCGTTGGATCTCTCGTGGCAACGTTTATGCAAGGCGCGATGATTGGCGCGTTGGCAGAGGGTCTGCCCATCGAAAATGGGCGATTCATGGGCAACGATATGAGCTGGCTCAGCCCGTTCTCCGTAGTCGCCGGCATTGCGCTTTGCTTCGGCTACATGTTGCTCGGAGCGGGGTGGCTGGCGAAGAAGTGCGAGGGAGAGACGCGCGATGCCGCATTCAGGGCGATTCCTCGCTTGCTTGTCGTCGTACTCGTCTTGCTCATCGCACTCTTCTTCCACGCGTTGTACGCCAATTTTGCGGTCATGGCGCGATGGACGGAGCGTCCAGTGCTGTTCCTTGTACCGTTCGTTGGGTTGATCGCCGTGTTGATTGTCTGGCATGGGGCAAGAAGGGCGATGGATACTTCGGTATTCCTGGCGTCCGCAGCCTTGTTCGTGGTGGCATATGGGATGTTCGCCGTCTCGTTCTGGCCGTACATCGTGCCGTTCAGCATCACGATCAATGAGGCTGCTGCGCCGATGTCGAGCCTGTCGTTCATGTTCTGGGGGGCTGGTCTCTTTGTCTTCCCATTGATGCTGGCTTACACCCTGTGCGGCTACACGGTCTTCAAAGGCAAGGTTGACGTCACGTCCGAGCATTATTGAAGGCGCTACGCTATCTGACTGACGTCGAGCATCCTCAGTCAGATAGCGGCGAAGAAGAAGCGGGTCATTCCGGCACGATGTCGGGGCKGTCACGCGGGAACTGCGCCAGCGTTTCCGCGCTGATGTTCAACGTTTGCATGACCATCTCAGGCGGTGTATGCGTGAGCCAGTCGGACAGCGCCACCTCCGCAAAGTGGTCAGCCTTGAAGACCTCGACCATGATCAGGTCCGTGTTGCCGACATTCTGCACATAGTGACCGAGCCCCTTCTTCACGTAGCCGATATCACCCGCGTTGAAGTCGGCGGTCATCGCCTTGGGACCCGTATCGAAGACAGTCATGCGCCCTTTGCCCTTGATGTAGTACTGCCATTCGTCGGCGTTCGGGTGCCAGTGCAGCTCGCGCAGACCGCCCGGCACCACCGTGACCAGCGCCGCGGCCACATTCTGCGAGATTTTGAAGTTGCGGCTGTCCGCAATCTGTACATAGCCGCTGCGCGTCTTGTGCACCGGCGTGGAACCTGCCAGCGAAAACGTTACCGGAAGTGCGGGTGGACCTTTCTTCGAGGCGGAAGCACGTTGTGCTGCCGCGAGTGGTCCCGGCTCCTTGCCTTGGAAGATCCAGAGGTTGTCGACGGGAATATCCTTGAGCGATTCCACCGGAACGCCGAAATTAGCAGCCAGCACTTCAGGCGGCGTGTGAGCGAGCCAGTCCGTTACCAGCAGCGTGTTGAATTCGGACGCCATGCCGCTATCGAACGCAATCAGAAATTCCGCGCCGGTGGTGCCTGCTCCCTGCAGCGAATGCGGCAGCCCTGGCGGGAAGTACCAGAGGTCGCCTGCTTTGACGTCCTGCACCGATGAACGGCCTTCTTCATCAAGTGTCGTGATGCGGCATTTGCCGTCGAGCATGATGGCCCATTCGGCCTGCTGATGCCAGTGCATCTCGCGAATGCCGCCCGCCGAAAGCCGCATGTTCACGCCGGAGATGTCCTTGGAGATGGCAAAATCCTCCTGCGTGACTTCGCGTGCCCAGCCGCCGTTCTGGATACGCTTGTGCGCATTGTTGAACGACGACCAAAACTGCGGCATGCCGTTGACATCGGTGGCCGGCGCGTCCTGGGCGGACGGGAACTGCCGTGCCAGCATATCGTCCCGCGGGCCGGGATCGGTGAGGCCCTGCCGGTTGCGCGCGTTGATCGCCCCTTCAGGCGGACGGTCTGGATTGCCGAATGAAGCGGCATGAGCTGACGCAGCGGCGGCTGCAAACGCCGCGGTTGCCGTACCGATCATTACCTTTCGTCTGGACAAGTCAGTCATGATTTTTCCTTTGCATGGATAGGGAAGTCTCACGCGCGTCAGAAGCGCCCAAGGGACGGTGTTGGAGGGCCCGCCAGGCATCGCCGCCATGTCGGGCAAGAAGCCATCAGGCGCCGTTGTAGTTGATCTTCAGCGTCTGGTTATCCAGCGACGTTCGCACCTTGTCCGAGAGCTTCTTGGTGGGTGCTTTCCGGCATTCGTCAACCACGTGAGCGACCGTGCGCGGCGTGTCAACGACGATCTGGTCGTTCTCGCGCACGCCCAGCTTGTCTACGCTGGCGATCCAGTAGACCACCGCCGGCTTGTAGGTTTCGCTGACCGAGAGGAACTCCTCGCAAGTCATCTTGAACGGCTTCACGGTCTTGACTTCGTCAGTGGCAGCAGAGGCGATGAGCGGGGCGGAAAGGGTGACGATAGCGAGGGAAAGAATCAGGCGTTTCATGCTGGCTCCTGGAAGCTTCGTTGGGATGGATCGACGTGAAGCGCAATCAGGAGAATGATCTCGTTCACGCCTGGGCCTATCGTAGAAGGTCGCGCAGGTGGGGGATTTTCGGAGCATGTCAGGCGTTTTCAAATCGCATGGCTATGCCTTCTTCGAGGCAGGGGAGGCCGTCGGGTGCAACAGCACTGGAATGGATTTTGAGGTTGGGGTATTGCAGACGTCCCCCACGCTGTCCAACGGTACCAGCGGGTTGGTTTCCGGATAGTAGGCGGCGATGCATCCGCGCGGAATGTCGTACGCCACCAGTCGGAATCCGTCGGCACGCCGCTCGACATCGTCGTGCCATACCGTGGTCATGTCGACCCAGTCGCCGTCGCGCAGGCCCAGCATTTCCAGGTCCGCCGCATGGATGAAGACCACGCGCCGCTGCCCGAAGACGCCGCGATAGCGGTCGTCCAGCGCATAGATCGTCGTGTTGTACTGGTCATGAGAACGCGTGGTCATCAGCGTCATCAACCGCTCGCCATAGCGGGCGCGGGCCTGGGCAATCGGTGTGTCCGGAGTCAGTGCGTTGACAATGAACTCCGCCCTGCCGGAGGGCGTGTGCCATTGCCGCTCGCGCGCGGGAACATACAGATGAAAACCACCGCGCATGGCGATGCGGGCGTTGTAGTGCTCGAAGCCGTCGATGACTTCCGCGATCTTGTCCCGAATGCGGGCGTAGTCCTGTGCGTACCAGAGCCAGTCGACCGTCTCGCTGCCCAGCGTCGCATGGCCCAAGTTGGCAATGATGGCAGTTTCGGACATCAGGTCGGGTGATGCGGGCTTGTTCATGCCAAAAGAGATGTGGACCTGCGAGACTGAGTCTTCCACGGTCACGCCTTGCGGAGCGCCGTCCTGCAGGTCAATCTCAGTGCGCCCCAGTGTCGGCAGGATCAACGCCTCTTTTCCATGGATAAGGTGGCTGCGGTTAAGCTTGGTGGCGATATGCACCGTCAGGTCGCATGCGCGCAGGGCGTCCCAGGTGCGCTCGGTATCAGGTGTAGCCGATGCAAAATTCCCGCCCAATGCGATAAAGACCTTCACGTCTCCCCGCAGCATCGCCTCGATGCTCTCCACAACGTCGTAGCCGTGTTCGCGCGGCGGATTAAAGCCGAAGGCTGCGCCGAGCTTGTCGAGGAAGGCCCCGGTCGGCTGCTCCTCGATGCCGACCGTCCGGTTCCCCTGCACATTGGAGTGGCCGCGAACGGGGCACAGGCCCGCGCCTTCGCGCCCGATATTGCCACGCAGCATCATCAGGTTGGTCAGCATCTGGATCGTCTGTACCGAGTGCTTGTGCTGAGTCAGACCCATGCCCCAGGTACAGATCACGCGCTCGCCCCGGACATAGATGGTGGCCAGACCCTCGATCTCTTCGCGCGGTACGCCAGATTCGCGCTCGATGATGGGCCACGATTCGGCGCGCAGGTCGGCCGCGAAAGGCGCGAAGCCGTGCGTGTGCTCAGCAATGAAAGCCGTGTCCAGTACGCGAGCCGTTCCATTGGTCAACGCTTCGTCGTCCAGTTCCAGCACGCGCTTCGCCACCCCCTTGATCAGCGCGTAGTCGCCGCCAAGTGTCGGACGCACGAACACCGAGCAGATCTTCGTCTCTGACATTGTCAGCATTTCGACCGGGCTCTGCGGGCTGGTGAAGCGCTCAAGCCCACGTTCGCGCAGCGGGTTAATTGATACCAGCGTGGCGCCCCGCTTGGCGCAGTCGCGTAGTTCGGAGAGCATGCGCGGATGGTTTGTGGCGGGATTCTGGCCAAACAGCAGGATCGTGTCGCAGGTCTCGAAATCATCCAGCGTGACTGTGCCCTTTCCGACGCCTACGGTGTGCGGCATGCCACGACTGGTGGCTTCGTGGCACATGTTCGAGCAGTCCGGAAAATTGTTGGTGCCCAGCATCCGTGCAAACAGCTGATACATGAAGGCGGCCTCGTTGCTCGCGCGCCCGGACGTGTAGAAAGCAGCCTGATTCGGGTCGGGCATGGCGCGCAGCCGGGTACCAATAAGGGAAAAGGCATTCTGCCAACTGATCGGGCGATACGTATCTGACGTTGCGTCATAGACCACAGGCTCGGTCAGACGGCCATGCTGCTCCAGCTCGTAGTCGGTCTCTTGCATCAGCGATTCCACCGTGTGATGCGCGAGGAATTCGGCCGTCACGCGCTTGCCGGTAGATTCAGCTGCCACGGCCTTGACGCCGTTCTCACAGAACTCGAACGTCGATGCGTGTTCGCGGTCAGGCCAGGCGCAGCCTGGGCAGTCAAAGCCGTCTGGCTGGTTCTGGCGGAACAGCATCGCGTAGTCACGGCCCGGCACGCGTTCCTTGATGAGGTTGATGGCGACATACTTCAGCGCGCCCCAGCCGGCGGCGGCGTGGGCATAGGGTTCGATGCGGGGCTTTGATTTGAAGGCCATGACTGGGTCTCCTGCCTTAAAGAGTTCGATGCCTTGTGATGGCCCGAGCGTAAAGGAGGAAGGATTGCGGCAATTGCGTCTTGCGGAGCCAGTTTCGTTTTCGCACGACATGCCGGAGGCCCGGAATGCCGCAGGCAAACCAAAGGATGAAGTGGCTCCACAAATTGCCTAGGCGAGAAAACCCAGGGACGAATGCGGTCGGTGTGCCGGGCGCTCAGTCGGCGTACTGGAGGAACGCGACGGTAATCAAAATCAGATTCAGGACGGCAAGGACAATCCAGCCGTACATCAGCAGCAGGCTTTCCTGTTCGCTCACGAGGGCCTCCGCGATGTCAGGGTGCGTTGGGGGCGCCGGTGCGGGGATGTGGTCGGGGGCAACGGCGAGGCGCTGCATCCAGGTTATTTGGCTTGTCATGGTCGGCTCCCGTGGAAGCAATCGATGTTGACTGGAATGCTAGGAGCCCGGTGCGGATGGCCACAATAGTCGCGTAGGTGGTGTCGCGTTAAACGAAGGTATGGGGGGGCCCCCTTCTTGCCAGCCGCATCCGGAACACGCCACCGCGCGTGACGCGCGGCAGGGCGCCTAGTGCTTCGGATGGCAGGCCGCCTTGCCGTCATGGCATCGGACCGGTGCCGGTGCTTTGGCCACAGCGCTGGCGGATGGCAGCACGCTGTAGTCGTAGCGATCGGCGGCAAACGGGCTGGTGGCTGGGTCGGTGGCATGGGCGGCCACGGTACCGAGCAGGCAGGTGGCGGCTAGAACGGAGCGGAACAGGGTCGAACGCATGGAGATTCTCCAGTGGGACTGCGATGGATCTGCGGTTCAAGCGCCGATCAGCATGGCGCCGGCCCCGCAAACAGGCGGGTGCCGTCTTGGGTAATGATGTAGCGCATATCTGTCTTCCTGAGGAGTGAGTGAGACTTGAGAATACGGCCCGCGGGCGTAGGGCCATTGTGCGCGGCCGGTGGAGGTGTCGTATATGCACGTCGACCCCGGTGACGCCCGCCGCTCGCCGAGGCGCTGGGCATCATCGGCTTGAAGCGGGGCATGGGCGTCCGGGCAGCGCCAACAGAGCATCAGCCTCAGTCTGAGGCCGGCGTGCTTGCCTCGGCGGGCTCGCCCGTCTTCCCATCCTTTCTATCCCATCCCCCACCCAGCGCCCGGAACAGCGAGACGCTGGCCGTCAGCTGGCGCCGGTGCACGGCTTCCAATGCGCGGGCGTCGGTCAGGGCGGTGGCCTGCGCCACGTTGACGTCCAGGTAGGCGGAGGCGCCCTTGCGGTAACGCTCGGTGGCCTGCTGCAGGGCGCGGTCGGATGCCGTGACGGCGGCCCGCTGGCTGGCGGCTTCCTCGTCGAGCAACCGCAGCGCCGCGTAGTTGTCTTCCACATCCTGCACGGCATTGAGCACGGTCTGGCGGTAATCCGCCGCGCTGGCGTCGAACTGGGTGCGGGCGCTGTCCACGCCGGCCTGGCGCTTGCCGCCATCGAAGATCGTCGCGGCCAGTGACGGGCCGACGGCCCAGAAGCGGCTCGGCGCCGTCAGCCATCCCGCCAGGCCGGAACTTTCCAGTCCGCCGTTCAGGTTCAGCATCAGCGTCGGGAAGAAGGCCGCGCGTGCCACGCCGATCTGCGCGTTGGCGGCGGCCACCCGGCGCTCCGCCGCTGCGATGTCCGGACGGCGTTGGAGCAGTGTGGCCGGCACGGCCGCCGGCGTGGCGGGCAGGGCGATGCTGGTCTCACCCGGATTCGACGTGGCCACCGGCAGGGTAAAGGTGCTCGCCGGCTCGCCCAGTAGCGTGGCCAGTGCATGCATCAGCTGCGTACGCGCCAGTTGCAGGTCGGTCAGCTGGGCGCGCGTGCCTTCCACGCGCGCCTTCGCCTGGGCGACATCGCTTTCCGCCGCAATGCCGCCCAGGTAGCGGTTGGTCACCAGTTGCAGCACCGATGCGTAGGCGTCCACGGTCTGCTGCAGCAGCGCCGCCTCGCGGTCGAGCGATCGGATGCCGAAGTAGTCGATGGCGGCTTCCGCCAACAGGCTCAGGCGGACGGCGGCCACATCGTCGGCGCTGGCCTGCAGGCGGGCCTTCGCGGCGTCGACGTTGTTGCCGATGCGGCCGAACAGGTCCGGTTCCCAGGTGGCACCGAGACCAATCAGGTGATCGGGCGTGGTCCTGCCGGCCAGCGAATGGCCCAGCACGTTGGCTGACAGGTGTGTACTCGTGACGCTGGCGGCGACGCCGACGGTGGGGAAGTAGTCGGCGCGGGCGGCAGCCACCTGCGCGCGCGCATCGCGCAGCAGGGCCATGGACTTGAGCAGGCTCTGGTTCGAGACGTCAATGCGTGCCAGTAGGGCGTCGAGTGTGGCGTCATCGTAGGCGCGCCACCAGTCCGACGCGATGGCGTCCTGGTGCTGGACAGCCTCGGCTTCCTGATAGGTGGCCGGCAGCGGCATCGCCGGCACTTGGTATGGCTCGGTGGCGCATCCGGCCAGCCAGGCGCAGGCCAGCACGACGGCGGTGTGCCTGATGGAAGGCCTGGTGGTGCGCTTCGTGTCCCGCTTCATCTTCCGGTCGCCGCTCATGCCGCGTCCCCCTTGGCGGGGGCGGCCACGCGCACGGGCATGCCGGAGACGATGCCGTCGCCGGGGTTGACGACGACCCGGTCGTTCTCCTGCACGCCACTTAGTACCTCCACATGCGAACCGAAATCTCGACCGAGTGCGACCTGACGAATCGTCAGCTTGTTTTCAGCATCCACAACGGCCACCGCAGGGCCACTGGCGGGAAACATCAACGTATTGGCTGGCAGATCCA
Organism: Cupriavidus sp. 10L43_2; assembly: GCF_056395265.1. Lineage (NCBI taxonomy): Bacteria > Pseudomonadati > Pseudomonadota > Betaproteobacteria > Burkholderiales > Burkholderiaceae > Cupriavidus > Cupriavidus sp. 10L43_2. The sequence continues at coordinate 21,623 of NZ_JBFTJE010000017.1, forward strand.
GGCCCGCATGGGCGCTGCCCACTTCCAGATGCACCTGGGCGTAGGTGCCGGGCAGGATACGGCCGTCCTGGCTGTCGACGTCAAGCTCCACGCGCAGGCTGCGCGTGATGGGGTTGATCGCACCGGCCGTGCGCGTAACGGTGGCGGGGTAGCGTTGTCCCGGCGCTTGCGGCAAAGTCAGCCAAGCGCGCGTGCCCGGCACCGTTGCCGCGCTGACATCCTGGGGGACCTGAGCATAGACGCGCAGCCGCGTGCCGGCCGAGATATGGAATAGTTCGCGGTCCTGGCTCGGTGCGCTACCCGCGTCAATCAGCGCCCCCGTATCGACATTGCGTGCGGTAATCACGCCATCAAACGGCGCGCGGATCTGCATGTAGCTGGCCAGTTGTGCCAGCCGCGAAGTATTTGAGCGTGCCGCGGCCAGCAAGGCCGCCTTGGCATGCACGTCGGCGACTTTCTGGTCGGTTTCCTGCTGCGCGACGGAGTTAGTCGCCTGCAGGTCCTGCCAGCGCTTGGCCGTGGTGCTGGCCAGCTGGTAGTTGGCGGCCGCTGTTGCTTCGTCGGCGCGAGCCTGGCGCAACTGGTCGGATACCTCGGGCGCATCAATCTCCGCTAGCAACTGGCCAGCCTTCACCGAGGTGCCGATGTCGGCGTACCAGCGCCGCAGATAGCCGTTGACGCGCGCATGGATGGCGGCATCGTCGTAGGCCTGGACATCGGCTGGCAGGGTGATATCGCGCACGGCTGCAGCATTTCGGGGGGACACCACACTGACGACAGGAATTTCCGCGCTTTTGGCGCGCAACTGCAAAGCGCCAAAGCTGTGCCAGCGTGGGAAGATCCCGGCAGTAAGGGCCGTTGCGACGCAAAGCCCCGATACCGCCAGTATGGCGAGGCGTGACCGGCTACGTGGCGCCGAGGCCGTAGTACGAGGTTTGCTATGTGTCATGCCAGGTCTTCTCGAAGCGTGGCGGAGTCGTCGACTCGGGTGCGGCCCGCCATCCAGTCATGCAGGGTGGCAAAGAACACTGGCACGAGTACCAGCGTTGCGGTTGTGCCGAATGCCAGGCCGCCAATCACGGTGCGACCGAGCGGCGCATTCTGCGCGCCCGCACCACTTGTCGCCAAAGCCATCGGCACCATGCCGAACAGCATGGCCAGCGCCGTCATCGCCACAGGGCGGAAGCGGCTGAAGCCAGCTTCCCATGCTGCATCCACGGCAGATTTTCCGCCTGCCATCCCTTCGCGCGCGTGGCTTATCACGAGGATGCTGTTAGCCGTCGCGATGCCAACGCAGATGATGGCCCCCGTGAGCGCGGGAACACTGATGGTGGTATCGGTCGCAAATAACATCCATGCCATGCCAGAGAGTGCTACGGGAAGTGCGCCAACGATGGCAAGTGGATCCAGCCACGACTGGAAGTTCACGACCATCAACAGGTAGACCAGCACGATGGCAGCAGCCAGGCCGGCCAGCAGGCCTGCAAACGATGCATGCATTGTCTGCACCTGGCCGCGGACAACGATGTCTGAGCCAGCCGGCAACTGATCGTGCGCCTTGCTGACGATACGCTGCACATCGCTGGCCACCGAACCCAAGTCGCGACCCCGTACCGCAGCGAACAGATCGAGTACTGGTTGCACGTTGTAATGCGAAACCACACCTTGCTGACTGGAGCGCGTGATGGTGCCGAACTGGCCAAGCTGCCCAGCGCCACCTTGCTGCACAGTGTCAGCGCCCAGGCCAAGTGGAATGCTCGACAGCGTTTGCAGTGAGTCCATTGCATACTGCGGCACCGATACGGCCACCTGATAACTGACGCCGTTCTTGGGGTCAAGCCAGAAGTTGGGCGCTGTTTGGCTGCTGCCGGACAGGGAGATCAGCAGGTTCTGCGCCACTTCGCGTTGGGACAGCCCCGCCTGCAGGGCACGTGTGCGGTCAACATTGAGACTCAGGGCAGGCTGGTCGCTCGGCTGTTGGAGGTGCAGGTCGGTCAGTCCGGGCACGCCTGCCAGGCTGCGCATCAGTTGATCGGCCACTTTGCGGTTGCCTTCCAGGTCTTTCCCGACTATTTGGATGTCGATAGGCGCAGGCAGGCCGAAATTGAGGATCTGGCTGACCATGTCGGCCGGCAGAAACGAAAAGCTGACCCCGGGAAAGTTCTTCCGCAGGGCCGCGTCGAGCTGTTCGACCAGCGCGCCAGAACGGCCGGCATCGGGCTTCAGCGACACCAGAATCTCCGCGTCGCCGGTGCCAATCGGCAGCGCAGAATCGTAGGTCAGGTTAATGCCGCTGACGGGCAGGCCAATGTCGTCGACGATGCCGGCCACGTGGGTGGGTCCGATGACCAGGCGGACCTCATTTTCCACTTCATCTACGATACGCGCCGTTTCCTCGATGCGCGTGCCGGTGCGTACCCGCATATGCAGTCGGATCTCGCTGCCTTCGATGGTGGGAAAGAAATCCTGGCCCAGGAACGGCACAAGCGTCATCGACACCAAAAAAACTAGCGCGAAGAACGAAACGGTACGGCGTGGCGCAGCCAGCGCAGCGCGCAGCAGGCGCGAATACGAAAGCCTCACCCGTTCGAATCTCGCGTCAAATCTCGTATGAACCGCGCTGAACCAGCTGGCCAGGCGTCCGCCCTTGGGCCGCTGCGCATTTTCGCCGCGCAGTAGATAGTGCGCCAGCGTGGGAATGAGCGTGCGGGAAAGGAAGTAGGAAGCCATCATCGCAAACACCACTGATTCGGCCAGGGGCACGAACAGGTAGCGAGCGACGCCGCTGAGTAGGAACATCGGCAGGAACACGATGCAGATGCACATCGTGGACACCAGCGTGGGCAGTGCGATTTCTCCCGAACCGTCAAGGATGGCCTGCTCGAGTGGCTTGCCTGTCTCGCGATGATGGGCAATATTTTCGATTGCCACGGTGGCGTCATCTACGAGTACGCCCACGGCAAGCGCGAGCCCGCCCAGTGTCATGATGTTCAAGGTCTGCCCCAGCGCCGCCAGTGCGATGAGTGCTGCCAGTACCGATAGCGGAATCGTGATGGCAATGATCAGCGTGGCGCGCCAGCTACCCAGGAACAGCAGGATCATTGTGGCTGTCAGGCAGGCGGCCACCAGCGCCTCGTGCAGCACACCGTCGATCGCCGACAATACGAACACTGACTGGTCCGAGAGGGGTTGCACGTGGAGCGACTTCGGCAGTCCTGAAAGAATGTGCGGCAGCAGGGCCCGGATCTGCGAAACGACGGTCAGTGTTGAGGCACTGCCAGTCTTCTCGATTTCCAGCAGCGCGGCTCTCTTGCCGTCATGCCGCACCACATTGGTCTGGGGCGCGTAACCATCGTGGACCTGCGCCACGTCGCGAACATAGACCGTGCCGTTGGGGCCGCTGCGGACCGGCAAGTCGTTCAACGCGGCTACGGTCTGCGTACTGCCATTGAGATCTACCCGGTATTCCAGCGAGCCAATCTTGGCGGTGCCGCCAGGCAAAACCAAATTCTGGGCGTTGATCGCGCTCACGACATCGACTGGAGCCAGGCCGCGTGCCTGGAGTGCCGGTACATTAAGGTCCACCGTCACCTGGCGTACTTTGCCGCCGTAGGGAAGCGGCACTGACGCGCCCTCTACTGTGGCCAGTTGGGTGCGGATAAAGCTGTTGCCCAGGTCGTACAGTTCCTGCTCCGGCAGCGTGTCGCTGCCTAGCGCCAGGCGCAGGATTGGTACCGTAGAGGCGTTGTAGCTAAGGACAAGGGGTGGCGTGGCGCCCGGCGGCATCTGCTTGAGAATCGATTGCGCGCCGGCCGTGGCTTGAGCAATCGCCCGGTTGATGTCAGCGCCGGGGTGGAAGAAGACCTTGATGACGGCCACCCCCGGTAGCGACTGCGACTCGATGTGCTCGATATTGTCGACGTCGGTGGTCAGGGAACGCTCGTATTCCGTGACGATACGTTGCGCCATGTCTTCGGCAGACAAACCGTTGTAGCTCCAGACCACGCTGACCACCGGAATGTCGATCGACGGAAAAATGTCCGTAGGCATGCGCAGGATGGAAACCATCCCACCAAGCAACAGCAGAATGGCTAGCACAACGAAGGTATAGGGCCGGCGTAGTGCAAGCCTGACGATCCACATGTTCGTTTTCCTGGTTCACCTGTCCCGATTGAAGGCAAAGTGAGTCTAGGAAGAAATGGCCGCAGGACTATTTCGGAAACTGGCGGCGCTTTTCTGTTCGAACTGTCGAGATATGCAATTTTTGAAAAGCGCAACGTGCCGACGATGAGTGCGAGCCACCCGACCGGCAAGGCACATTGAGGTAAAGTTTCGTCCCGGCCGCGTCCATCCGACGCGGCCTTGCCGCCGCCGATCCGCGCGCGCGGCCTTCGATCCTGAGGAAAAAGACGTATGAAGACGCTTTCGTTCGCAAAGACCCTGTCCGCCGCCGTGGTGGTGGCGACATTTGGCGTGATGGCCGCCGGCAACGCCGGGGCCCAGGAACAGACCGTGCGCGTGGGCACCGTGAGCGGCCCGGATGCCGAGGTCTGGCAAGTGGTGCAGAAAGTGGCCAAGCGCAACGGCCTGAACGTGAAGGTGGTGGAGTTCAACGACTACGTGCAGCCGAACGCCGCGCTGGACGCGGGCGATCTGGAGGCCAACAGCTTCCAGCATCAGCCGTACCTGGACAGCCAGGTCAAGCAGCGCGGCTACAAGATGGTCAGCGTGGGCTACACCTATATCTCGCCGCTGGGCGTGTACGCGCAGAAACTGAAGTCGCCGAAGGACCTGCCGCAGGGCGCCAAGGTGGCCGTGCCGAACGACCCGTCGAACGAGAACCGCGCGCTGCTTTTGCTCGCCGCACAGGGCGTGATCAAGCTGAAGCCGGGCGTGGGCACCAACGGCGTGAACGCTACGCCGCTGGACGTGGCCGAGAACCCCAAGAAGCTCAAGATCGTGGAACTGGACGCCGCCCAGCTGGCGCGCGTCCTGCCTGACGTGAGCGCCGCGGTGATCAACACCAACTACGCGCTCGCCGCCGGCCTCCGGCCGACCAAGGACGCCATCGCCATGGAAGACATCCGCAGCCCGTACGCGAACATTATCGTGGTGCGCACGCAGGACAAGGACAAGCCGTGGGTCAAGAAACTCGTGGCGGCGTACCAGTCGGAAGACGTGCGCCAGTTCATGAAGGAAAAGTACAAGGGCGCGATGGTGCCGTCGTTCTGATCGGCACTTCATCTATCCATACTCGATTTCCTTCGTTCGCCCTCGGCGGCGACGGCGCTAAGGTAGGGGTCGATCCAAACGGAGAACCACCAGTGGCTACCCCCCTCAAAGTCGTCGCCGTCAATGGCAGTGTCCACCAGCCCTCGCGCACGCGTGTGCTCGTGGAGGCACTGCTGGAAGCGCTGGAAGAACGGCTCGTGCTCGACACCCGCATCGTCGACCTGAGCGAGATTGCCCGCCCGCTGGGTGGCGCGCTGTCGCGCGAGGAACTGCCTGCCGAGATTGAGGCGCAACTGGCGGACATCGAGTCGGCGGACCTGCTGATCGCCGCCGCGCCGGTCTACCGGGGCTCGTTCCCGGGCCACTTCAAGCATCTGTTCGATCTGGTCGGGATGAACGCGCTGGTGGATACGCCGGTGCTGCTGGCCGCCACGGGCGGCAGTGACCGGCACGCACTGGTGCTGGAGCACCAGTTGCGCCCGCTGTTCGGCTTCCTGCAGGCGCTGACGCTCCCGATTGGCGTGTATGCCTCGACGGCTGATTTCGACGGCTATCAGGTCGGCAATGGCCCGCTGCAGGAACGCATCCGCCTCGCGGCGGATCGTGCCGCGCCGCTGTTCGCCAGCCACGCGCGCCAGTTGCTGCGCGTGGCCTGACCTGGCCTGATTTGGCCCGGCTCGGGTTCAGATTCCGAGAAGCTTCTTCGCCTCGCCGAGCGACTTCATCGAGGCGTCGTGATCGCCGGCCTTGTGCTGCGCTTCGCCGTCGGCGCGCAGCTTCTGGACCTTGGTCATGTCGGCCTGCGACAGCGCCGGCTTGGTCGCCAGTTTCGCGTCGATGGCCTTCATCTCATTGGGACAGTTATGCGCCAGCGCGGCACCGCTCGCGAAGAGCAGGCCCAGCGCCAGGGCGATGTGACGTGAAGTGCCCATGGCAGGCTCCTTCATACGGGGATGGGGAGCCTTCAGGATAGTGCACCGCGATCAGTCTGCAATGGCTGGCGGCAGCCGGCTGCCCACCCAGTCGCGCGCCTGCTCATAGGCGGCGGCGAGTTGCAGCACGGCCAGGTCGTCGCGCGGGCGGCCAATCAGCTGCATGCCCATCGGCAACCCCTCCGCATTGAACCCCACCGGCACGCTGATGACTGGCGAGCCAGACAGCGTCCACGCCACCACCACCTCCATCCAGCGGTGATAGGTATCCATCTGCCGGCCGGCGATCGATGTCGGCCACGGCTGCTTCACATCGAACGGGAACACCTGCGCCGTGGGCACCGCCACGTAGTCGAACGTGGCAAAGGTGCGTTGCAGCGCGTTGTACCAGGCCGAGCGCTCCGTGCTGGCGGTGTAGAGGTCGCTGGCGGTCTGGTTCAGCGCGCCTTCGATCTCCCAGATGGCCTCTGGCTTCAGCTGCGCGCGCGTGGCCGGGTTGCGGTAGAGCGTCATGCGGGCGTTGCCGACGAGGAAATGGCGATGGGTCAGCCAGGTCTGCCAGATTTTCTCGGGCGGATAAGGGGCGCCGATAGCTTCCACGCTGACGCCGAAATCCGGGAAGAAGCGCAGCGCCTGCTCGCACAGCGGCAGGATGCCGTCTTCCATCGGCAGGTAGCCGCCCCAGTCGCCCAGCCACGCCACGCGTTTGCCGTTCAGGTCGGCGCGCAGCACGTCCGTGACGTTCGCGGGCGTGAGCGAGGCCAGCACCGGGTCGGCTGGAAGCGCCTGCGGGGTGCGCGCGTCGGGGCCGGCCTGCGTGGCCAGCAGCAGGGCAAGGTCCGCCACCGTGCGTGCCATCGGCCCTTCGCAACCGAGCTGCGACAGGAACAGTTCCGGCGTGGGGCCGTAGGGCACGCGGCCCGCCGAGGGCCGGAAGCCGAATACGTTGCAGTAGCCGGCCGGGTTGCGCAGCGAGCCGCCGAAGTCGCTGCCATCCGCCACGGGCAGCATGCGCAGCGCCAGTGCCGCCGCCGCGCCGCCACTGCTGCCGCCCGCCGTGCGCGTGGCATCGTAAGGATTCAGCGTGGCGCCGTACACCGGGTTGAACGTCTGCGAGCCCAGCCCGAACTCGGGCGTGTTGGTCTTGCCGATCAGGATCGCCCCGGCGCGGCGCGCGCGCTCGACCACGATGGCATCGATCGTCGGCACATTGTCCTTGTAGATCGGCGAGCCGAACGTCGTGCGGATGCCGCGCGTCATCGCCAAATCCTTGGGCGCCTGCGGCATGCCGTGCATCCAGCCTGCGGAGCGGCCCGCCGCCAGCGCCTCGTCGGCGGCGGCGGCCTCGGCCATCAGCGCCGCTTCGTCCCGCATGGCCACGATGGCGTTGCTGCCCGGATTGACCTGCGCGATATGGGCCAGGTAGGCGCCCATGACCTGCCGGCACGACACCTCGCCCCCGTGGATGGCCTGCGACAGCGCCCGCGCGGACAGCATGACGATGGGATCGGCGGCGTAAGGCATGGCGGGCTCGGTGTCTCAGAGTTGGGCGGCGTGATGCCGGATATGGTCGGCCATGAACGTCTGGATGAAGTAGTAGCCGTGGTCGTAGCCGGCGTGCCGTCGCAGCGTCAGCGGCTGGCCGGCGACCTTGCAGGCGGCCTCGAACGCTTCCGGATGCAGTTGCTCCTCGAGGAAGCGGTCGGCCAGACCCTGGTCGATCAGGATGCCGGCGGGGAAGGGCGGCGCGTCCTGCCCGGTCATCAGTTCGCTGGCGTCGTGCTCGGCCCAGCGCACCGGATCGTTGCCGAGGTAGCCGCTGAAGGCCTTGATGCCCCACGGGCATTTCATCGGCGCGGCGATCGGCGCGAAGGCGGACACCGAGCGGAAACGGTGCGGATAGCGTTGCGCCAGCACCAGCGCCCCGTGGCCGCCCATCGAATGGCCGAAGATGCCCACGCGCGCGGCATCGCCGGGCAATTCCGTGGTGGCGATGGCGAACAGCTCGCTCGCCACGTAGCTCTCCATATGCCAGTGCATGTGCCACGGCGCCTCGACGGCATCCACGTAGAACCCCGCCCCCACGCCGAAGTCCCACGAATCGGCCTCGCCCGGCGCGTTGGCGCCGCGCGGGCTGGTATCGGGCGAGATCAGCATCATGCCGTGCTCGGCGGCGTAGCGCTGGGCGTCGGCCTTGATCGGGAACGTTTCCTCGGTGCAGGTCAGCCCGGCCAGATAGAACAGCGCCGGCACGCGCGTGGTGCCCGTGCCCAGCGCTTCCTTCGGCAGGAACACCGAGAACCGCATCGGCAGCCCGATGGCGGCCGAGTGGTGCCGGTAGAAGCGCTGCACGCCGCCATGGCAGCCGTGCTCGGCGAGCAGTTCCAGGTCGGTCTGCATCAGTACAGCACCACCGAGCGGATCGATTCGCCGCGCTTCATCAGGTCGAAGCCTTCGTTGATGCGCTCCAGCGGCAGCGTGTGGGTGATCAGGTCGTCGATGTTGAGCTTGCCTTCCATGTACCAGTCGACGATCTTCGGCACGTCCGTGCGCCCGCGTGCGCCGCCGAATGCCGAACCCTTCCACTCACGGCCCGTCACCAGCTGGAACGGGCGCGTCGAGATCTCCGCGCCGGCTTCCGCCACGCCGATGATGATCGACTTGCCCCAGCCCTTGTGGCAGCACTCCAGCGCCTGGCGCATGACCTGCGTGTTGCCGATGCACTCGAACGAGTAGTCGGCGCCGCCGTCGGTGAGCTGGACGATGTGGTCCACCACGTTCGGCACGTCCTTGGGGTTGACGAAGTGGGTCATGCCGAACTTGCGCGCCATCGCCTCGCGGCCCGGGTTCAGGTCCACGCCGATGATCTTGTCAGCGCCGACCATCTTGGCCGCCTGGATCACGTTCAGGCCGATGCCGCCGAGGCCGAACACCACTACGTTGGCACCGGCTTCCACCTTGGCCGTGAACAGCACGGCGCCCACGCCGGTCGTCACGCCGCAGCCGATGTAGCAGACCTTGTCGAACGGGGCATCCGGGCGGATCTTGGCCAGCGCGATCTCCGGCACCACGATGTGGTTGGCGAAGGTGGACGTGCCCATGTAGTGGAAGATCGGCTTGCCGTCGATCGAGAAGCGCGAGGTGCCATCCGGCATCAGCCCCTTGCCCTGCGTGGCGCGGATGGCCTGGCACAGGTTGGTCTTGCGCGACAGGCAGAACTTGCACTGGCGGCATTCCGGCGTGTAGAGGGGAATCACGTGGTCGCCCGGCTTGAGCGAGGTCACGCCGGGGCCGACGTCGGTGACGATGCCGGCGCCCTCATGGCCCAGGATGGCCGGGAAGATGCCTTCCGGATCGGCGCCCGAGAGCGTGTAGTAGTCGGTATGGCAGATGCCGGTGGCCTTGATTTCCACGAGCACCTCGCCGGCGCGCGGGCCGTCCAGGTCGACATCTTCGATGGTCAGCGGGGCGCCGGCTTTCCAGGCGATGGCGGCTTTGGTCTTCATGGGGGGCTCCTAGGCAAGCGTGTGGGGGCGGCGCGCGTGGCGCGCGAACAGGCCACGACTATACGGCCATCGGCGGCGCGCGGCCAGACGGATGCTCGATTATCGGCCGCCCGGCGCGCCGCGCGCGAGCACCGTGGACGCCTCCCCGGCGGGTGTCAGCTGGCCTTCGTGCCGCCGACCCAGCCACCAGCCCAGCCAGGCCCACGCGATGGCCAGCACCGCGCCGGCCAGCGCCACGGAGGCGGGATGGCCGGAGATGGCGTCGATGGCGGTGCGCACCCAGGCGCTGACCGCGTCGCCCGCGCGATACACCGCCGTGTCGATGACGTTCTTGGCCTTGTACTTGGTTTCCGGGTCCACCACGGTGAACAGCATCTCGCGCCCGGGGCGCAGCAGCGCGTACTCGCCCACGCGCCGCACGATCATCGCGCCGGCCAGCACCGCGAAGGTCGGCCAGACCGCCAGCGCCAGGAAGCCGAGGGTCACCAGCACAGGCACGCCGGTCAGCAGCGCGGTCACGCCGTAGCGCCGCGCCACGCGGCCCGAAAAGAACAGCTGGATCACGATGGTCAGCGCCTGCACCGTGGCATCGAGCGCGCTGAAGACCTGTGTCTGCTGCGCGCGCGACGGATACGCGGCGGCCACCAGCTTGGCCTGCTCGAAGTACAGGAAGGTGCTCGCCGTGGCGAGCAGGATCACGAACACGCTGATGCCGAGCAGGTAGCGCGAGCGCGCCACGAGCACCAGCCCCGCCCACAGCCCGCCACCGACCGGCTCGGCCGGGTCCTGCCCCGCACCCGTGCTGCCCACACCGGCCATCCCTGCCCCCGAGCGGCGTCGCCAGCCGAACAGAAAACCCACGCCGGGCAGCGTGGCGGCCAGCAGCGCCGCCGACAGCACCATCAGCCCCGTCAGCCCGATGCTTCCCACCAGCCAGCCGCCCAGCAGCGGACCGGCCAGCCCGCCGGCGCTGGCGCCCGCCGCCAGCAGCGCGAACAGCCGCTTCGCCTGGTCGGGACGGAACACATCGGCCATCAGGCTCCACGCCACCGACACCACGAACAGGTTGAAGACCGAGAGCCAGACATAGAACACGCGCGCCAGCCACACGTTGTCCGGCATCGCCCGCGTGGCGAAGGCAAAACCGAGCAGGTTGGCGATGAAGAATGCGTAGACCCACGGCACGAAGCGTCGACGGGGCAGCCACTTGCAGCAGGCGCCGTAGAACGGGATGGCCACCAGCATCACCACGAAGGTGGCGGTGAACAGCCATTGCAGGTTCTGCACGCCGCCGGCGATGCCCATGGTCTCGCGCACGGGGCGCAGCATGAAGTAGCTGGCGAACAGGCAGAAGAAGAACAGGAAGCCCGCCACCACGGCGGGGGCTTCGCCGGGGCGCATGCCGAGGCCGCGTTGCAGCGGACGGGCCGCGTCAGGCTGGGGCGGGGGCGTAGCCATGACCGGCGCTCAGGCCAGCGCGGCGGCAATGCGGGCCCGCTCGCGCGTATCGGGCATGCGGCCGAACGCCGCGCCGAGGTTGTCGGCCATATTGCGCGGCTTGGAGGTGGCCGGGATGGCCGCCGTCACCGCCGGGTGGCTGACCACGAACTTCAGGAACAGCTGTCCCCAGGTGGTGCAGTCCACCTCGCCGGCCCAGTCGGGCACCGGCTTGCCTTTCACCGCGCCGAATAGCCGCCCATCCTGGAACGGCCGGTTGACCAGCACCGCCACGCCGCGCTCCTCGCACAGCGGCAGCAGCGTCTTCTCGGCGTTGCGCTCGCCCAGCGAGTAGTTGATCTGGAGGAAATCCATCTTTTCCTGCCGCAGGATCTGCGCCAGGGTGTCGTGCGAGTCTTCCCGATAGTGGGTGATGCCGATATAGCGGGTCTTGCCGGCTTCCTTCTGCTGGCGCAGCCAGCGCAGGTTGTTCTGCCAGTCGATCAGGTTATGCACCTGCAGCAAATCCACGCTGTCGAGGTGGAGATCGGACAGCGACCGGGCGAACTGCGCCGGCACCTGCGCCACGCTGGTAGAGACCTTGGTCGCCAGGAACACCCGCTGGCGGGCCTTGGCGGCTTGCAGGAGGTCGCCGGTGACGGCTTCCGCGCTGCCGTAGCTGGGCGCGGTGTCCACCACGGCGCCGGGAATGCGCTGCAGCAACAGCGCCATGACCTCGGTGAGCGGGGTGCGTTCGTCGGCGCCGGTGCCCACGTTGAAGGTATCGGCCGTGCCCATGCCGATGACCGGCAACTGCACATTGGTGCCCGGGATCTTGCGCCGCATCGGCGCCTCCATGGTGGCGGCATGAGCGGCTGCATGAGCGGCTGCATGAGCGGCGGCCAGGGCAGGGGTGGCCGGCAAGGCGGCCAGCGCGGCGGAAAGTCCCAGGAAGGTGCGGCGGTCGATCGGCATGGCAATGTCCCTCGCGGTCGGGTTTCAGGACGTTAGCGCGTGGCCGGGGCGATGTAAACCAGACAACAGGCCAACATCGGGCACGGGCGGGTGGGGCCCGATTGCAAAAAAGCGGCGCACACTGAACAATCCGGCGGCAACCCTGAAAACGGAGGACGACCCCGGTGATCGCGAGTTTCCTTGGCGTGCTGTTCGACGGCCTGGCGTACGGCAGCCTGCTGTTCCTGATCAGCATTGGCCTGTCCGTGACCATGGGGCTGATGAACTTCGTCAACCTGGCCCATGGCGCCTTTGCCATGCTCGGCGGCTATGTGGCCGTGGTGCTGATGAACCGCGCCGGCGTGCCGTTCCTGGCGGCGCTGCCGCTGGCCTTCCTGGGCGCGGCGGCGGTGGGCTGGCTGCTCGAGCGCACGCTCTATCGGCGCCTGTACCGGGCCAGCCACCTCGACCAGGTGCTGTTTTCCATCGGCCTGACCTTCATGGCGATGGCCGGCGCCACGTGGCTGTTCGGCCCCGGCCAGCAGCCGGTGGCGCTGCCCGAGTTCCTGATCGGGCAGGTGCAGGTGGCCGGGATCGACCTGGGCGCCTATCGGCTGTTCCTGATCGGTGTGGTGGTGGTGATCACGCTGGCGCTGGGGTGGCTGGTGGCGCGCACGCGCTTCGGGGCGCAGGTACGGGCTGCCGTCGATCACCAGCAGGCCGCGCGCGGTCTCGGCATCAACGTGGAGCGGGTGTTCAGCCTGACGTTCGCGCTCGGCTCGGGGCTGGCCGGCCTTGGCGGCGGACTGGGCATCGACGTGCTCGGGCTCGATCCCGCCTTCCCGCTCAAATACATGGTGTATTTCCTGCTGGTAGTGGCCGTGGGCGGCGCCGGCTCCATCCGCGGCTCGCTGCTCGCGGCGATCGTGCTTGGCGTGGCGGACGTAGCCGGCAAGTACTACGTGCCGGCGGTGGGCGCGTTCGTGATCTACGCGATGATGGTCGTGCTGCTGGTGGCCTTCCCGGCCGGCCTGTTCGGGAGGCGCGCATGAAATCCGTCCTGCGTACCGATCAAGCCGTCCAGCCGGCGGCGGCCCAGCGCCACCGCCTGCCCGATGGCCGCTGGCATCCGGCCGAAATCGTCTTCTGGCTCGCCCCGGTGGCGGTCTTCTTTCTCCTGCCCGACTACCTGATCCTCGGCAGCCAGATCCTGATTACCGGCCTGTTCGCGCTGTCGCTGGACCTGATCCTCGGCTATGCCGGCATCGTCTCGCTCGGCCACGCGGCCTTCTTCGGGCTGGGCGCCTATACGGCGGGCCTGCTGGGCGCGCACGGCTGGGGCGAGCCGATTTCCGGCCTGCTGGCCGCCGGCGCCGTGGCCGGGCTGGCGGGCTGGCTGTGCAGCTTCCTGGTGGTGCGCGGCGGCGACCTGACCCGGCTGATGGTCACGCTCGGCATCGGCCTGATGCTGTTCGAGGCCGCCAACAAGGCCGCTTTCCTGACCGGCGGGGTCGATGGGCTGTCCGGCGTGACCATGGGCAAGGTGCTCGGGCTGTTCGAATTCGACCTGTTCGGCAAGACGGCCTATCTATATAGCCTCGTGGTGACCTTCCTGCTGTTCGTGGCGGTGCGCCGGATCGTGGCGTCGCCGTTCGGGCTGTCGCTGCGCGGCGTGCGCGAGGGCGTGCGGCGCATGCCGGCGCTGGGCGCCAACGTGCCGCGCCGGCTCGGGGCGGTGTTCGCGGTGTCGGCGGCGGTGGCCGGGGTGGCCGGCGGCCTGCTGGCCCAGACCACGCAGTTCGTCGGGCTCGATGTGCTGGGCTTCCCGCGATCGGCCGAGCTGCTGGTCATGCTGGTGCTCGGCGGCACGGGCCGGCTCTACGGCGCGCTGGTCGGCGCGGCGCTGTTCATGATCGCGCAGGACGTGCTGGCGGGCATCAACCCGGTCTACTGGCAGTTCTGGATCGGCCTGCTGCTGGTGCTGATGGTGCTGTTCGCCAAGGGTGGGGTGATGGGCGCGGCCAGCGCCATTGCGGGCCGGCTGCGGCGCGGCCGGGGGGAAGCACCATGACGGCCACGCTCCGCACGGCAGGGCTCGGCAAGTCCTGGGGCGCCTTCGCCGCCAATAGCGACATCTCGCTCAGTTTCGCGCCGGGCGCGCGCCACGCGCTGATCGGGCCGAACGGCGCCGGCAAGACCACCTTCATCAACCTGCTGACCGGGGCGCTGCCGCCATCGGCAGGGCGGATCTGGCTGGGCGACCGCGATATCACGGCGCTGCCCCAACATGCGCGCGTGCGGCTCGGCATGACGCGCACGTTCCAGATCAACACGCTGTTCCCGGGGCTGACGGTGCTCGAATCCGTCGTGCTGGCGGTGGCCGAGCGCACCGGGGCCGCACGCATCTGGGCGCGCACGGTGGCTTCCCAGACGCCCCTCGTCGACGAAGCCATGGCGGTGCTGGCCATGCTGCGGCTGGACGCCGATGCTGACGTCGAGACCCGCCAGCTGCCCTACGGCAAGCAGCGGCTGCTGGAGATGGCGCTGGCGCTGGCCACGCGGCCGTCGATCCTGCTGCTGGACGAACCCGCCGCCGGCATTCCCACGGGCGAGAGCGCGGAGCTGTTCGCGGTCATCGCCGGGCTGCCGCGCGACATCACGATCGTCTTTATCGAGCACGACATGGATCTGGTGTTCCGCTTCGCCGAGCGCATCACGGTGCTGGTGGCGGGCCGCGTGTTGACCGAGGGCACGCCGGCCGAGATTGCCGCCGATCCGCGTGTGCGCGAGGTGTATCTGGGGGAGGCCGCCCATGACTGAACTGCTGCGGATGGAGAGCGTCAGCGCGGGCTATGGCGACGCGCTGGTGCTGGACGGCATCGACCTGACGCTCTCCTCCGGCGACAGCCTGGCGCTGCTGGGCCGCAACGGCGTGGGCAAGACCACGCTGCTGGCTACGCTGATGGGCTTCACGCGGCTGCGCGGCGGGCGCCTGCACTGGCAGGGGCGCGACCTCGCCCGCGTGCCGCCGCACCGGCGCGCGCAAGGTGGCATCGGCTGGGTGCCGCAGGAGCGCTGGGTGTTTCCGTCGCTGACCGTGGCGGAGCACCTGAGCGCCGTGGCACGCCCCGGGCCGTGGGACATCCCCCGCGTTTTTCAGGTCTTTCCGAGGCTCGAGGAGCGCCGGAAGAACCTCGGCAACCAGTTGTCGGGCGGGGAACAGCAGATGCTGGCGATGGCGCGCGCGCTGATGGTCAATCCTTCACTGCTGCTGCTCGATGAGCCGATGGAAGGGCTGGCGCCGATCATCGTGCAGGAGCTGCGGCGAGTGATTGCCGGGCTGATCGCGGAAAGCGGCATGGCGGTGATCGTGGTGGAACAGCACGCCCGGCTGGCGCTGGCGATGACGCAGCGCGCGATGGTGCTCGACCGGGGGCGCGTGGTGCACGCCGGCGAGAGCGCCGGGCTGCTTGCGGATCGTGCCCTGCTGGATCGGCTGGTGAGCGTGGCGGCGTAGGTGGTGGCGTAGGTGACGGCATAAGACGAGTCTGATTGCTTTTCAGAAACGTCTCATATCTCTGGGCGCGCTTCATTCCCAGAATGCATGGATCGACATCATCCGCTCAGACAGCAGGAGATCGCCATGCACAAACCGAAACCGTCTTCCCGGACATCCATTACACCCGGCATGCTCGGCACCCCGGGGTTCCCCGGGCCGATGGCGCCGTCGGCCCCGGCCCTGCGGCAACTGGAGCGCATTCAGGAAGCGCTCGGGGTGATGTCGGCGGCGCTGGATAACGCGGCCTCGCCGGACTTCGGCAACGCCGGCGCCGCGCTGATCATCCGGCTGATCCGGCGCGAGGCGGCGTCAGCCATCTCGGTGCTATCGCCGCCGAAGGAACGTTCCGGTCACGGCTTCAAGCCGCTGTAGAACGCCGCGAGGTTGGCGATGTCCTTGTCGGTCAGCGGTTTGGCCATCAGGTTCATCATCTCGTCCTTGCGCGCGCCGGTCTTGTAGTCCTTGAGCGCCTTCACGAGGTAGGTCTCGTTCTGGCCGGCCAGGTGCGGCGCCTCGGGCAGCTTCGACTTGCCGTCCAGGCCATGACAGGCCTGGCACTGCAGTGCGCGGGCCTTGCCGGCCTGGGCGTCTGCGGCCAGGGCAGGAGCCCCGGCCACGGCCATTGCCATCCCCAGCCAGGCGGCGATTGTCAGCGAACCGTGTCGCGTCACTTGGCCCCCGCGTAGGAGATGCGGTAGATCGCCCCGGCGTAGTCGTCGGACACCAGCAGCGAGCCGTCCTGCAACTGCTGCACGTCCACCGGGCGGCCCATGTACTCGCCGTTGGCCGTCAGCCAGCCTTCGGCGAAGACCTCGGTGGCGCCGACCGAGCCGTCGGCGTTGACCGGCGTGTAGACGATGCGGGCGCCAATCGGCTTGGTGCGGTTCCAGGAGCCATGCTCGGCCGCGAACACGCCGTTCTGGTACTTGGCCGGGAACATCTTGCCGGTATAGAACGACATGCCGAGGTCGGCCGCGTGGGCGGCGTACTCCACCACCGGGAAGACGGCGTCTGCCGGCGGCTTGGCGTCCTTGTACTCGACCGTGCGGACCTTGCCGCCGCCGTACCACGGGAAGCCGAAGTTCTGGCCGCCCTTGGTGGCCCGGTTCAGCTCGCCGGGGGGCTGGTCGTCGCCCATGCCGTCCACCTGGTTATCGGTGAACCAGAGCATCTTGTCGACCGGGCTGAAGTCCAGGCCCACGGAGTTACGCACGCCATGGGCATAGACCTCACGATTCTTGCCGTCCTGGTCGATCCGGATAATGCCGCCGACGCCGTTCTTGTCGAGCGTGGCCAGCTTGTCCTTGGGCGGCACGTTCCACGGCTGGCCGAGGGCCACGTAGAGCTTCTTGTCCGGGCCGATGCGGCAGGCGCGCGCGCCGTGGTTGAAGCTCTCGAACTCGGTCGGGACCAGCTTGCCCTGCGGCACGACCACGCCGACGGCCACGTCGGGGCCGCCCTCGCCGAAGAACTGGGCGGCCGGGAACGCCAGCACGCGGTTCTGCTCGGCCACGTAGAGGATGCCGTCGGGGGAGAAACAGACGCCGTTGGGCACCTTGAAGGCGACGGAACTGGCGAACTGCACCACGTCGTCCGCCACGCGGCGCTTGTTGCGGTCCGTCACCTGCCAGACCTTGGTCTTGCGCGTGCCGACGAAGACCACGCCCGTGGACGGCTCCACCGCCATGTGGCGGGCTTCGGGCACCACCGCGTACAGCTCGATCTTGAAGCCCTGCGGCAGCTTGATCGTCTTGAGGTTCTCGCGGATGGCGTCGGCGCGCGTGCCGGTCTGCGGCACGGTTTCCGGCGTGGCGGTGCCGGTCGGCTTGAAGCTCTGGAGCTTCTGGAGGTTGTCGGGGGCGGCCATGGCAGGCGCCAGGGCCAGGAACATCGCGGCGGCGGCCGCGGAGGATATGGCAGTCCTGATCATTTTGTCGTCTCCGGAGTTCTTCTTGTGTGCATCAAACAGCTTAGGTCAAGAATCGGAACCCGCGTGATGCACTTTCTTGACGACGCAATAAAAGATTTTCAGGACGGCCGCCGCCGGGCAGGCTTACTTGCCGGARTCCTTCACSCCSTCGAAYTTGTCGAACTCGACGTTGTAGAGCTCCCCGTTGACCTTTTCCACCTTGCGGATGTAGACCGTCTGCACCACGTCGCGCGTGGCCGGGTCGATGGTGATGGCGCCGCGCGGGCTCTGGATCTTCATGCCCTTGAGCGCCGC
Source organism: Cupriavidus sp. 10L43_2 (assembly GCF_056395265.1). Taxonomy (NCBI): domain Bacteria; kingdom Pseudomonadati; phylum Pseudomonadota; class Betaproteobacteria; order Burkholderiales; family Burkholderiaceae; genus Cupriavidus; species Cupriavidus sp. 10L43_2. The sequence continues at coordinate 39,467 of NZ_JBFTJE010000017.1, forward strand.
CAGGAACTTGTCGCCGTCCGTGACGCCGTTGGTTTTCTTCAGGGCTTCGTAGATGGCGGCCATGCCGTCGAAGGCGGCCACGGCCATGAAGTTGGGCCGGCCGGCGCCCGGGTTGGCCTCGGCAAACGCCTTCAGGAACGCCTTGTTTTCCTTCGAATCATGGGCGGCGGAGTAGTGGAACGAGGTGATCACGCCCAGCGTGGCGTCGCCCATGGCCGGCAGCACGTGGTCGTCGGTCAGGTCGCCCGTGGCAATCACGCGGATGCCGGCGGCGGCCAGGCCGCGCTCCCGGAAGCCCTTCATGAAGGCCACGCCTTGCTCGCCGGCGGGCAGGAACAGGAACACGGCCTCCGGCTTGGCGTCCTTGATGCGCTGGATGAAGGGCGCGAACTCGGGGTTGCGCAGCGGCACGCGGATCGACTCGATAATCTGCCCGCCGCCGCCCAGGAAGTTGGTCTTGAACGCGGTTTCGGCGTCGATGCCGGGCGCGTAGTCCGCCACCAGCGTGACCACCTTGCGGATGTTGTTGCGCACCGCCCAGGTCGCCATCGGCGCCGAGATCTGCGGCAGCGTCATCGACACCCGTGCGATGTAGTTCGACTTGGTGGTGATGACGGAGGAGGCCGCGTTGAAGATCACCATCGGCTTTTTCGCCTGCTCGGCGATGGGCGCCACGGCCAGCGCCTCGGGCGTGAGGCCGAAGCCGGCCAGGATGTCCACCTTGTCGCGCACCACCAGTTCCTGGGCCAGGCGCTTGGCCACGTCCGGCACCGGGCCGGTGGTGTCCTTGAGGATGACTTCGATCTTGCGGCCGCCCACGGTGTCGCCGTGGAGCTTCTGCCAGGCCTTGACGCCGCCTTCCATCTGCTTGCCGTAGTCGGCAAAGCTGCCCGAGAACGGGGCGATCAGCCCGATCTTGACCGGATCGGCCGCAAAGCTGGAAGCGGGGAATGCCAGGACGGCGAGGGCGCCGCACGCCAGGACGGCGCGCCGCAGCGGGGTGAAGGTCATCGAAGTCTCCCGAAAAGTGCGGTACTAGGCGACCGCATCGAACGGGAGTGTAGGGGGGAGGGCGGCTGTGCGCAATCCCGTGTTTCGCTCCCCCTCCCGCAGGCGGGAGAGGGGGAAAACCAAGGCTCAGACCACCGTTGCCAGGGCCAGCGTCAGGCCCAGCGCCACCACCGAGATGATGGTTTCGCAGACCGACCAGGTCTTGAACGTCTGCGCCACGGACATGTTGAAGTACTCCTTCACCAGCCAGAAGCCGCCGTCGTTCACGTGCGAGAGGATCAGCGATCCGGCGCCCGTGGAGAGCACCAGCAGTTCCGGGCGGGTGCCCGGCACGCTGGCGGCGATCGGGGCGACGATGCCGGCGGCCGTGGTCATGGCCACCGTGGCCGAGCCCGTGGCGATACGGATCATCACCGCCACCAGCCAGCCCAGCACCAGCACGGACACGTGGGCGCTGGTCGCCACGTCCACGATGGACGTGGAGATGCCCGAGTCGCGCAGGATGCGGCCAAAGCCGCCGCCGGCGCCCACCACCAGCGTGATGATGGCCGTGGGGGCCACGCACTCGTTGGTGAACTTCAGGATCATCTCGCGGCTGAAGCCGCGTGCCTTGCCGAAGGTGTAGAAGCTCACCAGTGCGGCGATCAGCAGCGCCATCACCGAGTTGCCGATCAGCTTCAGGAAGTCGTTGGCGAAGGTCTTCGGCGTGGTGAACAGGTCGGCCCAGCTACCGATCAGCATCAGCATCACCGGCAGCAGGATGGTGAACACCGTGATGCCGAAGCTCGGCAGGGCGTGCGTGGCCTTGACGCCCTCGTCTTCCTCGGTGAACTGCGCGGCCAGCGGGTTCACATCGGGCAGCTTCACGTAGCGGTCCATCAGCTTGGCGAACAGCGGGCCGGCGATGGCGGCCGTGGGCACGCCCACGATCAGCGCGTACATGATGGTCTTGCCGATGTCGGCGCCATAGGCCGTCACGGCCAGCAGCGCAGCCGGGTGGGGCGGGATCAGCCCGTGCACCACGGACAGGCCGGCCACCATCGGAATGCCCACCAGCACCATCGAGGTACCGGTGCGCTTGGCCACGTTGAAGGCGATCGGCACCAGCAGCACGAAGCCGACCTCGAAGAACACCGGCAGGCCGACGATGAACGCGATGGTCACCATGGCCCAGTGCACGTTCTTCTCGCCGAAGAAGTCGATCAGCGTCAGCGCGATGCGCTCGGCGCCGCCCGACTCGGCCATCATCTTGCCGAGCATGGTGCCCAGCCCGATCACCAGCGCGATGTGGCCCAGCGTGCCGCCCACGCCGGCCTCGAACGACTTGATGATGTCGCCCATCGGCATGCCCACGGCAAAGCCGAGCGCGACGGACACTATCACCAGCGTGATGAACGGGTTGAGCTTGAACCTGGCGATCAGTATGACCAGCGCGATCACGGCGATCAGCGCATAAACCAGGAGTGTGGTTCCTGTTACGGCACCCATATTGTCTCCTTGCGCGGGTGCCGTCCGGAGGACGGTCCGCTTCCGCTATGAAAAGGCCGCTATTCCTGTGGGGCTTAGCGGCCGGGTTGATAAATCGGTTGGCTCACCGTGCGGGCTTATGCCGCGGTTTTCCTGTAGGCAATGCAGTCCACTTCGACCTTGCAGTCCACCACCATGCTGGACTGCACGCAGGCGCGGGCCGGCGGGTTGGCGCCGAAGTATTCCTTGAAGATCTTGTTGAACGAGGTGAAGTCGCGGGCGTCGTCCAGCCAGACGCCGCAGCGCACCACGTGCTCGGGGCCGTAGCCGGCCTCGGCCAGGATCGCCAGCACGTTCTTGATGGCCTGGTGGCTCTGCGCCACGATGCCGCCGTCGATCACCTCGCCGCCCACCATCGGCACCTGGCCGGATACGTAGAGCCAGCCGTCGGCGGCTACCGCGCGGGCGAACGGCATGTGCGAACCGCCCTGGCCCGTGCCGCCTTCCACGCCGAAACGCTTGATGTCCATGAAAACTCCTGTTTACTGAATGATGAAAGGGGTCAGGCCGTGGCGCGGGGGCCGCGCGGCAGGAAGCGGCCGGCGCGCACGCCGGTGGCCTCGCGCTGCTGCCACGACAGCTCGCCGTTGACCCAGACCGCCGCGATGCCCTCGGCGGGCTGCATGGGGTCGGTGAAGCTGGCGGCGTCCCGGATCGTGGCGGCGTCGAACAGGACCAGGTCGGCCCAGTAGCCTTCGCGCACGAAGCCGCGCCCGGTCAGCCCGAAGCGCTCGGCGGAGAGGCCGGTCATCTTGTTGACGGCCACGCTCAGCGGAAATAGCTCGCGGTCGCGCGCGTAGTGGCCCAGCACGCGCGGAAACGCGCCCCAGAGACGAGGGTGCGGCAGCGGGTCATTGGGCAGGCCGTCGGAGCCGACCACCGTGGCCGGATGGCGCAGGATGCGGTCCACATCGGCATCTTCCATGCAGTGGTAGACCGCGCCGGCCGGTTGCAGTCGCCGCGCGGCTTCCTCCAGATCGACATTCCACTCGGCGGCGATGTCGGCCAGCAGGCGGCCGCCCATGGCCGGGTGCGACTCCGACCACGTGACCTGGATGTCGAAATCGCTGGTCACCTGCTTGAGGTCGAGCGTGGACGAGCTGGCCGTGTACGGATAGCAGTCGCAGCCCACCGGCTGCCAGCGCTGGGCGCCTTCCAGCGCGTCCAGCACCTCGCCGCTGCGGCCCCAGTTGGGCACGCCGGCGCATTTCAGGTGCGAGATGACCACCGGCACGCGCGCATGGCGGCCGATGCGGAAGGCTTCGTCCATGGCGTCGAGGATCTCGGCGAACTCGCTGCGCAGGTGGGTGGCGTAGAGCGCGCCGGCGTCCGCGAGTGGCTCCGCCAGGGCGAGGACTTCCTCGGTCGGCGCGCAGAAGGCGTTGGCGTAGGCCAGCCCGGTGGAGAGGCCCAGGGCGCCGTGGGTCAGGGCTTCCTCCAACTGCGCGCGCATCGCGGCGGTCTCGTCGGGGGTGGCGGCGCGGTCGAGCCGGTCCATATGGTTGCTGCGCAGGGCCGTGTGGCCGACCAGCGCGGCCACATTGACGGCCGGCTGCGCCGCGTTGACGGCCTCGACATAGGCCTGGAAGCTCGGGTAGCGAAACGCCTCGGCGCGGCCCAGCAGGTTCATCGGATCGGGCGGATCGCCCGCCAGCGTGACCGGCGCCGCGCTGATGCCGCAGTTGCCGACGATCACCGTCGTCACGCCCTGCGAGATCTTCGGCGTCATCTCGGGCTGGCGGACCACGTTGGTGTCGTCGTGCGTGTGGACGTCGATAAAGCCGGGCGAGAGCACCATCCCGTGGCCTTCCACCACGTGGGAGGCGGTGTCCGGGTCGATGGCGCCGGGGGCGTCGATGCGCGTGATGCGGCCGTCGCGGATGCCCACGTCGGCCAGCCGGGGCGCGGCGCCCGAGCCGTCGATCAGGCTCACGAGGCGGATCAGGGTGTCGAACAGGTGTGGCATGGTCAGTCTCCCAGCGGCTGGCGGCTGTCCGGCCCGTCGCTGTCCTGGCTCACGCCGCGGTGGGCGTCGAGCACGTATTTGAGGCGGCGCAGCTTCTCGGCACTCTGTTCCTGCGTCAGCAGGGCCAGGCGCGTGGCGAGCACGTCGAGCACCAGCAGCATTGCGTAGCGCGAGGCCGATGGCTTGAAGATGAAATCCGTCTCCAGCGAGCGCACGGGCAGCAGCACATCGGCACGCGCCGCCAGCGGCGAACCGAGCGCCGTCACGGCGATCAGCCGGGCGCCGTACTCGCGCGCGATGTCGCAGCTGGCCAGCATCTCGGGCATGTTGCCGCTCGCCGAGAACGCCAGGACCACGTCGTCGCGCGTCAGCGTGGCTGCCACCATCTTCTGGAGGACCGCGTCCTGATACGAGGCCACGGGGTGGCCGAGCCGCGCCAGCCGGTAGCGCGCCTCGTCGGCCATGAACGTCGAGCCGCCACCCATGCCAAAAGCGTAGACCATGCGCGCGTCCAGCAACAGCCGCGCGGCGATGCCGATGCGTTCAGGGTCGATCAGCTTGCGATTGACCTCCAGCGTGTTGATGACATCGGCGTGAATGCTTTCTGCCAGCGAGGCGGGCGCCCCGGGCTCCGCCAGCGGCACCGGCTGCAGGAAGCGCGAGCCCACCGCGGTGGCCTGGGCCAGCCGCAGCTTCAGGTCGCGCACATCGCGGCAGCCGATGGCCTTGGCGAAGCGCGTGACACTGGCCTCGCTCACCGCCGCCTTGCGCGCCAGTTCATTGATGCTGGCCGCCGCCGCGCCGGCCAGGTCTTCCAGGATCACCTGGGCGACCTTCTGCTCGGCCAGGCGCAGCGCGGGGCCACGTTCGGCAATGCGGGTCAGGATGTCGAAAGGCGCGGTCATGGCGGGCGGATGCGCGTCCCCCGGCAGGGCTGTCGGGCGAGGCATGTTACTTTATAACAAGGATGAAATATCGTAGTTTCAAGGCTATGATTACGTCAATCAGAATTTTTGCGGGGTGATGACAGCATGCGTGAGACAAAGTATCAGGGTGAATACCAAGCCGGAATCATCGATCCGCTGAACAAGGCGCTGGGCCGGATGGACACCCCGCTGGCCCCCGCAAACGCCAGCCAGGTCGGCTGGAACCTGTTGTGGGAGGACCTGAGCCTGCCCGCGGCTGTGCTCTATGAGGAACGTCTCGCGCACAACCTCACATGGATGCGCCGCTTCATGGGTGAATACGGGGTGCAGCTGGCGCCGCATGGCAAGACCACCATGGCGCCCAAGCTGTTCGCGCGACAGTTGCAGGAAGGTGCCTGGGGCATCACCCTGGCCACCGCGCACCAGACCGCCGCCGCCGCCGCGCATGGTGTGAAACGCGTGCTGATGGCCAACCAGCTGGTTGGCCGCCGCAATATGGAGATCGTGGCGGACCTGCTGCGCGATCCTTCCTTCGAATTCTTCTCGCTCGTCGATTCAGCGGATCTCGTCGATCAGCTCGGCGCGTTTTTCCGTGCGCGCGGCCAGAAGCTGCAAGTATTGGTGGAACTGGGCGTGGAGGGTGGCCGTACTGGCGTGCGCGACGCCGCCCAGCAGCAGGCCGTGATGGACGCGTTGGCGCGCTGGCCCGACGCGCTCGCGCTGGCCGGCGTGGAAGTCTACGAAGGCGTGCTCCAGCAGGAGGCCGACATCCGCGCCTTCCTGCGGCGCACTGTGGCCGTGACGCGCCAGCTGGCCGCCGAAGGCCGCTTCAGCCGCAGCCCAGTGGTCATGTCGGGCGCGGGCTCGGCCTGGTATGACGTGGTGGCCGAGGAGTTCTCGCGGACCGACATCGGCGCCCCCATCGACATCGTGCTGCGTCCCGGCTGCTACCTGACCCACGACGTGGGCATCTACCGTGCCGCGCAGACGCGCATCCTGGCCAACAACCCCGTGGCGCAGCAGATGCGCGAGGGGCTGCTGCCCGCGCTGCAGCTCTGGGCCTATGTGCAGTCGATTCCCGAGCCGACGCGCGCGATCATCGGCATGGGCAAGCGCGATGCCGCGTTCGACGCCGGCATGCCGATTCCCGCGCGCCTGTACCGGCCCGGCACGGACGCCCCGGTGGACACCCCGGCGCACTGGCAGGTGACCGGCATGATGGACCAGCATGCCTATTTGCAGATTCAGGCTGGCGACGATGTGCGCGTCGGGGATATGATTGCCTTCGACATCTCGCATCCCTGCCTGACGTTCGACAAGTGGCGGCACATCCCCGTGCTGGACGACCAGTTGCGCGTCATCGACATCGTGCAGACGTTCTTCTGAGGGAGACCCTGCGACATGAGCATCGACATTCTTGCCTACGGCGAGCCGCTGGTGGAATTCAACCAGCAGCCCGACGACGCCAGCCGCTACCTGCAAGGCTTTGGCGGCGACACCTCGAACTTCTGCATCGCCGCCGCGCGGCAGGGCGCCACCACCGGCTACATCAGCGCGGTGGGCGCCGACAGCTTCGGCGAGCGCCTGCTGGCCCTCTGGACTACCGAGCGCGTGGATACGCGGCACGTCAGCGTGAATGCGGCGGCGCCCACGGGCGTCTATTTCGTCTCGCACGACAGCCACGGCCACCGTTTCGACTATCTGCGCGAAGGCTCGGCCGCGAGCCGCTACCACCATGACCAGCTGCCGCTGGCGGCGATTGCCCAGGCGCGCTTCCTGCACCTGTCCGGCATCAGCCTGGCCATCAGCACCAGCGCCTGCGACGCCGGGCTGGCCGCGATGGAGCACGCGCGCAAGGGCGGCACGCAGGTGTCGCTCGATACCAACCTGCGGCTGCGGCTGTGGTCGCTGGCCCGCGCGCGCGGCATCATGCGCGAGGCGTTTTCGCTGACCGACGTCTGCCTGCCGAGCTGGGACGACATTACCGTGCTCACGGGGCTGGACGACCGCGATGCCATCGTCGATTACCTGCTCGGCTGCGGCATCGGGCTGGTGGCGCTGAAGCTGGGCGAGGAGGGCAGCTACGTGGCCACGCCCGAGGCGCGCTCGCTGGTGCCGCCGTACCCGGTGCGGCCGCTCGACGCCACCGGCGCGGGCGATTGCTTCGGCGGGAGCTTCATCGCCCGGCTGGCTGCGGGCGCGGATCCGTTCGATGCCGCGCGCTACGCCAACGTGGCGGCTGCGCTGTCCACTACGGGCTACGGCGCGGTCGCGCCGATCCCGCGCGCCGATACCGTGCAGGCGCGCCTGGAACAATCCGTGTCGGTGATTGCCTGACTGGAACCAGACGGGCGTGCTTCGCCCCCCATATTTGCCACCCAACATCGGGACTGTCATGCCAAATCAACCTTCCCCGCTGCTAGAACGACTCGTCAATGTGCCGGTGATTCCGGTGCTGGAATACCACTCGGTGGACGACGCGCTGCACGTCAGCGAGGCGCTCGTCGCCGGCGGCCTGCCGCTGCTGGAGATCACGCTGCGCACGCCGGTCGCCCTGGAGGCCATCCAGGCCGTGGCCAAGGCGCTGCCGCAGGCCGTGGTGGGTGCCGGCACGGTGCTGACCGTGGAACAGCTTCACGCCGTACGCGACGCCGGCGCCCAGTTCGCGGTCTCGCCCGGCCTGACGCGCAAGCTGGCCGATGGCGCGCAAGGCGCGGGCATCACGCTGTTGCCGGGCGTAGCGACTGCCAGCGAGGCCATGGCGGCGCTGGAATCCGGCTTCACCTTCCTGAAGTTCTTCCCGGCCGAGGCAGCCGGCGGCGTGCCGATGCTGAAGTCGCTGTACGGGCCGCTGGCGCAGCTCAAGTTCTGCCCGACCGGCGGGATCGACCTCATCAAGGCCCAGCACTACCTGGCGCTGCCGAACGTGGTGTGCGTGGGCGGCTCGTGGGTCGTGCCCAAGGACGCCGTGGCCGCCAAGGACTGGGGCCGCATCCGCAAGCTGGCCGAGGAAGCCGCACGGCTCTGCAAGGGCTGATCGCCCGACCGCTGGAAAGCGGGGAGTAAAAACTACAAAGCCGATCGGGAATTCATTCCCGGTCGGCTTTTTTAGTCCTCGGAGCGCCCGCTACGGCGCCTCGGCTGGAGAGCGTTTACTTCGCCTTTTCAGCGGAGTTCTCGAGTTTCTGACCGCCCTTCTGCACGTCCTGGCCGACGCCGGCCATGGTGTTGCAACCTGCCAGCAGGGTGGCACACAGTACGCACCAGATCCATCCTTTTTTCACGAGTGGCTCCTTTAGGGATAGTGAGAAGTGGGCACATTCTACCGTCGCCCCAATCGATCTCGATGCAGGATGTGTGCCAATTTGTAAGTAGGAAAACGCTGACAAACGGCTACAAACGGCTGACAAACAGGCCCTCCGGCACCGTGCCCGATCAAGGGCGAAGGCCGGGGCCGAGCAGTTGCCGCGCGCGGTCCACGATGGCCGCGTGGGTCTGCGCCAGCCAGTGCGCGGGGAAGGGCTGGGCGAGCAGATAGCCCTGGACGCTGTCGCAGCCCCAGTCGCGCACGGCCTCCAGCTGGGTGCGCGTCTCCACGCCCTTGGCACAGACCGGTACGCCATGCGCGTGGGCCAGCACGCACGCCGCGCGCAGGTGGGCGGCGATGTCGCCGCTGCGGGTAGCGTGCCCCAGATGGCGCGCATCGAGCGTGACCACATCGGGCCGGGTGATTTCCAGTGCGCGCAGGCTTGCTGCGTTGTCGGTGAAGTCGCTGAGCGCCATGCCGATGCCGGTGTCATGCAGCAGCGTAGCCTTGTGGGCGGTCTCCGGACTGTCCGGCACGATGCTCACCGGCACCTCCACACACAGCCGGCCGGGGCCCACGCCGTAGGCCTCGACGGCCCGGCGCAGCATGTCGATGCTGCCGGGCGACTGCAACTGCGAGCTTGACGCCAGCAGCGTGAAGGGCACCGGCGCCACGGTCTCCGTGGCCCGCATCAGGGGCAGCAGTTGCTGAAGAATCCATTGCCCCATCTCGTCCATCATGCCGAGTGCCTCGACGGCGGGCAGGAAGTCGTGCGGCGCAATGCGGCCCAGCACCGCGTGCTGCCAGCGCAGCCGCACCGTGTAGGCGACGATCTTGGCGGTGGAAAGTAACGCGCGGGGCTGCAGATGCAGGCTCAGTTCGCCCCGGGCGATGGCATGGGGCAGGGCGGCGAGCAGCGGTGCCATGCGCGGGGGCGTGGGCAGGCTGGCGCGGCCAACGCCGTCGCCGCCGCGCCGGTTGATCTGCAGCATGGCGTCGAAGGCCTGCTGCAGGTTGCGTTCGGTGGCGCTGTCGGGGTGATCCATCGCCGCGCCGATGCTGCACGACAGAAACAATTCGAAACCATCGACCAGATAGGGCCGGCCCAGCACGGCTGCAATCGTCATGCTCAGGCAGCCGGGGTCGTCCGTGCCCTCGGGGAGCAGGCAGGCAACGCCGAGATCGGCCGGGCCCAGCCATTGCATCACGGCCGGCATGGTGGCGAGGCTGGCCACCCGCGACTTGACCTCTGCGCGCAGCAGATTGGCGCGCGCCGGACCGAGGGTGTCGCAGGCATGCTGGAAGCGGTCGAGGCGGATGACCAGCACGGCCAGAGGATGGGCCGTGCCGACCTGCGCGCGATGTTCGTCCAGCGCGGCAATGAACACCGCCGGCTGGGCCGCGCGGTTGCCGTCCATGGCTGGTGGCGTGTCGTGAGTGTCCGCGCTCATCAGTGACTCGCGGCGCCGTAGAGGCCGTGGCAGACATCAGCCACCGGCAATACCCGTTTTGCGTTCCCGTTCATGCATTCCATCTTTCGGGGCGCTCTGCTGGCGCCGCTCGATTTTGTTAGCGACTGCGTGGTACTGCGGATGCTGCAAGGCAGATCATACGGCAGCCGCGTAGAACTAGGAGAACGGCTAGGTCCACGTGCACAGTGCGTAACAGCGATGTTTGATTCTGCACAACGAATCGCATGTCGCTACAAAAGTCGTCTTGACCAGTGAGCAGGAATCGCGTTAGGGCGCGGGCAATAAAAAACGGACGCATAAGCGTCCGTTTCGGGGTGAGGCGGGCAGGCGGTCAGCCGGTGGTTTCGGGCTCCGGGCCGTCCTCGGGCGGCACCTGGGAGGCCAGCACCTTGTCGATGCGCTTGCCGTCCATGTCGATGATCTCGAACTTCCAGTCGCCCCATTGCACGCTGTCGGTGGTCTGCGGCAGGCGGCCGAGGAGCAAGAGCAGCATGCCGGACAGCGTGTGGTAGCGCTCCTTGTCTTCCTCGGGCACGGCGCGCAGGCCCAGGCGGTCCTTGAATTCCGGCACCGGGATCATGCCGTCCAGCAGCCACGAGCCATCGTCGCGCTGCACGGCCCACTCGCCACCTGCCTCATCGGGCTTGAACTCGCCGGTAATCGCCTCGATCAGGTCCTGCAGCGTGACCAGACCCAGCACCTCGCCGTATTCGTCGATCACGAAGGCGATCTGGCCGCCGGAGGCACGGAAGTTCTCGAGCAGCTCCATGCCGGTGACGCTTTCCGGCACGAACACGGCCGGCTGGAGCACCGCGGTCAGTTCGGCACGCTCGCCACGGAGGCGGCGGGCCAGCAACTGACGCGCGCTGACCACGCCCAGAATGTCGTGCATGCCACCCCGCACCACGGGGAAGCGCGAGTGGTCCGATTCCTCGATCCGGCGCAGGTTCTCTTCTTCGGAGAGGCCGGCGTCCAGGTAGACCACATCGCCGCGCGGCACCATCAGCGAGGCCAGCTGGCGATCATCGAGCCGGAACACGTTGCGCACCATCGTGTGCTCGTGACGTTCGATGACGCCTGCCTCCGAGCCTTCCACCAGCAGCGCGTGGATTTCTTCCTCGGTCACGGCCGGGCCGCGATCGGTCTTGACACCGAGCAGCCGCAGCACGAGCCGCGTGGAGCCGCCCAGCAGCTTGACGAAYGGTGTGGACGCCGTGGCAAGGAACGAGATCGGGCGCGCCACCGCGCGCGCGATGGCCTCGGGCGCCAACTGGCCGAGCCGCTTCGGCACCAGTTCGCCAAGGACGATCGAGAAATAGGTCAGGCCGGCCACCACGATGGCCGTGGCGGTATAGCCGGCGGTCGTCGGCGACAGGCCCAGGCCCGCGAGCCATTCGCCGAGCGGCGCCGCCAGCGTGGATTCCCCGACCACGCCGTTCAGCACGCCGATGGAAGTAATGCCGATCTGGACGGTGGACAGGAACCGCGTGGGGTCCTCTCCGAGCTTGACGGCCTCTATCGCGCCACGGTCGCCGTTCTCGATCTGCCGCTGCAACCGGGCCTTGCGGGCCGTGACGAGTGCGATCTCGGACATGGCGAACAGGCCGTTAACCAGAATGAGCGCCAGTAATATGGCTATTTCCATCAGGGTGCGCGCCCTATGCGCGCGGGAATTGAAAAGTCAAAGCATACCATCGGCATGTGACCGGACCACTGCGCGGTGGCGCACACGTCACAAGATGATGGCCCGTCCGGTGGACGGTCTTGCACGGCAGCGCAAGCACGGATCATGCCGTCAGCGGCTGGATGTCCCGCTCGATCTTCTCGCCGGCCTTCTCCTGGGCGATGCGCAGGTCGTACGCCGCCTGGAGATTGGCCCAGAACTGTGGCGTCGTGCCGAAGTAGCGGGCGAGCCGCAACGCGGTTTCGGGCGAGATGGCGCGGCGCCCGCGCACGACGTCGTTGATGCGCGGCGCGGGCACGCGCAGGGCAATCGCCAGCGCATTGGCCGAGAGCCCGTGCGGGGCCATGAAGTCCTGGCGCAGGATCTCGCCCGGGTGCACCGGCGCGAGGGGCTCGCCCGTTTCGACGTCCCTGGCATCGAGGCGCTGCAGGTCTTCACGCGTGATGGTCATGCTGGCTCCGGTTGTCGGTGATAGTCCGCAATGTCGACGTCCCATGCTTCGCCGTTCTGAAAACGGAAGCAGATGCGCCACTGGTTGTGAATCTGGATGCTCCATTGGCCCCGCCGCGCGCCACGCAGGGGTTCCAGCCGGTTCGCCGGCGGGGCCTGCATGTCGACCAGCGATGCCGCCGCGTCCAGCAGCCCGAGTTTCCTGAACGCCGTGGCCTGAATATGCCGTGGCAGGGTGTTGACGTACCGGCCGCAGAACAGGGCCGCCGTGGCTTTATTGGCGAACGTCCGGATCATGGATGTCGATGGTATAACGTATTGCATTAAATGGCCAGCATCTAGGATGAGGGTGAACCGTCATCCTAGAAAGCCGCGCGCCATTGCGACATGGGACGAATCTGAAACCTGTGAATCACGATGATTACCTGCGAGGGAATCGTCACGCTTCCCGGCCCATGCTGTAATACCCGCCATGGAATCCCTCACGCCCGGCTCCGAAGCCGCTCTCGATTTCCCCGCCCTGCTGCGCTACTGGCGCGGCAAGCGCGGTTACAGCCAGCTCGCGCTGTCGCTCGCGGCCGGTGTATCGCAGCGCCATATCAGTTTTCTGGAGTCGGGCCGGGCGCGGCCCAGTCGCGAGATGGTGCTGGCGCTGGCAGACCGCCTCGCCGTGCCGCTGCGGCAGCGGAACCGCTTGCTGCTGGCGAGCGGCTTCGCGCCGGCCTATAGCGAACACGCGCTGGCGGCGCCGCCCTTGCACATGGTGCGGCAGGCCATTGCGCTGATCCTGAGCAAGCAGGAGCCCTATCCCGCCGTGGTGCTGGACCGGTTCTGGAATCTGGTGGACGCCAACACCGCGTACCGGCGCATGTTCGGCACGCTGCTGGCGGGGCGCCGGCCCGCTTCGCTCGATGAGGATGGCCGGCGCATCAACCTGATGCTGACCGTGTTCGACCCGGACGGCCTCTGGCCGATGATCGAGAACGCGCAGCAGGTGGGCCGCTACCTCGTGCGCCGGGTCTGGCAGGCGTTGCAGGCGCAGGCGCACGATGAGGTGGCGCGTGAGATGTTTCGCCGCATCGCCGCATGRCATCCAGACATGGTGGGGCCCGGCGGCGAGCTGCTGGCGGATGAGGATGACCCCGAGGCGGACGGCGCGCCGCCGCCGGTCTTGCCCGTGATCGTCCAGGCTGGACGGTTCCGCGCGTCGCTGTTCTCCACCCTGACCACGCTGGGCATTCCGCAGGACGTCACGCTGGAAGAGTTGCGCATCGAGTGTTTCTTCCCGGCCGACGAGGCCACCCGCGACCTGTTTGAGTCTCTGGCCGGCACTCCCGCGCCCGAGCGCGCGCTCGAGTCGTAGTTCAGCCAGAATCGCACGCTCGTGCTAACATCGCCGGGCCGTTGTGGCAGTGCGGAAAACGCCTGCCGCCACGGCGTCGTTACGTCTTCAGGGCGGGGTGAAACTCCCCACCGGCGGTATGTTGCCAGCGTCGTGCATCGATGACGCGAGGCAGCGAGCCCGCGAGCGCCCGCATTCCCGTGCGGGGTCAGCAGACCTGGTGAGAGGCCAGGGCCGACGGTCAGAGTCCGGATGAAAGAAGATGGGCGAAAATCCGCAAGCCGGCCTTGCGCGCGTGGACACGTCCGCCCGCGCGGCGGAGCGTCGTCGTATTTTTGCGGGTTTTCGCTGATCCACCCTGAAACGCCCACTGATCCCTATATATGGAGCGTTTCAATGCTGCACCACACCGAAGTCAATCTCCCGAACGTTAATTCTGGCGCCAACCTTGCCATCGCCGATGCCGATCCGCGCCCGCTGGCCGAGCGCATCGCGCACGCGCTCGAGGCCATGCGTGAGGGCCGTCCCGTCGTGCTGCTCGATGACGACGACCGCGAGAACGAGGCGGACCTGATCCTGTCCGCCGAGCGCCTGACTACGGCCAATATGGCGATGATGATCCGCGAATGCAGCGGCATCGTCTGCCTGTGCCTGACCGAGACCAAGGTCCGCGAACTCGGCCTGCGCCCGATGGTGGAGAACAACCTCAGCCAGTACGGCACCGCCTTCACCGTCTCCATCGAGGCGCGCGAGGGCGTGACCACTGGCGTGAGCGCCGCCGACCGCATCACCACCATCCGCGCGGCCATTGCCGAGGATGCCGGCACGGACGCCGTGGTCAGCCCCGGCCACGTGTTCCCGCTCGTGGCCCGCGACGGCGGCGTGCTGGTGCGGCGCGGCCATACCGAAGGTTCGGTGGACCTCGCGCGGATGGCGGGACTGTCGCCGGCGGCGGTGCTCTGCGAACTGATGAATCCGGACGGCACCATGGCGCGCCGCCCCGAGGCGCTGGCGTTTGCCGAGATGTACCAGTTGCCGGTGCTGACCATCGAAGACCTCGCCGCCTGGCGTGAAATCAACGGCTGAGGGAGCCCGGAAGGGCGCCTCAGGCGCCTTCGGCCCGGCGCGATGACGCAATCTGATGCAGTTTCATCGCGCCAAACGGGCGAATAGGCAGCCTCGCTGTGCGACAATGCGGGCTGCTTTTTTCCCGTCATGACGAGGGCTTCCCGATGTCTGTTCGCGCGTTCCTCCCGCATTTTTCGCGATTTCCCCGATTTCTCGCACGCCTGACCGTCCTGGCTGGCGCGTGCTTCTGCCTGACCGCCCACGCCGGCGGGCAGGCCGATCCCGCCCCGCCGGACCCCCAACGCTGGGTGCCGATGGTGGGCGCCACCGGCATGACCTCCTACTTCGACCAGACTGCCGTGCGCCGTCGCGGCCCCGAGGTGGGCGTCGTGCTGATGCATAACGCCCCAACGGGCGGCGTGATCCGCACCGCCAGCGGCGACGCCATTCGCTCGTCGCTGAAGCGGATGGTGCTGAATTGCGCCACGTCGATGTTCGCGGTGGTGGAGCAGACCCTCTACAGCAAGCGCTACGCGCGCGGCGAATCGCTATATACGATCCGCGCCCCGCAGACGGGCATGCCCCAGCCGATTGCCTCCGGCACCCTCGCCGGGGAGCTGATGAGCCGGCTCTGCCGCTGAGGCCAACCGCCACGGGCTAAGGCCGCTCGTCAATAGCGGTCCCGTTTTCCGCCGCGACACGCTATGCTTCGCCTCACGTCCACACGAGGGGGCAGGCATGGCGCACGCATGGCGGCAGGTGGCATGGTTCTGGCTGACGACTATTGGACTGGTCGGCATCTTCTGTGGATGGGTGCACGCGGCTTCAGCGCCGGCCGCACCATCCTCTCCTCCGGCGGCCGCCACGGCCGCAGCCCAGTCCACGCCCGTGGAACTGCGGCTGATGAACCGGCCCGTCGCCACCCTGCGCGGCACCCTGGGCGGCGCCGGCCCCGCCACCCGCGCCGAGCGGGCCGAAACCACGTTCGACAACCTGAGCGAGTCAGAGCTGGGGCTGCCACTGAGCCAGTTGAGCGGCACGCTCGGCGATGTCAGCGGCGTGGCCTTCCGCCTTGGCGACCGCGTGCTCTTCGCCCTGGTCGAAGGCGATCTCGATCCTACCGATGGCCTGACGATCGAAGTGGCAGCCGCCCAGACGCGCGCGCGGCTCCAGGCCGTTATCGACGCCCGCCGGGCCCAGCTCTACTGGCCTAACCTGCTGCGCGGGGCCTTGTTGTCGCTGGGCAGCCTGGCGCTGATGGTCGGGTTGATCTGGGGCATTGGCCGCGCCCGCAGCCGCATGCGCGGCGCACTGCAACACGCGCTGGACGTTCATCTGCAACAGCGCAGCGGCAGCCAGTTCGACTGGACCGGCGCGGTCTACCAGCTCGTCAGCCGCATCGTCCAGATCCTGGCGGTGGGCTCGGTCATCGCGCTGGGCTTCCTCTGGCTCCAGTTCGCGCTCGAGCAGTTTCCGCTGACCGAACCGCTCGGCGACCGCATGGGCGCCTTCTTCCTTGGCCTGCTGCGGCATATCGGCGTGTCGATCGTGGAGTCGATCCCGGGGCTGGTCACGGTGGTGGTCATCCTGCTGATCACCCGCGCGATCCAGCGGCTGGTCGGCAATATCTTTGTCGCCGTGCAGAAGGGGCAGATCACGGTGCCGGGCATGCACCCGGAAACGGCCGGCGCCACGCGGCGGCTGGCCAGCGTGCTGGTCTGGGCGCTCGGGTTCACCTTCGCCTATCCCTATATCCCCGGCTCTCAGAGCGACGTGTTCAAGGGCCTGTCCGTGCTGATCGGCTTCATGATCACGCTGGGCTCGGCCAATATCGTCAACCAGATCATGAGCGGGATGGTGGTGGTCTATTCGCGCGCGCTGCGCCGGGGGGACATGGTCAGCATTGGCGATACGGTGGGCACGGTGATCGGGCTGGACGCGCTGTCGGTCAAGGTCGTCAACCTGCGCAACGAGGAGGTGACGCTGCCGAACGCAGTGGTGGTGGGCAGCGCCATCCACAACTTCTCGCGCCATGGCGCCACGCGCGACCCTGGCACCGCCGAGCAGGGCGCGATGGTGTCCACTTCGGTCACCATCGGCTATGACACGCCGTGGCGGCAGGTCCACGCAATGCTGCTGGAAGCCGCCGCCCACGCCACCCACGTGGTGGCGGCGCCCACGCCGTTCGTGCTCCAGCGCGGGCTATCGGATTTCTACGTCGAATATGAGCTGTTCACGGCGATCGACAATCCGCGCAATCGCTTTTTTGCGCTGTCGGCACTGCACGCGGCCATCCAGGATGTGTTCAACACCCACGGCGTGCAGATCATGTCGCCCCATTTCATCGACCAGCCGGGCCAGAGCGTGGTGGTACCGCAGGCCCGCTGGTTCGAGGCGCCGGGCCATGCCGAGGTGGACCCGGCCGCGCACCCGCATCGCCGGGCCACGCGGCCGTGAGTGCAACCTCGGCCAGCTTCGGACTTACTCCGCCACGTGGCGGGCCTTCCAGGCGCCGTTGGACTGCTTGCAGAACCAGCCCGACCACGCTTCGGTGGCGCTGCCGCGCTGCAGTTCGGACTTCAGGCGCCGGCACTTTTGGCCCTTGTCTTCCTTGGTGGTGACGGGCGTGATGGTGCCGAGGATGGCGGCGCGCTTGCCGGCGCCCGGGTAGTTCCAGGTCACGCTTTCGTTGTCGGGGCCGCCGTCGAGGATCTTGCGCACGGTCTGTTGCAGCGAGGCGGCTTCCTTCTGGTTCAGCGTGCCGATGATGCTGCCGGACAGGTAGTTGTCGAAGTAGGCGAGGGCGGGCTGGGCGGTGCCAAGCAGCAGGGCGCAGCCAAGGCTGGCGGCAAGCGCCAGTCGAAGATGGGAACGGCGAAGGGTACCCCGGGCGTGCATGACGATTCCTCGTGAGAATGGATGACGAGGCGATTGTAAGCGCGCCCAGGCCGCTTGGGGGCATCGCGATGCTTCCCGAGACACTTGGCGCCCCGGTGCGGCGCAGCATCGCCTCCGCCGCAGTGCGGTTTGACACCGTGCCGCCGCTGACCTAGCGTGGATTGCCATGTGTCCGCGCAGCCATCCGGGCGCGGCACGGTCATGGGCCGGACGCTGGGGCGAACCCTGCCCATATCCCGGAAACGCTTGTCCCAAGCGGCTTTGGAGCTACCGCTTGAACATTTTGTTGCAAACGTTGCGCCAGCGAAACGTGACTTTTAAGTCTCGAATTGTTATGGTTTCGCATCGCAATGCAACAAATCCGTTACGGACCGGTCGATACCGATCCCGACTGAATCGGATCCGACGCCTGGTCCGTCTCTTGCTCTGGAGACCTGCGACCGACAGTCGGACGCACGCTGAAACGTCTGTTGAACACTTTCGATCCGCGCCGACGTGCCGGGTCGCCATCCATCCATTTTCCGGCCTTCATGACCGCAACCACCTCGCCGTTCCGCCCCATCCACGCCCCGACCGATGCGCCCGCGCGCCGCTTATCCGGGATGCTGGGAGGGCTGGGACGCTGGCTGGGGGGCGGGGTGCTGGCCGTGGCGGCGCTGTCCGCGCATGCGTTCGACTTCGAGACCGTCGCCGCCAAGGCCCGCCAGTTGTCGGGCGCGCCCTACAAGCCGGCGCCGCAGAACCTGCCGACCGAGCTGAAGGATCTGAGCTACGAGCGCTATCGCGAGATCGAATACAAGCCGGAGCGCTTTGCCTGGCGCGGCGCGCGACTGCCGTTCGAGGTTTCGTTCTACCACGAGGGCATGGTGTTCGATCAGCCCGTGCGCATCAACGAGGTGGTGGGCAACAGCGTGCGCGAGTTCCGCTTCGACCCGGGCGCGTTCAACTACGGCTCGCACAAGGTGGATGCGGCCAAGCTCAAGGGACTCGGCTTTGCCGGTTTCCGCCTGCTATACCCGCTGAACCAGGGCAAGCGCAAGGACGAACTGGCCTCGTTCCTGGGCGCCAGCTACTTCCGCGCGCTGGGCAAGGACCAGTGGTATGGCCTGTCGGCCCGCGGGCTGGCTGTGGACACGGCACTGAATTCGGGCGAGGAATTTCCGCGTTTCGTCGAATACTGGATCGAGCGGCCGTCCGCCAACGACAAGCAGGTGACGATCTACGCGCTGATGGATTCGCGCCGCATGAGCGGGGCGTACCGCTTCGTGATCAAGCCGGGCAACGAGACGGTGATGGAAGTGAAGTCGCGCCTGTTCCTGCGCGAAAACGTGACCAAGCTCGGTCTGGCCCCGCTGACCAGCATGTACCTGTATGGCGAAAACCAGCCGTCCGCCAATGCGGACTTCCGACCCGAGGTGCATGACTCGGACGGCCTGTCCGTGCAACTGGGTACCGGGGAGTGGGTCTGGCGCCCGCTGGTCAATCCCAAGCGGCTGCTGGTGACGTCGTTCGCGGCGACCAACCCGCAGGGCTACGGCCTGATGCAGCGCGACCGCACGTTCGACAATTACCAGGAGCTGGGCGCGTGGTACGAGCGCCGGCCAAGCGGCTGGGTGGAGCCCAAGGGCAAYTGGGGCKCSGGCCGYGTGGAGYTGGTGCARATYCCGACSCCGGACGARACCAACGACAACATCGTRGCSTTCTGGGTGCCGGACAACCCSCCCAAGCCCMRGCAGGCCTTCGACTATGAATACCGCCTGAAATGGCAGAAGGATGGCGAGAACCTGCCGCCGCTGTCGTGGGTCACGCAGACCCGGCGCGGCCAGGGGCTGACCCGCAAGCAGGACGACACGAGTTTCTCGCTGACCGTGGATTTCGAAGGCCCGGCCTTCAAGAAGCTGGCCGAGGATGCGCGGCTGGACCCCGTGATCTCGGCGGACGCCAACGGCGAACTGCTGAAGACCTCGGTCCGCCGCAACGAAGCCACGGGCGGCTGGCGCATGACGCTGTTCATGCGCCGCAAGGACGAGACAAAGCCGGTTGAGTTGCGCGGCTATCTTCGCAACGGCAATACAACCCTATCCGAGACATGGAGCTACATCATTCCCCCCGGCTAAAGCATCGCCCGGCCCAGGCGGCAGCATGCGAGCGCTATGTCGACCGCCTGCCTGCCTCGCCCGAGCTGCGCAGCGAACTGCTGGCCGACACCCCCATGCCGCCGGTGACCTCCGTGCCCGCCGAGGGCATCGAGGTGCCTTCCGCAATGATCGAACTGCAGACCCGCCTGGCCCGCCGCGACCCCAAGGAGCGCGAGGGCGATGAGGCCGCTGTCACCGCCACGCCCGGCGGTCCGACCTACGCCTCGGTGCCGCGCCGCCTGACGATGGCCTACGGCAATCCGCAGGTGGACGGCGAGCCGCTGCTGCAGCGCCGCGACGATGGCACCGTGCGCGTGGATACCGGGCCGAAGCCCGAGCGCGCGTCGATGGTGCCGCGCCAGTGGCCACCCCATGTGGTGAGCGGCTGGCTGCGCAATACCTGGCACAAGATGATGGGCCGCCCGCCCGTGCCCGAGACCTGGGACACCCTGCACGATGGCCCCGACGCCGAGGGCAAGTGGCATCCCGCCGGCTCGCATCGCCGCTGGTTCCTGCTGGGGCTGGTGGTTGCCCAGACCACAGTGGCCACGTACTTCATGGCCAAGGTGCTGCCGTACCACGGCGCCGATCCGCTCGAAGTGGCCATCCTGGCCCTGTTCGCGATCCTGTTCTCGTGGGTGTCCGCCGGGTTCTGGACGGCGATGATGGGCTTCCTGGTGCTGGCCAAGGGCGGCGACCGCCATCTGATCTCGCGCAGCGCCGCGCCGGACGCGCCAATCGATCCATCCGCCCGCACGGCGGTGATCATGCCGATTGCCAACGAGGATGTGACGCGCGTCTTCGCCGGGCTGCGGGCGACGTATGAGTCGCTCGAACGTTCGGGCGACCTCGCCCACTTCGATTTCTTCGTCCTCTCTGACAGCGGCAACCCCGACCTGCGCACCGCCGAGCACGATGCCTGGATGGAAATCTGCCGCGCCGTGGGCGGCTTCGGCCGTATCTTCTACCGCTGGCGCCGCCATCGCGTGAAGCGCAAGACCGGCAACGTGGCCGACTTCTGCCGCCGCTGGGGCAGCAAGTATCGCTACATGATCGTGCTCGACGCCGACAGCGTGATGAGCGGCGAATGCCTGGGCACGCTGACGCGCCTGATGGAAGCCAACCCCGGCGCCGGGATCATCCAGACCGCGCCGCTGGCGGTGGGACGGGACACGCTCTATGCGCGGGTGCAGCAATTCTCGACGCGCGTCTACGGCCCGCTGTTCACGGCCGGCCTGCATTACTGGCAGCTCGGTGAGTCCCACTACTGGGGCCACAACGCGATCATCCGCATCAAGCCGTTCATGGAGCATTGCGCGCTGGCGCCGTTGCCGGGCAAGGGGCCGCTGTCGGGCGAGATCCTGTCGCACGACTTCGTCGAAGCCGCGCTGATGCGCCGGGCAGGGTGGGGCGTGTGGATTGCCTACGACCTGCCGGGCTCGTTCGAGGAACTGCCGCCGAACCTGCTGGATGAGGTGAAGCGCGACCGCCGCTGGTGCCAGGGCAACCTGATGAACTTCCGGCTCTGGATGAAGCAGGGTTTCCACATGGTGCACCGCGCCGTGTTCCTGACCGGGATCATGGCCTACCTGTCGGCGCCGCTCTGGTTCCTGTTCCTGCTGCTGTCCACCGCCGCGCTGGCCAAGCACGCGCTGGTGCCGCCCGAGTACTTCACGCAGCAATACCAGCTGTTCCCGACCTGGCCCGAGTGGCACCCGGAGAAGGCGCTCGCGCTGTTCTCGGCCACGGCCACGCTGCTGTTCCTGCCGAAGCTGGCCAGCGTGATCCTGCTGCTCAAGGACGCGCGGCAGTACGGCGGCCCGGTGCGGCTCATCGTCAGCATGCTGCTGGAAATGCTGATGTCGGCGCTGCTGGCACCCACGCGGATGCTGTTCCACACCAAGTTCGTGGTCGCGGCGTACAGCGGCTGGGGCATTTCGTGGAAGTCGCCCCCGCGCGAGGATGCCGAGACCTCCTGGGGTGAGGCGTTCCGCCGCCACGGCTGGCACACGGTGCTGGGCCTGGTCTGGGGCGCGGGCGTGTACTGGCTGAGCCCGGGCTTCATCTGGTGGCTGCTGCCGATTGTCGGTTCGCTGGCGCTCTCGATTCCGCTGTCGGTGCTGCTCTCGCGCGTGACGCTGGGCCGGGCCATGCGCCGCGCCGGGCTGTTCGTGATTCCCGAGGAAGCCAATGTGCCGCGCGAGATCGTGGAAACCCAGCAGCACGTGGAGGCGGCACAGGACGTGCCGGGCTTCGTCGATGCCGTGGTGGACCCGGTGACCAATGCGCTGATGTGCGCCACGGCCACCGCCCGCAAGGTGCAGCCCACGCCCACGCGCCTGCAGCATGGCACGCTGGTGCAGCATGCGCTGACGCATGGTCCGCAATCGCTGTCGGCGGCGCAGAAGCATGTGCTGCTCGGCGATCCGTTCGCACTCTCCAAGCTGCACGAACTGGTCTGGGGCTCGCCCCTGGCCGATGCAGCGTGGAAGGAGACGCGCGTGCTGATGCGCCGCGCCGCCAACGTGCTGCCGCTGCGGCCGCGCGCGGCCTGATCAACGACTCAAGCCGCGCGCAAAGCCAAAACGGCAGGTCAGCCTAGGGAAGGCTGACCTGCCGTTTTTTTCGTCCTGTCGTTTTAAACCGTTGTATCGGGGGAGGGGTGGGTCTTATCTCAGGGCCGACACGCAGATCGGCGCATTGATATAGACATCGCCCACGCGGCGCTCGCCGCGGTCCTTGCGGGTCATGTAGCGGAACATCATGCTGACGCCAAGCTTGGTCAGAATTTCCACGTCGCGGTTGGCGCAGATGTTACGTTGCAGCGGCGCGGCGTAGTTGACCTCGAAGCTGGCCAGGTCAAGCATCGGCCCGCGATAGTTGGTCAACTCCAGCTGGAAGAGCACATGCTTGCCCGGCACCGACTGGCAGCGGCGCAGGCGCGTCTCGCCATCGATCTCGATCGGCAGGGCATCGTTGAGCTGGCGGCAGGCGCGGGCCAGCACGCCGTCGGGGCGGCTGGTGTTGCGGAGCAGTTCGGGAACGCCGGCGCCGCCGGTGTTCTGCCCGGTGGCGGCACCCTTGAGCATGCGCGACAACGCGTCGGCTTCATCCACCACAGGCACGGGAGCGGGTGCCGGCGCGGAAGCCGTGACCGGCGCCCTGACCGGCGCGGCCCACGCGGGCAACGGCGGCAGGGTTGCCATGGCAACCAGGCTCAGCGAAACAATAATCGGCGTTTGTCGTATGGTCATGCGGGCTAGCGTTGCCGGGGACGGCTCCCGTGACCCGTCTCCCGCTGTGCGTCCGACTACGCGGTCGGCGCAACATCCGTGCCGACAGGCAGGCATTGTACCCTCCACCCCCGTGCATGCGAAAGCCACGCCACACCGAAAGCACGCTTTGTAACCTGTGCAACAATTGCGCCTTGTCTTCGGAACCGTTTCATGACTGCCAGCCCTCGCGCCTCCACATCTGCTCCACGTTTTCCCCTCTGGCTGTTGATCTGCGCGTCGCTGACCGCGTTGGCGCCCCTGTCCATCGACATGTATCTGCCGAGCTTTCCGGCGCTCGCGGCAGACCTCCACACCGAGATCGGGCAGGTGCAACTGACGCTGGGCACCTTCCTGGTCGGGCTGGCGATCGGGCAGGCGTTCTATGGTCCGATCAGCGACCGCTACGGCCGCAAGGCGCCTCTCTATATAGGACTGACGTTGTACGGCGCCGCCGCTGCCGGCTGCGCGCTGGCCGGTAGCGTGGAGTCCCTGATGCTGTGGCGCTTCCTGGAGGCGCTTGGCGGCTGCACCGGCCTGGTGGTGTCGCGCGCCGTGATCCGGGACCGGCTCGAGGCCAAGGATTCGGCGCGGGCGTTTTCTTCCTTGATGCTGGTGATGGGCCTGGCGCCGATCCTCGCGCCGCTGATCGGCGGGGCCGTCCTCTCTGCCCTGGGCTGGCGCGCGATTTTCTGGATCCATTGTGGCGCGGCCGTGCTGATCCTTTGGTTCGTTCACGCACGGATGGAGGAGTCGCTCGATCCGGCGCACCGCCGCACGCTGCACCCGGGCACCGTCTTGCGCAACTACTGGGAGCTGCTGCGCGACCGCGAATTCCTGGGCTACTCGCTGGCGGCCGGCTGCGTGCAGGCAGGCATGTTCGCCTATATCGCCGGTTCGCCGTTCGTGCTGATCGAGTTGCATGGCATCGACCCCTCGCACTATGGCTTCGTGTTCGGGGCGAACGCGTTCGGGCTGATCGCGATGTCCCAGATCAATACGCGCCTGGTGCGTGCGCGCTCGCTCGACGCCGTGCTGGGCATGGCCCTGTACGCGCCGCTGCTGGCCGGCCTGATGCTGGCCGTCGCGGCGCTGGCGGGCATGGCCGTGCTGCCGGTGCTGCTGGTCGGCTTCTTCGTCTTTCTGGCGGGTATGGGGTGCATCACGCCGAATGCGTCGGCGCTGGCGTTGGCGCACCAGAGCCATCGCGCGGGCACCGCGTCCGCGCTGATGGGCACGCTGCAGTTCGGATTTGGCACGCTGGCTGGCGCCGCCGTCAGCGTATGGCACGACGGTACCGCGCTGCCACTGGCCGTGGTGATGGCGGTGTGCGGCTGCAGCGCGGTCCTGCTGCGGCGCTACGGGCGGGCCGGCGCGGCCGTGCCCGCCTGATCAGGCGGCCTGGTTGGCGGGCGTCGCCGGCGCCATCGGCATGGCCGGCGCGGGCTGCATGACCACCATCTGCGCCGGCATCGGGGCGGCAAATCCGGCTTGGCCAAAACTCTCGCGAATCACGCGGTTGGTATCGAAATAGACCTGCCAGTAGTGATCGTTATGGCAGTACGGCCGCACGGCGAGCACCGGGCCGACCAGCGTGAACTCGAGGATCTCCACGTCGACAGGCGGTTCGGCCAGTACGTTGGGAATCGCGCCGATGCGCTCCTTGAGCAGTGCCACGGCGGCCATCGCGTCAGTCGAGCCGGCCAGCTGCGCCTTCAGTTCCACGCGCCGGTAGGCATTGGCGGTGAAATTCTGGATGGTGTCCGAGAAGATCTTGTTGTTGCCGACTACGGTCAGCACGTTGTCCGGCGTGTCGAGCGTGGTGGCGAACAGGCCGATCTCCCTGACTGTGCCGGTCACGCCGCCGATGGTCACGAAATCGCCCACCTTGAACGGCCGCAGCACCACGAGGAAGGCGCCGGCCGCGAAATTCGCCATCAGCCCCGACCACGCCATGCCGATGGCCACGCCAGCCGCCGCAATCAGCGCCGCGAAGGTGGTGGTCTGGATGCCGAAGTAGCCGAGGATGCCGATCACCAGCACCACGTTGAGGGTGACGGTGACGATGGAGCCGACGTAGCGCAGCAGCGTGGGGTCCACCTTCTGCCGGGCCAGCGAGTTCTGGACCAGCCGGACGACGAAATGGATCAGCCAGCGGCCGATCACCCAGAAGGCCAGCGCGGCCAGGATCTTGACGCCGAACACGGTGGCGTAACCGACGATCAACTCGCGAAAGCTCTGCAACGAAGAGGTATCCATGGGGCATGCTCCTGTTAGGCAAGGGCATTATTGGCCTCGTCGCGGGCAAGTTCAAGTTAATAATTTCGCGAAAATCCGCCGTTCGATATGCGCAAATAACAAAGCGGCCGGAACGCTGTCCGGCCGCTTTCTCCCAGTCCCAACAAGGGTGGATTACCAGTTGGTCTCGCGCTCCGGGGTGGCCGAAATGCGGTGCAGGGTCAGGTCCGCGCCATTGAACTCGGCTTCGGCATCCAGTCGTATTCCGACGAATTTCTTCAGTGCACCGTAGACTACCGTGCCGCCCACCAGCGCGATGACGATGCCGAGCGCCGTGCCGATCAGCTGCGCGACCAGCGACACCCCGCCCATGCCGCCGAGCGCATGGGTGCCGAAGATGCCCGCCGCGATGCCGCCCCAGGCGCCGCACAAGCCGTGCAGCGGCCAGACGCCCAGCACGTCATCGATATGCCACTTGTTCTGGGCCAGCGTAAACAAATAGACGAACAGCACGCCGGCCACCGCGCCGGTGATCAGCGCGCCGAGCGGATGCATGAGGTCCGAGCCGGCGCACACGGCCACCAGCCCGGCCAGCGGGCCGTTGTAGGCGAAGCCGGGGTCGTTGCGGCCGGCCCACCACGCCGCCAGCGTGCCGCCGGCCATCGCCATCAGCGAATTGATGGCCACCAGGCCGCTGATCTTGTCCACGGTCTGGGCGCTCATCACATTGAAGCCGAACCAGCCCACCGCCAGCACCCAGGCGCCGAGCGCCAGGAAGGGGATGTTCGAGGGCGGATGCGCGCTGATGCGGCCGTCCTTCGAGTACCGGCCGCGCCGGGCGCCCAGCAGCAACACGGCGGGCAGGGCGATCCAGCCGCCCACGGCATGCACGACGACCGAGCCTGCGAAATCGTGAAACGGCGAGCCCGCAACCGAGGCGATCCAGTCCTGGATGCCGAAGCGGTTGTTCCAGGCGATGCCTTCGAAGAACGGGTAGACAAAACCGACCAGGATGAATGTGGCGACCAGTTGCGGATTGAATCGCGAGCGCTCCGCAATGCCTCCCGAAATAATCGCCGGAATGGCCGCCGCAAATGTGGCGAGGAAGAAGAATTTCACCAGTTCATATCCGCTCTTTTGTGCCAGGACTTCGGCACCGGACATGAATTGCACCCCGTACGCCACCGTATAACCGACAAAAAAGTAAGCAATCGTGGAAACGGCAAAATCAACAAGGATTTTCACCAGTGCATTCACCTGGTTTTTCTTGCGCACCGTGCCGAGTTCCAGGAATGCAAATCCCGCGTGCATGGCGAGTACCAGGATGGCGCCGAGCAGGATGAACATCGCATCGGCGCCCGTTTTCCAGTTTTCCATTGCTACCTCAATGCTCAAAATGGGAGCACGAGTATGCAAAATCCGTTCCAGACAGCGATGCAAAATGGGGAAAATAGCGCCGAGGCGGTGCGTGGCGCACTGGTGTGGCGTTTCCGGGCGAGTTGTCGGATCAACTATTGCGCGCAGCGGCTGCGCCGCCGTACGAGCCACGCCTCATTATGGATCGCCATGCGCCAAAAGCGGGCGTATAGCGCGCGCGGTGCGATCCAGAATGGTGCGTCCTCGCCCGGGGGGAGGCCGACGAAGCGCGGCCCCGTGCATGTGCGCCGCACGATACGTGTCGGGCTGAAAAAGTGACGATTCCATTTGGGGAAAAGAGGGGTAAAACCCCCGCTAAGTCTTGCCAGAGAACGTTTTCCGGCCGTTTTCGTTGCTTCGGTGCCACTGGGGATTGCCCAAGGCGCAAAGGGCAGATTAGACTGCGCCGATCGGTAATTTGCCGGCAGGCAGATGTCCGGTGACGACGACCAACAAGGGAAATCTAGCCATGAATAAAGGTGAACTGGTATCGGCCATCGCCGCGGAAGCAGAACTCAGCAACGCCGCCGCCGAGCGCGCGCTGAACGCCGCGCTGGACAGTATCAAAAAGGCAGTGGCCAAGGGGGACTCGGTCACCCTGGTGGGGTTTGGTAGCTTCAGCTCGGGCAAGCGTGCTGCCCGTACCGGCCGCAATCCGCGCACCGGCGAAACGATCAAGATCCCGGCCGCCAAGACGGTGAAGTTTTCCGCCGGCCAGGGTTTCAAGGACGCCGTGAACAAGAAGAAGTAAGCAAGTTCGCGTTCTTGAAAGTAAGGAAAGCGGCCTTCGGGGCCGCTTTTCTTTTTGGGCCATGATGTCCACGCGCGGATTTGCCCATTGGCGCGCCTCGTCGGGTTACACTGCCCGCGCCTCAGGCTCGATTTCTGGATTTTCTGCGATGAACGATCTGTCCCACCAGCTTTCCATGACCGTGCTGATGACGCCGGACATGGCCAACTTCTCCGGCAACGTGCACGGGGGCACCATCCTGAAGTACCTGGACATGGTGGCCTACGCCTGCGCCAGCCGCTACGCCGGCCGCTATGTGGTCACGCTGTCAGTGGACCAGGTGATGTTCCGCCAGCCGATCCACGTGGGCGAACTCGTCACCTTCCTGTCTGCCGTGAACTACACCGGCCGCAGCTCGATGGAAATCGGCATCAAGGTGGTGACTGAGAATATTCGCAGCAAGGTGGTACGGCATACCAATAGCTGCTACTTCACGATGGTGGCCGTGGACGACAACGGCGCGCCAGCCGAGGTGCCGCCGCTGCAACCGCGTGACGAGGTGGAGCGCCAGCGCTTTGCCGCCGCCCAGCAGCGCCGCGCGCTGCGCCAGGAAATGGAGCGCCGGCACGACGAGATCAAGGGTTCGGCGGACTGACCATGGCGAACATCCGCATCGGAATGATGGCCGTCGCCGGCCTGTGGGCGCTCTCCGGCATCACGCAGGCCGAGGAAATCGGCAGCGTCAGCACGAATTTCCGCGTCACCGGCTCCGACAAGGTGGTGATCGAAGCCTATGACGATCCGCAGGTGGACGGCATCACCTGCTACGTCTCGCGGGCGCGCACGGGCGGCATCAAGGGCTCGCTCGGCATGGCCGAAGACCCGCCGGAAGCGTCGATTGCCTGCCGCCAGGTGGGCCCCATCACCTTCAAGGGCCCGGTCAAGGCGCAGGAAGACGTGTTTTCCGAGCGGATGTCGATCCTGTTCAAGACCCTGCACGTGGTGCGTGCGGTGGACCGCAAGCGCAACACGCTGGTCTATCTGACCTACTCCGACCGCATCGTCAGCGGCAGCCCGCAGAACGCGGTGACGGCGGTACCGGTGCCGGCCGGGACACCGATCCCCGTCAAGTAAGCCTCAGCCCCTCAGCAACCTCAGGCTTCAAACAGCTTGCGCAGATTCGATTTCAGAATCTTCCCATTGGGATTGCGCGGCAGCATCTCCCCGCTGACGATAATCCGCACTGGCACCTTGAACGCCGCCAGCTGCTGCCGCACGAAATCCTGCAACTCCGCTTCCGTGGCAGCCATGCCCGGCTTCAGGCTCACCACCGCACCGGGCTCCTCGCCCAGCGTGCGGTGCGGGATGCCGACCAGCGCCGCATCCATGATGGCCGGATGGGCGTACAGCGCGCTTTCCACCTCGATGCAGTAGATGTTCTCGCCGCCGCGGATCAGCATGTCCTTCATCCGGTCGACGATATAGAGGAAGCCGTCCGCATCCAGCCGGGCGATGTCGCCAGTGTGCAGCCAGCCATCGACGAAGGTCTTGGCCGTCGCCTCGGCCTTGTTCCAGTAGCCGTGCACCACGTTCGCGCCGCGCACCATCAGCTCGCCGGTCTCCCCCAAGGGCAGCGCGCGCCCGAAGCCATCGTCGATCTTCATCTCGCCGATGGGCAGGGCCGGGCCGCTGCTGTCTGGCCGGAACACGTACTCTTCCGCGCTGTGGCTGGTGAAGGTGGCCGAGGTCTCCGTCATGCCCCAGCCAATGCCGGGAGCCGCGTGTGGAAACACTTCCTTGATGCGCCGCACCAGTTCCGGCGAGGCCGGTGCGCCGCCATAGTTCATGTTCTCCAGCGATGACAGATCGAAGTCGCCGCGCCGGGGATGCTCGATGATCTGCCAGGCGATGGTCGGCACGCCGCCGGCCCCCGTGCAGCGTTCGCGCTCGATCAGCGCCATGGCCTGGAGCGTGTCCCAGCGATGCAGCAGCACGATTTTGCCGCCCGTCGCGAGTGCGCCATTGAGCACTGACATGCAGCCCGTGACATGGAAGAACGGTACCGCCAGCAGCGCCGCCTTCTGCGGGGCGTTCGGATCCGGCTCGGGCACCGGCTCGCCGCGCCGCAGCAGGTTGCGCAGCGGGCTGAACTGGGCCGCCACGGCCACGGAGGTGGCGTTGCGGTGCGAGCCCACGGCGCCCTTCGGCTTGCCGGTAGTGCCCGAGGTGTAGAAGATCGTCGCGTCCTCGTCCGGGTCCAGCGGGATGGCCGGCAACGATTGCGAGGGCAGGCCGTTCCAGGCCGACGACGGGCCGATCACCGATTCGAGCGTAGCGATATGGGCGTCGCCCGTGATTTGGGAAAAGTCGCCGCTCTCAGGCAGTCGCGACACATAGACGCGCTCCAGCGCCGGGCAGGCCGGCAGGTGCTCGAGGATGCGGCCGAGCCGCTCGTTATCGACGATGGCGATCCGGCTGCCCGAATCGGCCAGCCCGTATTCGAGTTCGGCGCCCGTCCACCATGCATTGAGCGGCGTGACGATGGCGCCCGCCAGCAGCGCGCCAAAGAACGCCACCGGCCATTCGGGCAGGTTGCGCATGGCCACGGCAACGCGGTCGCCCTTGCGTACGCCGTCCCGGATCAGCTGGTGCGCCAGCGCCGTGGCGGCCAGTGCGAACGCGCGGTAGCTGACGCGCTCGTCCTCATAGACGACGAAGGTCTTCTCGCCCCAGCCGGCGGCCACCAGGAACAGGTCGCGTAGCGTGGGCGGGGCGTTTTTCCAGACAGTCGTGGGAATGCCACGGATCACGCGCGTCTCGGTTTCGAAGGGCGCGCCGGGCGCGGTCAGGCGGGCGTGGGCTTCGGCGAGGGACATCACCGGCCACGCGGCGGTTTGCTGAGGATGTTGCGACATGACTGCCTCCGGGGCTGCATTGCAGGTGGACGTGCAGAAACGCGAAGGGCGGCAGGGGCCGGAGCCACCGCCGCCCGGGAGGGGGTGGGGTCAGATCGTGACGCCGCCGTCCACGACCATCGCCTGGCCGGTCATGAAGGTGCTGGCGGCCGAGGCCAGGAAGCAGGCGGCGCCGGCAATCTCGACCGGCTCGCCGATGCGGCGCAGCGGGGCGCCCTGGGTCGATTGCTTGTAACGCTCGGGATCTTCCCACAGCGCGCGCGCGAAATCGGTCTTGATCAGGCCGGGGGCGATGCAGTTCACGCGCACGTTATGCGGCCCGAACTCCACGGCCAGGTTGCGCGCGAGCTGGAAATCGGCCGCCTTGGAGACGTTGTAGACGCCAATCGTCGGGGAGCCGCGCAGGCCGCCAATCGACGACACGATGATGATTGAGCCCTCGCGGCGTTCGATCATCTGCGGCGCCACCATCTGGATCAGCCAGTGGTTGGAGATGACATTGTTGTCCAGCACCTTGCGGAACTGGTCGTCCGTCACGCCGCTCATCGGCCCGTAGTACGGGTTCGAGGCGGCGTTGCAGACCAGGACGTCCACCTTGCCGAAGGTGCGGTTGGTCTCGTCCACCAGGTGCTGGAGGTCTTCCTTCGACGAGATATTGGCCGGCACGGCGATGGCGGTACCGGCGCCGTGGCGCGCGTTGATGGCGTCCACCACTTCGGCGCAGGCTTCGGCCTTGCGCGACGAAATGACCACCTTGGCGCCTTGCACGGCCATCTGCTCGGCGATGGCGCGGCCGATGCCGCGCGACGAACCGGTGATGATGGCAACCTTGCCCGACAGATCGAACAATGACATGGTGTCTCCTGAGGATCGCGGCGGTCTTGCCGTCGCTGGATATATGAGGTGCCGGGACATTATGGGGACGCCGCCCCCCTCAGTCCACCCGCAAACCGCCACGCCGGGGGTGGTATCAGCAAACTTTCTGCGGGCAATTCACGCGATGCATGACGCGTGCCGCAGCGTGGAACGCTCTGCCCCTTATATGCCCCTCATGCCTCCTTGTCGGCGGCGAGCACGCGCGGCAGGGTGGCGGCCAGCGCACCGCGCAGCGGCGCGTCCAGGGGGATGCCGAAGCGGTGGATGATCAGGTCGATGACGGCCTCGGCGTCGTCCAGTTCCTGCTTCTGGACGCTGCCGTCGGCGGCGCGCGCGGCGAACTGGCCGTTGCGAAGCGCCAGGCGCACCCCGTCCACCACCCGCGCCACCATCAGCGTCTGTGTGAACTGGCTGTCTGGATGGGTCGACACGTACCAGTTGCGCGCCACGTAATCGATCTTCGGCTGCGGGGTCAGGTCGAAGCGGTACATCACGCGCCAGTCGTCCGCGCCGGTGCCGTCATCGGACCGGAATTCGAGGTCGTAGGCGTGGAACGCGGTGCTGGCCAACTGCGCCGCCGGTGTGGGCGTCAGCCGGAACGGCACGTCAGGGTCGACCGGCAAGGACAGCGGTAGCGCGCGGTCGAGTGTGGTCCCGCCGAAGCCCACGTCGGCCAGATAGCTCTCGTGGGCCACCTCGACGCGCAGCAGCATGTGGGAGAGCCCGGTGGGCGGATGGTCCGCCGGCAGCCGCCAGCGCACGCGCGCGGCCAGGGGCACCACGGTATAGCCGAGCGCCTTGAGCCCGGCGCAGAACAGGGTATTGAGCTCGAAGCAGTAGCCGCCGCGCCCCTGGGTGACGAGTTTTTCGAACACGTCCGGCACGTCGATCCGCACGGGTCGGCCCGTGAGCGGATTCAGGTTCTCGAACGGGAGATGGGCGAGCTGGGCTGCGATCAGCGCGTCCAGCGCGGGGAGGTCGGGGCTGGCTGGCGCGGCATCGAGGCCGATCCGCGCCAGCCACGCCGGTAGCTGATCGGGCGAGAGCGGGGAAATTTCATCGACGGGAAGCATGGGGTTCGCTGTCTCCGTGGGGGTCCGATAGCGGCCCGGGTGGCGGTTGGTTTGGCGAGAATGCCAGGCTGCGCCGACGGAATCCGCTTCGTCAGCGGTGGGGTAGACCGAGGCCGGCGCGCCCACTACTATAAGTCCACAACGCCACCGGCACCGATGCCCCACGCATGACAGGGTCATCCTCAGCCGGGCCCTCTCACAGGAGACGCCCCGTGAAAACCCTGATCGAGCATCTGTCGCATTACGCGGCCTATCACCGCGATCGCCGCAACATCGTCACCCATTTCGTCGGCATCCCGATGATCGTGCTGGCCGTGACCACGCTGCTCGGCCGGCCCGCCCTGCCGCTCGGCGAGGGGGCGGCGTTCCTCACCCCGGCCATGGTCGTCTACGCGCTCTCGTGCCTGTTCTACCTGCGGCTGTCGTTCGCCTTCGGCCTCGCCATGGCGGTCATTCTGGCCGTATTCCTATGGGTTGGGGCATGGATTGCCGCGCTGCCGACGGCGGCCTGGCTCGCTTCCGGCATCGGCCTGTTCGTGGTGGGATGGATCATCCAGTTCGTCGGGCACTACTACGAGGGGCGCAAGCCGGCGTTCGTCGATGACCTCGTCGGGCTGCTGATCGGCCCGCTCTTCCTGGTGGCGGAGACCGCGTTCGCGATGGGCCTTGCCCGCGAAACGCACGACGCGATGGCCGCGCACGTGCACTGATCGGGTCAGATTCCAGATCTTCGGGCACACGCCGCGCACGCCAAAGTGGGGGGACGTACCCCCTTTACGCGTGCGCAAGGCCCGCTCGCGAGCCCGTTGCTGACGCAAAGCAGCGACAAAACCCGGGGTTTTCACTGGGTTTGACGTGCCTCATGTACGAAAACCCCTTGACTTGCGGTACTTTCCGCTATGATTCAGTGCGTACCGGCACCCGTGATTCGCAACGTGCCACTGCGGTGAGACGCAGCGATACGCAGCGATACGCCGGGACACATTCTTCAACTCACGTATATCGATATGGCGACCAAAGCGAAACCGACCACGAAGACTGCAACCAAGCCCGCTGCCAAGAAGGCACCGGCAACCAAGGCACCCGTGAAGGCTGCCGCCAAGAAGGCCGCTCCGGCCAAGAAGGCTGCTCCCGCCGCTGCTCCGGCCCCGAAGCCGCTGAAGGACACCTTCAACAAGTCGAGCCTGGTCGCTCACCTGGTAGCTCAGACCCAGCTGGAAGCCAAGGCCGTGAAGTCGGTGCTGGCCCATCTGGAAAACACCATCGTCAGCGCGCTGAACAAGAAGGGCGCCGGCGAATTCACGCTGCCGGGCCTGCTGAAGGTGACCGCACAGCAAGTGCCGGCCAAGAAGAAGCGCTTTGGCAAGGACCCGTTCACGGGTGAAGAGCGTTGGTTCCCGGCCAAGCCGGCCAGCGTCAAGGTCAAGGTCCGTCCGCTGAAGAAGCTGAAGGACGCCGCGGCCTGATCGCCACGCATCTTTGGTAGTCCTGAAAACCCCACCCGCTCCGGCGCGTGGGGTTTTTTGTTGCCCGGATGCCCGGGCGGCGAGGGCGGCGAGGGCGGGTCAGTACGCCTTGAAATTGGCCGCCACGCGCTGGCGCAGGAAATCGCCCGCCGAGATGGCTGGGTACAGCCGCGCAGGGCCCTCGATCGTCGCCTCGCGGTTGGCCTGGCAGAAGAACGCCAGGCTGTAGCGCGGGCCCATGTACTCGCCCGGCGCGGGGTTGCGTACGCGGTGGAAGTTGGACGGCAGGCGGTCATCGCTCCAGCGCATCAGCATGTCCCCGATATTGCACGTGATGACGTCCTCGTCCGGGGCGATGGGCGTCCACGCCTGCGCCTCCATCTCCTTGCCCGGACAGACCTGCAGGCCGCCCTGGCCCTGGCGCTGGAACAGCAGCGTCAGGCAGTCGAAATCCGTATGGGCACCGGCACGCCAGAGTTCGAGTTTGTCCTGCGCCTCGGGCGGAATCGCGTAGTAGTGCAGCAGCCGCAGCGTGCTCTGGTAGTCCGGCGCGGCCGGGTCGTGGGCGCGCGTGAAGAATTCCGGATCGAAGCCGAGCTTGTCGGCGAAGCAGGACAGGAGCTTCATGCCCACCTCCCAGCACTGGCGCTCGAAGGCCAGCATGGTGGCCTGGAAGCCGGCCAGCTCCGCCTCAGTGGGCCATAGCGGCGCCATGTGCGGGCGCGTGATCTGGTAGGACTCCTTCTGGTCCGGCGTGCCCGTGGACGGCCGTACCTGCGCGCGGGACTCCCAGCCGGCGTTGTTGGCCTTCTGCAGCGGATACAGGCCCTTCACGGCCTCCGGCAGCGCGAAGAAGCGTTCGGTCATGGCGAAGGCTTCGCGCACGGCGGCGAGGTCGATGCCGTGGTTCGCAACCTGGAAGAAGCCGACGTCCACGGCCGCATGCCAGAGTTCGTCGGCGATCTCGGCCTTGCGGCGGGGGTAGTCGGAGAGGTCGATGCGGCGGATCTCGCGCGCGCTGGTCTCGTGGCCTTGCGCGCCCATGCGGGATTCGCGGGCCAGTTCGTGGAGGGAGGCGGTGCTGGTCATGATCGTTCCGGAGTCAGGAAAGGTTGGGTGCGGCCCTGCCTTTCGCGCGATGACTGCCGGGGGATCTGACCTGCGGACGATCTCTTGAGCCCCGGTGCCAGTCGCGCAAGGGCGGGGCACGGACGTCAAGAGCAATTTCCTGCCGCGCACCGGGGGTGGGCGGTTGAACGCTTCTACTCTTCGGGGGGTGAGATTGCAGGTTTCGGGCCAGCCGGCACGACCCGGTTTTGACCCAGTTCCGGGCCGATTTGCGCCGGGGTGGCGCACGCCATGCCGCAGGATGGTGCGGCGCGCCCAAAAAAAACGCCGGCGCAAAGGCCGGCGTTCAGTTCTTTCCTCCCGCAGCGGGGAGGGCACCACATGACCGCTTACTGCGGTCCCAGCTTGCGGATCAGGGCGTCCAGCTTGCCCATTTCCTCTTCGTTCAGGTCCGTCAGCGGTGCGCGCACCGGGCCGGCATCGTGGCCAACCAGCTTGGCGCCGGCCTTGACGATCGACACCGCGTAGCCGTGCTTGCGGTTRCGGATGTCCAGGTASGGCAGGAAGAAGTCGTCGATCAGGCGACCCACGGTAGCGTGGTCGTCCGCCGCGATGGCGCGGTAGAAGTCCATCGCCGTCTTCGGGATGAAGTTGAACACGGCCGACGAGTACACCGGCACGCCCAGCGCCTTGTAGGCAGCGGCGTAGACCTCGGCGGTGGGCAGGCCGCCCAGGTAGGCCAGGCGGTCGCCGAGCTTGCGGCGCACGCGCACCATTGCCTCGATCTCGCCCACGCCGTCCTTGAAGCCGATCAGGTTCGGGCAGCGGTCGACCACGCGTTCCAGCAGGTCGGCGCCGATGCGCGAGTTGGCGCGGTTGTAGACGATCACGCCGCACTTGGTGGCCTTGCAGACCTCTTCAATGTGGTTGGCGATGCCTTCTTCGCTGGCTTCGGTCAGGTAATGCGGCATCAGCAGGATGCCGTGCGCGCCCAGGCGCTCGGCTTCCTTGGCGTATTCGATGGCCACGCGGGTCGGGCCGCCGGCGCCGGCCAGGATGGGTACCTTGCCACGGCAGGTTTCCACCGCGGTGCGGATCACGTTCGAATAGTCCTGCTGCGTCAGCGAGAAGAACTCGCCCGTGCCGCCGGCTGCGAACAGGGCCGAGGCGCCGTACGGGGCCAGCCATTCCAGGCGTTCGATATAGGTCGACGGGCGGAAATTGCCCTGTTCGTCAAAGTCGGTCACGGGGAACGAAAGCAGGCCGTCCGAAATAATCTGCTTGAGTTCTTGCGGTGTAGTCATGTCGCTCATCCTGATCGCCACATGGCGAAAATGGTGTGGTTTGTTAATGGGGCAAGGCCCGTTCGATGACCTCGCACCCAACTGCTGAGTGGATTCGAGATAAGTCATCGTACAACTAACAACTTGACGGTGCAAGGGCTAAGGGCACGACCGAGGGAAAACCCCGGCATTTTTGCCCGCACCGGGGGTGGGCAGACGAGGGGGGCGTCACATCGCCCAGACCGGCCGATCGCCCGCCAGGCCGCAAGCAGATTGAAAGGAAGGCCATCGGGCCCGATGCCCGAAAGCAGGGCGATTTGCACCGTTCAGGGTAAACGCGCACTGTGTCTGACGGAACCGCGTCCCTATAATCGCAGTCGTACGACGACATATCACAAGCCGGTTCCCACGCATTCTGCACCCGGTCCCCGGCTGTGAGGAGACCCCGATGAACGCAAGCCCCACTTCCAGCACCGCCGCCGCGACTTCTGTCGAAGGCGCGCGCCGCACCAACGTCCGCTACTGGATTCTCCTGCTCATCTTCATTGTGACCACGGTCAACTACGCCGACCGGGCCACGCTGTCGATCACCGGCCCCGCGATGCGCGAGGAGTTCGGCTTCAGCGCCGTGCAGATGGGCTATATCTTCTCCGCCTTCAGCTGGGCCTATGTGATGGCGCAGATTCCAGGCGGCTGGCTGCTCGACCGCTTCGGCGCACGCCGCATCTACGCGGCCAGCATCTTCGTCTGGTCGTTCTTCACGCTGCTGCAGGGCTGGCTGGGCGTGTTCGCCACCATCGGCTCGGTCATGACCGTACTGTTCGCGCTGCGCTTTGCCGTGGGCCTGGCCGAATCGCCGGCTTTCCCGGCCAACGCCAAGGTGGTCGCCAGCTGGTTCCCCACCGCCGAGCGTGGCACGGCATCGGCCATCTTCAACGCCGCCCAGTACTTCGCCGCCGTGGTCTTCACGCCGCTGATGGCCTGGGTCGTCCATAGCTGGGGCTGGCACCACGTCTACCTGTGGATGGGCCTGATGGGCATGGCGCTGGCGCTGGTATGGCTCAAGATCATGCGCAGCCCAGCCACGCACCCGGCCGTGAACCGCGCCGAACTCGACTATATCGAGCAGGGCGGCGGGCTGATCCATATGAACGAAGGCGCCGGCCAGGCCAAGGAAAAGGCACCGGCGGGCTGGTTCTACGCCAAGCAACTGCTCTCCAACCGCATGCTGGCTGGCGTGTACCTCGGCCAGTACTGCATCAACGTGCTGACGTACTTCTTCCTGACGTGGTTCCCGGTGTACCTGGTGCAGGCGCGCGGCATGTCGATCCTGAAGGCGGGCTTCGTGGCCTCGCTGCCGGCTATCTGCGGCTTCCTGGGCGGGGTGCTGGGCGGGGTGATCTCCGACAGCCTGCTGCGCAAGGGCTACTCGCTGACCTTCGCGCGCAAGCTGCCCATCGTGGTCGGCATGCTGCTGTCCGTGTCGATGATTGCCTGCAACTACGTGGATGCCGAGTGGCTGGTGGTCGGCATCATGGCGCTGGCCTTCTTCGGCAAGGGCATTGGCGCGCTGGGCTGGGCTGTGGTGGCCGATACGGCGCCCAAGGAGGTCATGGGCCTCGCCGGCAGCATTTTCAACACCTTTGGCAATATCGCCGGCATCGTGACGCCGATCGTGATCGGCTATATCCTCAGCGTCACGGGCTCGTTCAACGGCGCGCTGGTTTTCGTGGGCATCAACGCCCTGGTCACCGTGGTGAGCTACCTGGTGATCGTGAAGGACATCCGGCGCGTGGAACTGAAGCACGCCTGATATAGAGAGAAGACAAGGACCCCCCAACATGTCTGAACAGGATTCCCCGGTGGCCGCCCAGGCCGTGGCTGCCGACCCCAAGCCGCTGTACATCCGCATCCACGCCGACGACAACGTGGCCATCATCGCCAATGACGGCGGCCTGCCCGCCGGCACGGTGTTCCCGTGCGGCCTGACGCTCGTGGAACGCGTGCCGCAGGGCCACAAGGTGGCGCTGGTGGACCTGAAGCAGGACGACGCGGTCATGCGCTACAACGTGGTGATCGGCTACGCGCTGAAAGACCTGCCGCGCGGCAGCTGGATCAACGAGCGCGTGCTGCGCATGCCCGAGCCGCCGGGCCTGACCGACCTGCCGATCGGCACGCGCGTGCCGGCGCCGCTGCCGCCGCTGGAAGGCTATACCTTCGAAGGCTTCCGCAATCCGGACGGCTCCGTGGGCACCCGCAACATCCTGGCGATTACCACCACGGTGCAGTGCGTGTCCGGCGTGGTCGAGCACGCGGTGCGCCGCATCAAGGCCGAACTGCTGCCGCGCTACCCCAATGTCGACGACGTGATCGGCCTGGAGCACACCTATGGCTGCGGCGTGGCGATCGACGCCCCCGATGCCATCGTGCCCATCCGCACGCTGCGCAACATCGCCCTGAACCCCAACTTCGGCGGCCGCGCGATGATGGTGAGCCTGGGCTGCGAGAAGCTCCAGCCGGAACGCCTGATGCCGCCCGGCACGATCCCCATCCAGACCGGCGCCGGCGAGGTGCAGGTGGGCGTAGTCTGTCTGCAGGATGACCAGCACGTGGGCTTCGGGTCGATGATCGACTCGATCATGACCATGGCCGAATCACACCTCGAAGTGCTGAACGCGCGCCAGCGCGAGACCTGCCCGGTCTCCGAACTGGTGGTGGGTGTGCAGTGCGGAGGCAGCGACGCCTTCTCGGGCGTGACCGCCAACCCCGCCGTGGGCTACGCCACGGACCTGCTGGTGCGTGCCGGCGCCGCCGTGATGTTCTCGGAAGTGACCGAGGTGCGCGACGGCATCGCCCAGCTCACCGCACGGGCCGCCACCCCGGAAGTGGCCGAGGCCATGATCCGCGAGATGGACTGGTACGACCGCTACCTGGACCGTGGCCGCGTGGACCGCAGCGCCAACACCTCGCCCGGCAACAAGAAGGGCGGGCTGTCGAACATCGTGGAAAAGGCGATGGGGTCCATCGTCAAGTCGGGCAGCTCGGCCATCTCCGGCGTGCTGTCACCGGGCGAGAAGCTCAAGCAGAAGGGCCTGATCTACGCCGCCACGCCGGCCAGCGACTTTATCTGCGGCACGCTGCAACTGGCAGCCGGCATGAACCTGCACGTGTTCACCACTGGCCGGGGCACGCCGTATGGCCTGGCCGAGGTGCCGGTGATCAAGGTGGCCACCCGCAACGACCTGGCGCGCCGCTGGCACGACCTGATGGACATCAACGCGGGCCGCATCGCCACCGGCGAGGCCACCATCGAGGATGTGGGCTGGGAGTTGTTCAACCTGATGCTGGACGTGGCCAGCGGGCGCAAGAAGACCTGGGCCGAGCACCACAAGCTCTACAACTCGCTCGCGCTGTTCAACCCGGCGCCGGTGACCTGAGTCACTGGCTGGGCAGGGAAGAGAAGGGGCCGCCGTCGCGCGGTCCCTTTTTTTGCCGATGCGCTGCGCCCGGGGCGAAGCCCGCTTCGCCGCACCCCCATCCCCATCCCCCGGATCACGAATCCGCCTTCGCACTGCCCACGCGCCCGCGCCGCGACGTCGAGATCCCGCCGAGGGAAGCGGTGCCGAGCGAGCCCAGTTTCCACCCGCTGGACGACCCGATCGCGGACCGCTCCGGGCCGCTCGACACCGAGCAGTACGTCAGCCCGACCACGGTGCGCCTGCAGCGGACCCCGCGCGCGCTCACCGGCGACGTGGCCCTGTGGCTGCTGATCAAGATGAATGCCGACATGCTCGGCTGGGACAACTACGTCAAGCAGATCGATTCGCTGTTCTTCCCGGACGCGAACACGCCGCTGGGCAAGGATGGCGAGCCGTTCCTCTATGGCGGCGCGGCCCGGCTCAGCCGGCGCCGTTTCCTGCCCTTCACGGACACCGACGCCTACCGGGCCCTCAAGGTGGCGACGGAAGCCTTCGTAGTCACCTGGGGGGCCGTGGTGCCCAGCGGGCCGACGGCCAACGACATCGCCCGGCTGCTGGCCTATGACCCGACCGCCATCGCCCTGGCCAACGACCGCCTCGGCCTGAAGATCACCAAGCCGGACGTGCTGGCGAACAAGTATTTCGGCGGCGGGGCCTCGCCCACGCTCCCGTACCTGCAGCGGATTGCCTCCGCCCTGCAGGGCACGGACGCGGCGGAGCGGATCAACCGGGCGCTGACGGACCGGACCGTGCCGGAAGAGCGCGCCGCGCTACCGGGCGAAGGCGTCACGCCGACGCCCCAGCGCCACCTCGACCAGTGCGGCGAAGGCTGCCTGTGGCTCGACCACTGGAACCAGGACATCTCGGCCAAGCTGACCTATCCGCCGCTGATCGAGCTGATCTGGAGCTACTGGATGGAGGAACTCCAGCTGGTGCAGACCATGAACGCGATCTCCCGGCGCTTCCAGAACGTCTCCGCCGGCCCACGCGACCCGCTGGCCCAGTTCGAACTCGATTCCCTGCGCCCGCTCAACAACATCATCTGGGGCTGGGTGCAGGACGAGCAGCACCGCCTGCCGATCGAACGGCGCGCGGCGGAGTACCAGCACGAGTACGGTTTCCAGCTCATCGGCCGGGCCGTGCCGCAGGTGCAGCCGGCCGACACGCGCAGCAAGTTCCTGGGCGCGTTCCACACGCTGCTCAACCTGTGCGTGCCGTTCTTCCGCCAGGCCGACGACACCACGGTGGTGCCGGACGGCTTCCCGCTGCTCAACGCGCTGCGCGAGGTCCACCTGATCCTGTCCGAAGGGGCCCACAACCAGTTCCGCGACCTGCCCACCACCTCCCGCGTGGAAATGATGATGCAGCAGTGGATGCTGGCGCGCCCCGAGTTCCGTGAGTTCCTGCCCCGGCGCGCGATGGTGGCGTATCCGGAGCCGTGGATGCACTCGGTGGAGAGCATGCGCAAGCTGCAGGGCTGGGGCGATACCAACACCTACCAGTTCTGGCAGTTGGCCACCACGGGCGAGCAGATCGTCTCGTCGATCCGCTGGAGCGACTGGAACTCGGTGAGCGACCCGGTCAACGCCGCGAACTGGGCCGCCTTCTTCCGGCCGGAGATCCAGACCTATATCCACTCCTACCGGGCAGTGACCGGCGTGGATGTGGGCGTGGAGCCGGTGGACGTGCAGGTGCCCGGCATGCACCTGCTGCGCAGGCTGCACGAGCACAAGGGCGGGCTGCGCATCGCCTAGCGCGGACGGAGCGGCGCCATGATCGACTTCGCCTCGGCCTTGTATCTGGGCCTGCGGCACCCGGCGGACCAGTTGGGCGACTACGCCGCGCTGACCACTGGCTACCCGGCCTCGCTGGCCGCTGCGCCACTGGCG
This sequence comes from Cupriavidus sp. 10L43_2, assembly GCF_056395265.1. Classification (NCBI taxonomy): domain Bacteria; kingdom Pseudomonadati; phylum Pseudomonadota; class Betaproteobacteria; order Burkholderiales; family Burkholderiaceae; genus Cupriavidus; species Cupriavidus sp. 10L43_2. The sequence goes on from NZ_JBFTJE010000017.1 coordinate 80,961, forward strand.
CGGCGGCTGGCGGCGGACGCGGCGGCGCTGCAGGGCTGCGAGGCCGGCATGGTGGCGCCATCCACGCTGCATCTGGCCATCGACGTGTTCGAGCAACTGGGCCGCACGCACGCGCTGATTGCCGACGAGGCGCTGTATCCGGTGATGCGCTGGGGCCTGGAGCGCGTACGCGGCCTGGGCGCGCCGGTGGCGTGGTTCCGGCACGGCGATCTGGCCGATCTGGCGCGGCGGATTCGCGATCACCGCCTGCGCCGGCGGGGCAGGCCGCCGGCAGTGATTGCGGACGCCACCCGGCTGGCCGGCCTGCCGTTGCCGCTGGCGCGCTATCTGACGCTAGTACGCCGGCATGGAGGATTGATCGTGATCGATCACAGCCAGATGCTTGGCCTGATGGGCGCCGCCGCGTCGCCGCGCCAGCCGTGGGGCAGCGGCGGCGGCGGCGCGCTGCGCCACGCAGGGTGCGATCCGGCGCAGCCGGTGCTGCTGGTGGCGTCATGGGCCAAGGCCTTCGGCGCGCCGCTGGCCACGTTGTGCGGGCCCGCCGCGCTGGTCCAGGCGATTGCCCGGGACGGCCCCACCCAGACCCACAGCAGCGCCGCCAGCGAGGTCGCGCTGCGCGCCGGGCTCCGTGCGCTGGAAATCAACCGCATGGCGGGCGATGTCCTGCGCGCGCGGCTCTGGCAGCGCCTGCGCCGCCTGCAGGCCGGCCTGCGCGCGCTGGCGCGGGGCTGCCTGCCGGACCTGCACGCGCCGCCGCGCGACCATCCGATGCAACACGTGCGGCTCGCCAGTACGGAACGCACCGTGGCGCTGCACACCGGCCTGCGCGCCGCCGGCTTCCGTACCGCGCTGCTGCGCCAGCCCGAGGGGCGCCACGCGCTGGCGCTGATCGTCCGGGCCAATCATCGCCGCGCGGATATCGACGCTTTGCTGGCCGCCATGACGCGGCTCGCGCCGCACTTGCCCGATGCCGCGCGCCAGGCGCCGTGGCCGTCTTCGACCCCAATGGAGGAACCCCAGCATGTTTAAGACCGCTGATGGAGACACGCTGGAGCTTGCGCCATGGCGCATGCGCCGGCTGATGGGGCTGGTGGCGGCCATGCGCCGCTATCCGCCCGGCACGCCCCCGCAGGCGCTGGTCAACGACCTGCGGCTGATCATCGCCCGCGCGCGGCGTGTGAGTACCCAGCCACGGCTGGGCATGGCCCGCTTCGAGAGCACCGACGCGTGCTGCCGGGCCTGCCTGCTGGCGCGGCAGCAGCCGCGCGGGGGGATGGAACTGGTGGGGTTGCAGCTGGCGGCGCCACGGCCGGGCGGGCACCTGTACGAGGGCTTCGCGCCGGAGCTGGAGGAGGAAGTCACGCGAGAAGTCAACGTGACGCTGGCGTGGCGGAGGTTCGAATCGCTCAAGCTGGCGGTTGATGACCGGACCGTATCGGGGCCGGGCGTCTACATCCTCGTCCGTGGCACGACGCCGATCTATGTCGGCCTGTCGAAGACGCTGGGTAGCCGCATGAAGCAGCACCGGTGGTGCGCGGGTGTGCACGGCGCGCTGCGCGGGCTCGGCGTCTGGGTAGCCAGCGTCAGGAAGGAGAAGGACCTGTCTGCCGTCGAGCACGCCGTCATCCGCGCCTTGCGTGGCAGCATTCACAACAGCGCGCTGGTCGGCGATGTTCTGCTCGCAGGGCCTTCCGGCATCACGATTGTGAACATCCTGCCGCCGAGCCTGCTGCGACGGGCGACCCAGATCAACGCCTTCCGCACGGGCGACGACAAGCGCACGCTGGCGATGAAGTCCGGCGAGAAGCTCGAACTCGAATGGCGGCTGCCATGATCGTCGACTTCCACGTCCACGCCGGCCAGGGCGACGGCATGACCGGCCCGTGGGACACCACCGCGCCGCTGGCCGCCTACGCGCGCCGCGCCAGCGAGGCCGGCATCGTGCGTTCGGTGCTGCTCCCCGTGTTCCAGTCGGACTACGCGCAAGGCAACCGTGACGTCGCTGCGTTGGTGCGGTCCGACCCGCGCCGCTGGATCGGCTTCGCCATGGTCCACGCCGAGCGCGACCGCGACCGGCTGCACGCGATGATCGAGGAAGCCGTGCTGCGGCTGGGGCTGCGCGGCATCAAGGTACATCGTCACGATGCGCGGATTCACCGGCAGGTCTGCGACGCCGCGCGCCGCTGGCGGCTGCCGGTGCTGTACGACGCCGGCGGCGATACCGGCGCGCTCTCGCTGCTGGCGCAGACCCATCCTGACGTGGCGTTCGTGTTCGCCCACCTCGGCAGCTTCGCGGACGACTGGGCCGCCCAGCGGCAGGTCATCGACCTGATCGTGCGGCATCCGAACCTGTTTGCCGATACGGCCGGCGTGCGCCGCTTCGACCTGCTCGAGGAAGCCTTCGCCCGCGCCGGCCCGGACAAGCTGCTGTTCGGCTCGGACGGCCCGTGGCTGCATCCGGGGCTGGAGCTGGCCAAGATCCGCGCGCTGCGCCCATCGCCGGAAGCCTTCGCGCGCATGGCCGGCGGCAACGCGCTGCGGCTGATTGGCGGCGCCCCCGTGGCAACGTCAGGGCCGACCTCACGGGCAGCCCTCCGTGGGCCGCCCCTGCCGGCGCAATTGCAGCGCACGCGGCGTGACGCGCAATAGCTCGGCGGCGCGGCTGGTGGACCCGGCGCGCCGTTCCGCCACCTTCACGGCGATGGCTTCCGCGATCTGGCCGATGTTCTTCAGCCCCAGCCCGGCATCGAGCGCCCCCTCGACGGCGCGGGCCAGCACGCCCTCCCAGCCGTCCATCAGGCCGGTGGCGGCCATGACATCGGCCAGCGGCAGGTCCAGGCAGCCCGTGCTGAGCACGTGGAAGCCTTGCTGGCGGTCCGCCATGCGCAGCACCACGTGGCGCAGTTCGCGCACATTGCCGGGATAGTCGCGTGCCATCAACTGCTGCATGACCTCGGGCATCACGCGCGGCGGCGTGCCGGCGTGCTCGGCCAGGAAGTGTTCGACCAGCAGCGGGATGTCGTCGCGCCGCGCCGCCAGCGGCGGGGCGTGGATGGTCCATTGGGTGATGCGGAAGTACAGGTCGCTGCGGAAGCGGCCTGCTGTCACCTCCGCGTCGAGGCTGCGGTTGGTCGCGCAGGTCAGCCGGAAGTCCGAGCGCCGCCAGTTGTCGTCGCCCACGCGCTTGTAGGCGCGCTCCTGCACCACGCGCAGCAGGCGGGCTTGCAGCAGCAGGTCCAGTTCGCCGATTTCGTCGAGGAACAGTGTGCCGCCATCGGCCAGCGCCACGGCGCCGTCACGCGCGGCCACGGCGTGGGTGAAGGCGCCGCGCGCATGGCCGAACAGCTCGCTGCCGGATAGCTCGGGGCTCAGCGTGGTGCAGTCCACCACGATGAAGGGGCCGCTGCGCCGCACCGGATCGAGATCATGGATCAGCCGCGCCAGCAGCTCCTTGCCGCAGCCACTGTCGCCGGTCAGCAGGCAGGCGCCGCTGCCGAAGCGGCCGACCTGCGCCACTGCGCGCAGCGTTTCACGCCAGGGCGCCGAGTGGCCCACCGCGCGCTTGCGCAGCCAGTCGGAGGTGAGGATCGATTCCAGCTCGTGCAGGCGCTTCAGGCGGAGCGCCAGTTCGGTCAGCATGCCCGGCTCGTCGTCAGCCGCTACCACGTCGCAGATGCCGCCGGGCCACCATGGCTCCTGCCGGCATTGCGCGCGCGTGGCGGCGGTGCAGGCGGCGATGAAGGCGTCCGGGCGGGGCACGCTGCGCAGCCAGTGCTCGGCGGCGGCGGCCACGCGTGTGTCCCGGGCCAGGACGACGACCACCAGCATGCCGTCGCCCGCGCCGGACAGGTCGATTTCCTCGGGAAGGCCGTGCTCGCACAGGCGTTGACGGAGCCGCAGCGCCTCTTCCTGATAGAGCACGACACGCATAGACACCTCGCAGGGGAGCGAAGACGATGGGAGATCAAAAACGGGGAGGGTGGGCGCCGGGTCCGGGGGGCAGGCCGGCAGGCATCCCAGAACATACTAGGCGACGGTCACGGCCGCCCCATGTCAAAAATGCTCAGCACAGGGTTGCCGGATGTTAAAGGCACAACGGGGGTGTATCGCGGGTGAAACGAGTCTTGCCGCCGGATGGCGGCCGGGGGCGAACGCGGCGGCGTCAGATATTGCGATGCATATGGCTGACAGTGCAGACGCCGCCGCGCTGGCTTACTCGCCGATGATCTGCTTGGTGAACACGGCGCGCTCCATCTCCTGCACGTTCACGCTGACCTGCACGCTCTGGCCGGCGCCGGGGCGCACCGCGTCGGTGAGGACATCGCACACGGCCTGCGCCACCTGCTTGCGCACGGCCTGCTCGCGCCCGTCCAGAATCCAGACGGTGGCGTGCACGAAGGCGCGGTCACGGTTTTCCGTGCCCTGGCGGTAGGTGGTCAGCGTCACGCAGCGGGACTTGATGTCCGGCTCGCGGAACTGGCCGGTGGCCAGCAGCGCGGCGTTGGCTTCGTCCAGCAGCTCGTCCTGCGAGCAGGTCAGGCGGGTGTTTTCGGTGAGTTCGATGATCAGTTGCGGCATGGCGGGAGCGTCGAAGGATCGGAGGGAAAGCCAGCATCGTACGGCAAACCGGCGCCCTCCGGGAAACCCCCCGGCTCAGGCCGCCACGCCGAACGCGGCCTCGATGCGGCGGATGTGGTCGCGCAGCAGCGGGCGCACCTTTTCCAGCAGATGCGCCGGCGGCACGATGGCGTTCGGGCCGCTGCAGCTGAGGGTCATCGGCGGCAGGGACTGGCCGGGCCGGAAAGCGACGGCGATCGAGTTGATGTCGGGCAGCCATTCGCCGAACGAGGTGGTGCAGCCCAGCCGGCGCGCTTCGTCGCGGCTGGCGGAGAGCACGCCCTCGGCATGGGCCGCGCTGACGCGGTCATCGGCGCGGAAGGCGGTCAGCGCCTGGCGCTGCTCGGCCGGCGGCAGGGCCACAAGGTAGGCCCGCCCGGCCGCCGTATTGAGCCCGGAAACGCGGCTGCCCACGGCCACGCGCAGCGTGAGGTAGCTCTCCGACTGGCAGTTCTCGTAGATCAGCATGCGGCCCCGGTCGCGCACGATCAACGAGGCCACGCCCTGCGAGAGATCCGCCAGTTCCTGCATGTACGGCCGCGCAACCGCCAGCACGTCCGCGCCGGGCTGGCCGGACGGCACCAGTGCCAGCGCGGAACTGCCCAGCCGGTAGCGCATCGGCTCGGTCAGCGCCTGGAGGTAGCCGAGTTCGGTCAGCGTGTGCGTGAGCCGGGAAATGGTCGACTTCGGCAGCCCGCAGCGCTGGGCCAGTTCGGCATTGCCGAGTTCGCTGTCGAAGGCGCGGAAGCACGCCAGCACGTCGAGCCCGCGCGCCAGCGCGGTCACGAAATGGCGGTCTTCCTTGCGGTTGTCCACCTTGGGCGTGGCGGGCGGGAGGTCGGGGAGGGAATCGGCCTGGCTATCCATGTGCGTGGCTCAAAGGTTGCCGGAGGCAAGCTGCTCGCGCAGCTTCGCCTTGAGGATCTTGCCGGAAGGCGCCGCGGGTAGCTGCGCCACCACGCGGATTTCGGCCGGCATCTTGTAGGGCGACAGGCGGTCGCGCAGGAAGGCGCGCAGCGCGGGCTCGTCCAGCGTCATGCCGCCGCGCACCTCGACGAAGGCGATCACTTCCTCGTTGCCCTCGGTGGCCCGGCCCACTACGGCCGATTGCAGCACGGCGGGGAACGCATTGAGCGACTGCTCGACTTCCTCCGGATACACGTTGAAGCCCGAGTGGATGATGATTTCCTTCGAGCGGCCGACGATGGATACCGCGCCGTCCGGATCGATGCGCGCGAGGTCGCCCGTATGGAGCCAGCCGTCGGCATCGATGGTCTGCGCCGTGAGGTCCGGGCGCCGGTAGTAGCCCTTCATCACGTTGGGGCCGCGCACCAGCAACTCACCGCTGCCGTCGGGCAGGGGGGAGCCGAGGCGGATTTCCACGTCCGGCACCACCGGGCCGACCGAGCAGTCGGCGCGCGGGGCATCCACGCGGGTCTGGCACACGGTGGGCGAGGTCTCCGTCATGCCGTAGCCGTTGTTCAGCACGATGCCGAAGGCGTCTTCGAACGATGCCTTGAGCGACGCCGTGAGCGGCGCGCCGCCCGACTGCGCCATGCGCAGCGACGGCGTGCGCAGCGACTGGCCCTGCGCGCGGCTCCATTCGATCACCTTGGCGTACATCGCCGGCACGCCGTGCAGCACGGTGAGCTGTTCCTCGACCAGCGTGCGCGCCAGCTTCTCCGGGCGGAAACGCGGTTCGTAGTAGACCGTGGCGCCGTTGGACACCGGGCCCACCAGCAGCACGGACAGCCCATAGACGTGCGAGATCGGCAGCACGCCGTAGACGCGGTCGCCGGCCTGTACGCGGGCCTGCAGGCGGTTGGAATGGCCGATGAACATCAGGTTGGCGTGCGTCAGCATCACCGCCTTCGAGGCGCCCGTGGTGCCGGTCGTATAGATCAGCGCGGCCACCTGCTCGCGGGCCTCGGCGGCTACCGGCTCCGCCACGGCCGTCTCGTCGATGGCGCTGACAAGCAGCTTGCCGACGTGTGGCCACACGGCAGCATCGGCCCACTGCGCGCCGCGCGCCAGCCCGTGCTCGCGGGCTTCGGGGAAATCGTTGTCCAGATAGAAGGTCACGCGCGCGCCGGCGTGCTCGACGATATTGGCAATCTCGCGCGCCGACAGCCGGGCATTGACCGGCACCGACCAGGCGTCGATGGCGCTCAGCGCCAGCAGCAGCACGGCGCAGCCGACGCTGTTCTCGGTGACCAGCACCACGCGGTCGCCGCCGCGCACGCCGAGCGCGGTCAGCGTCTGGGCGGTCTCGCGCACGGCCAGGTCCAGTTCGCTATAGCGCAGCGCGCGGTGGGCATCCATCACGGCCACGCGGTCAGGATGGCTGGCCACCCACGGGCCCATGGTCTGGTGCAGGCGCTGGAAGGCGGGGCGGAAGGAGTCGGATTGGGCGGGGGTGGACGCGTGACCAGAACGGTCCGCGGGGGAAGCGGTACTGCGCATGCATGTCTCCGGGCAAGGCTTCCGGCGTGAAGTCGCCGGTATTGATGCGTGGCATCGTCCCATCGATCCCCGGAAGCTGTCAACCGCAGCGTGGAATGGGGGTTCTGCAATGCAGAATTACTGGGATTTCCGTCTATGGGCTTTTCGCGACATGTCTTCAATGTCTACCCCGCCATAACCCGCCGAAATGCGAGGTCTGAAAGACAATGCATATGAGAACGCTTATCATTGCTGCTTTCACGGAATTCGCAGCAACATGAAGCAGGGCATTTCGACCGGTTATCGCGTGGCGGTCGCGTCGCGGGCGATCGCCGGCATCCTGGGCGGCTACGGGCTCGCAGCACTCGCCACGGGCTGCGTCTCGCTCGCGCTGGCACGCTGGACCGATATGGCGCGCGCCGAAGCGGTAGTCACCGCCTCCCTGCTGTCGTTCCTCTGGTACGCGCTGGCCGTGATCTGGGTGTTCGCCGTCGAGTCGGCATGGCGCGCGTGGATCGGACTGGCCGTGCCCTGCGCGGTCCTGGGACTGGGCTGGCTGGCCCTGCGGAGCGCGTAATGGCCGAATTGCGAAAGGGTCAGGGGCTGCGCCAGTCGATGGCGTGGCTGCATACGTGGGCGGGCCTGCTGGTGTGCTGGGTGCTGTTCCTCGTCTTCTGTAGCGGCACCGCCAGCTATGTGAAGGACGAGATCACGCTCTGGATGAAGCCCGAACTGCACGCGCGGCTGGGTGGCGACACAGACGCCGACGCGACCCGCCGGGCTGCCGACGGCGCCATCGCCTTCCTCCGCGAACAGGCACCCAATGCCGAGCGCTGGTTCATCAATCTCCCCGACGACCGCCGTCCCACCACCTCGGTGTTCTGGCTGCGCCAGCCGCGCCCCGAGGATGCCGGCAAGGGCAACCGCGCCCGGCTGGAGACGCGCACGCTCGACGCCGTGACCGGCACGCCCGTGCCCGGCGCCCGCGAGACGCGCGGCGGCGAGTTCCTTTACCGCCTGCATTTCGATCTCCACTACATGTCGGCGATCTGGGCGCGCTGGATCATCGGCTTCTGCACGATGTTCATGCTGGTGGCCATCCTGAGCGGCGTGATCACCCATCGGCGCATCTTCGCGGACTTCTTCACCTTCCGCGCCCGCAAGGGCCAGCGCTCGTGGCTCGATGCGCACAACGCCACCGCCGTGCTGGCGCTGCCGTTTCACCTGATGATTACCTACACGGGCCTCGTGACGCTGCTGTTCCTGTACATGCCGTGGGGCGTGCAGGCGGTCTATAAGGGCGATTCGAAGCGGTTCGACACCGAGCTGGGCCTCCGCGCCCCGCGCGTGCAGGCGTCTGGCGTGCAGGTGCCGCTGGCCCCGGTGGGCCCGATGCTGGCGCAGGCGACCGCCCGGTGGGACGGCGTGGCCCCGGCCCGGATCACGGTGGAGCGCCCCAACGACGCCAACGCCCTCGTCACGATGACGCGCGATGCCGGGCGCAGCCTGTCGTCGGTGCAGCCGACCGTCCTGTTCGCCGGCACCACCGGCGCGCTCAAGGAAACCTTCGGCGACGATCCGGCCAATGCCAGCGCCACGCGTGGCGTGATGGTGGGGCTGCACATCGCGCACTTCGCGCCGCCGCTGCTGCGCGGGCTTTTCTTTGCCTCCGGGCTGGCCGGCTGCCTGATGGTGGCGACCGGCGCGCTGCTCTGGGCCGTGAGGACGCGCAAGAGCCACGCCCACACGATTGCTGCCACGGGCCGCACGCCGTTTGGGCTGCGGCTGGTGGAAGCGCTCAACCTTGGCGTGATTGCCGGCCTGCCGATCGCATTCGCCAGCTACTTCTGGGCCAATCGGCTCGTGCCGGTGGGTATCGCGCAGCGGCCCGACATGGAAATCCGCATGTTCTTCGCGGCCTGGGCCATCGCGGCGCTGGTCGCCCAGATCCGCCCGACGCGCGGCATGTGGCGCGTGCTGCTGGGCATCGGCGCCGTGCTGTTCGCGGGCCTGCCGCTGCTGAACGCGCTGACCGGCACCGCCCATCTGGGCGTGACGCTGCTGCATGGGCCGGCGGTGCTGGCGGGCTTCGACCTGACGGTGCTGGCGATTGGCCTCGGGCTGGGCGCGGCGGCGTGGTGGCTCGGGCGGACTCGTCCGGCGGCACGCGGCGCAGACGCGTCGGCGCGCACCGGTGCCATGGGGGAGGCGTCATGAGCGCACCCGCCATGTGGCCGGCCTGCGTGGCCGGCATCGGATTCGCCGTGGGCGGCTTCACCTGGCTGGCCCAGACCATCGACCGGCATCACGCCGACATCTTCGGCCGGGGCGCCGAGCCCCCGCCGGCCCGCGTGCGCCGCCTGCGCTGGCAGGGCTGGATCGCGCTGGCACTGGCCCTGGCGGCGTGCGTGGCCGCCCAGGGCTGGGCCTTCGGCGTGATCTATTGGGCCGGCCTGCTCACCGTCAGCGCCCTGACAGTGGTGGGCGCCTTCTCTTATGCACCGCAGGTCACGCCGCGCATCGCGCGCGGGGCGATCGGCATCGGTGTGGCGGCTGCGCTGAGCGCGATCCTGATCGTGCAGGCGTAGCGGCACAAACGAGCGTCGCCGTCAGAGCGACGCCACCATCCAGACGGATACGGGAAAAAACCCGCCCGCCGCGATCAGCGGCGCGGACGGGCATGAAATTGTTTTACTTGGGAGTGTCACCTTGTCTTATTCCGTACCGCGTACCGGACGTGCATCCCGCACGCCGCTGCGCCATCTCGTGGCCGCGCTGGCCGCCGCCGGCGTGCTGCCGACCATCGCCTTCGCCCAGGAAGCGGCCCAGCCAGCCGCCAGCGCGGAGAGCGCCACGCTGCCCGCCGTCACCGTCCATGCCGACGCCTCGGCAGACCAGCTGCCCGCGCCCTATGCCGGCGGGCAGGTCGCACGCGGCGGCCGCCTTGGCGTGCTGGGCAACCAGGACTTCATGGATGTGCCGTTCAGCGTGACGTCGTACACGTCCCAGCAGATCCAGAACCAGCAGGCGCGCAGCATTGCCGGTGTGCTGGCCGATGATCCGGCGATCCGCACCGCCTACGGCTTCGGCAACTTCGCCGATACATTCGTGGTGCGCGGCTTCCCGCTGACCACCGACGACATCCAGTACAACGGCCTGTTCGGCATCGCCCCGCGCCAGCTGGTGGCCATCGAAGGGCTGGAGCGCGTGGAAGTGTTCCGCGGCGCCAGCGCCTTCCTGAACGGCGTGTCGCCGAGTGGCTCCGGCACGGGCGGCATGATCAACCTCGTGCCCAAGTACGCCACGGCGGCGGACATCACCCAGGCGACCATCGACTATACGAGCGACTCGCAGGTGGGCGGCCATGTGGATGTGGGCCGCCGTTTCGGCAAGAACAAGGAATTCGGCGTGCGCGTCAACGCCATGGCGCGTGGCGGCGATACCCCGGTGGACAACGAGAGCCGGCAGCAGCGCCTGTTCACGCTGGGCCTGGACTACCAGGGCGACGCGTTCCGCGTGAATGCGGACTTCGGCTACCAGAAGCAGCGGATCAACCAGGGCCGCAGCACGGTCCAGCTGTCGGGTACGGCTTTGCCGGCGGTGCCGTCCGCCTCGACGAACTTCGCCCAGCCATGGACGTATTCCGAGCTGGAAGACACCTACGGCACGATCCGCGCCGAGTACGACGTCACCAGGAACTGGACCACCTACGCCGCCTTCGGCGCGCACCACAGCAACGAGTTCGGCAACTACAGCGGCGCGAATGTCGGGAATAACGGCTTTGGCACGGCCACGCGGCTGACCGTTCCGTTCAAGCAGGATACCTACACCGGTGAAGTGGGCGTGCGTGGCCGCTTCGAAACCGGCCCGGTCAAGCACACGGTCAACCTGAGCTGGTCCGGCCTGGAGCAGAAGAAGGGCAGCGCGTTCCAGTCTTCGCCCGCGTTCCCAACCAATCTCTACAACGCGCCGACCGTGCCTTACCCGGCCGCCCCGACCACCGGCAATATGGCCGATCCGAACGTGACGGGCCGGGTCAACATCAACGGGGTGTCGTTCTCGGACACGCTGTCGTTCCTGAACGACCGCGTGCTGCTGACCGGCGGCGTGCGCCAGCAGGTGATGAACATCCGTGGCTACGCAACGGCCACGGGCGTGCAGACGGCGAACTACAGCGAGTCCGCCACGTCGCCGATGTTCGGCCTGGTGGTCAAGCCGCTCCAGAACGTCTCGCTGTACTACAACTACATCGAGGGTCTGGCGCAGGGCGGCACCGCGCCGTCCAACACAATCAACGCCGGGCAGGTGTTCGCGCCGGCCAAGTCGAAGCAGCATGAAGTGGGCGCGAAGTACGACGCGGGCAGCTTCGGCACCACGCTGGCGTTCTTCCAGATCGAGCAGCCGACGGGCGTCACGCAGGGCAATGTGTTCGCCGTGCGGGACCAGCGCAATCGCGGCGTGGAGTTCAGCGTGTTCGGCGAGCCGCTGCGCGGCGTGCGCCTGCTGGGCGGCGTGTCCTATATCGACTCGAAGGTGTCGAACACGGGCAACGCCAACACCGAGGGCAAGCCGGGTGTGGGCGTGCCGATCTACACGCTGACGATGAGCGGCGAGTACGACCTGCCGTTCCTCCCGGGCGCGACGGTGTCCGGCCGCTATATCCAGACCGGCCGCCAGTCCGCCAACACGACCAACACCATCAGCCTGCCGTCGTGGAACCGATTCGATCTCGGGGCGCGCTACGCGTTCAAGGCGTCGCAGCTGCGCTATACGGTGCGGGCGGGCGTCGAGAACATCGCGGACAAGGACTACTGGGCGTCGTCGAGCGGCGGCATCCTCGTGATCGGCCAGCCGCGTACCTTCAAGCTGTCGATGACCGTGGACTACTGAGTCCGCAACCAGTCGCGCGGGGACTGGCCGACCTTGGCCAGGAACGCACGCGACAAGGCCGACGGGTTGGCGTAGCCCAGCTCGTCGGCCATCAGTTTCAGCGGCACGCCGTCACGCAGGCGCGCCTGCGCAAGGCTGATGCGCCAGTCGGCCAGATAGTCGGCTGGCGTCTGCCCCACCACCTCCCGAAACGTCGCCGCGAACGCGCTGCGCGACATCCCGGCGCAACCCGCCATCGACTCCACGCTCCATGCCTCGCCCGGTGCCTCGTGCACGGCGACCAGCGCCCGCGCCAGGCGCGCATCGGACAGGCCAGTGATCAGGCCCGGCTGGATGCCGGCTTGCTCGGGATGGTCGAGCAGCCAGCGCAGCAGCTGGATCAGCACCACTTCGAACAGCCGGTCGGCCAACAGGCGCTGGCCACAGCGCACGCGCTCCGTCTCGGCGAACAGCAGCGCGAGCGCGGGATCGAGCCCATCTACCTGTGCCAACGGCAGCACGATCAGGGGCGGCAGGGCGCGTGCCAGCGGATTCATGGCCCCGCCATCGAAATCGAGCGTGGCGCAGGTGAACTGGGAACCCTCCACCGGCGGATTGTGGAAGGTGTGGACGGCGTAGCGCGGATAGAACAGCAGCGACGGTTCCTCGATCACCAGCCGGGTGGGCAGGGCGCTCGCGCCATGGGTGACCTCGGTGCGCCCTTCGCGCAGCACGTGCAGGAAGCCCCGGCCGGCTTCGTCGAAGCGCGTGACGCCGCAGAGCGGCCCGGTGTGGAACAGGTGCGCGCGGACGCGGAAGCGTTCGAGCAGCGCGGACAGGCGATCAGGCGGGGATTCCGGCAGCGAGGACATGGGTCTGGACGATCTGGACGAATAGGATGATTTCGTGGACGAATTGTATCCCTTCGTACGATGCCTGCGGCCATAGTAGAGACACCCCGGACGCCAGGCGATTCAGCCGGCACCCCGGGAGCCTCTCTCACTGTCGCTCTATATATAGGAGTTCATCATGACCGCACGTGTTTCCCTGCCCAACGCCAGCAACGCCCCCGCCGGCAGCGCCGCCGCCCTGGCCCAGATCCAGGCCGCCTTCGGCACGACCCCGCAGATGTTCCGCGCCGTGGCCAATTCGCCGGCCGCGCTGCAATCGATGTGGGGCGCGTTTGGCGCGCTCGGCGGCGGTGTGATTCCGGCGCAACTCGGCGAGAAGATCGCCGTGGCCGTTGCCGACCGTAACCGCTGCGAATACTGCCTGGCCGCCCATACGGCGCTGGGCCGCAAGGCCGGCGCCACCGCTGAGGAGATGGCTGCCGCCCAGGCTGGGCGTGCCGAGGATGCCCGGACGGCCGCCGCGCTGGCCTTCGCGCTGAAGCTGGTGAACGACCGGGGCCAGGTGTCGGACGCCGACGTGGCCCAACTGCGGGAAGTCGGCTTCGGCGACGAAGAAATCGTGGAAATCGTCGCCCACGTGGCCTTGAACCTGTTCACCAACTACGTCAACGTGGCGCTGAACGTGCCGGTGGATTTCCCCGGCGTGAAGCTCAACCCACGTTGAGCCGGTAAGCCGCCGTCTAGCGCAGCAGGTTCGACCGCGCCAGCTCGATGACCTCGTCGGCGCGGCCGTTCATCACGGCCTTCATCGCCCACAGGCTGAAGCCCTTGACCTGCTCCGCCTTCAGGGACGGCGGCATCGCCAGTTCCTGCGTGTTGGTTACCACGTCGAGCAGGGCCGGCCCGTCATGCGCCAGCATGGTGGCGATGGCTTCCGGCAGCAGCAGCGGGTCTTCCACGCGCTGGGCATGCACGCCGATGGCGCGCGCCATGGCCGCGAAATCGGGATTCTGCAGCGAAGTGCCCGACTCCAGGTAGCCAGACGCCTTCATCTCCAGCGCGACAAAACCGAGCACGCTGTTGTTGAAGATCACCACTTTGACGGGCAGGCCCTGCTGGGAAAGCGTCAGGAAATCGCCCATCAGCATTGCAAAACCGCCGTCGCCGGACAGGCTGATGACCTGCCGCCCCGGATAGGCGGACTGGGCGCCAATCGCCTGCGGCAGCGCGTTCGCCATCGACCCATGCGCGAGCGAGCCGATCAGCCGGCGCTGGCCGTTCATGCGCAGGTAGCGCGCGGCCCAGATCGTCGGCGTGCCGACGTCGAAGGTGAAGACGGCGTCCTCGGCGGCCTGCTCGCTCAGCAGGCGGGCCAGGTACTGCGGATGGATGGGCTTGCGGCCACTGTCGCCCGTGGCGAGGTCGTCCAGTTGACGGCGTGCGTCGCGATAGTGGCGCAGGCTCGCCGCCAGATGGGCTTCGTCGGCCTTGGGGGCCAGGCGGGGCAGCAGGGCGTCCAGCGTGGCGCCGACATCGCCGACCAGCCCCATGTCCAGCCGCGTGCGGCGCCCGAGGTTTTCCGGACGGATATCGATCTGCACGACCTGCGCGCCCTCGGGGTAGAACTGGCGATAGGGGAAATCGGTGCCGAGCATCAGCAGCGTGTCGCATTCCTGCATGGCGTGGTAGCCGGAGCTGAAGCCGATCAGCCCGGTCATGCCCACGTCGTACGGATTCTCGTATTCGATGTATTCCTTGCCGCCCAGGGCGTGCACCACGGGTGCCTTCAGCGTGGCCGCCAGTTGCACCACCTGGTCGTGCGCGCCGGCGCAGCCGCGCCCGCACAGCAGCGTTGTGCGCTGGCTGCCGCGCAGCAGGCTGGCCAGGGCGTCGAGCGAGTCGGCGTCCGGCGTGACCACCGGGGGCCGCAAGGCAATGGCGGCGGGCGCGGACTCGGCGAACGTGCCCTCGCGCAGCGCCACATCGCCCGGAATCACGATCACGGCCACGCCCCGGCGGCCCACTGCCGCGCGGATCGCGGATTCGAGTACGCCGGGCAACTGCTCGATGCTGGTGACGAGTTCGCAGTAGTGGCTGCACTCCCGGAACAACTGCTCGGGGTGCGTCTCCTGGAAGTAGCCACGGCCGATTTCGGCGCTCGGGATATGGGCGGCGATGGCCAGCACCGGCACGCCGGAGCGGTGGCAATCGAACAAGCCATTGATCAGATGCAGGTTGCCGGGGCCGCAGCTCCCGGCGCAGACGGCCAGCTTGCCGGTCAGGTGCGCCTCGGCGCCCGCTGCGAATGCGGCGGTCTCCTCGTGGCGGGTATGAATCCAGTCGATGTCGCCGCGCTGGCGCAGCGATTCAGTGATGCCGTTGAGGCTGTCGCCGACGACGCCGTAGATGCGTTCGACGCCCACTGCGTGCAGGACGCGGGTGATGAGGTCGGCTGCGTGGTTGGCCATGGTGCTCTCCTTGTACGATCGGTGCCTGCGAGCGAGGCGGAATCCCAAGGTACAAGGGTAGGCGGTGATGGCCGGGGAGGATAGCGCGCGGGGCCGGTCCTGTCCGATCCGCACGGCGCGTCGGCATGTCGAATGCGCCCGGACCATGAAAAAGGCCGCCATGGCGGCGGCCTTGCGGGGGCGCGGCGCGTCGCTTAGGCGTGCAGCGCGGCCGGTTGCAGCGATTTGCCGGTCAGGCTGGCTACGGCGACGGCCATGGCCTGCTCGCGGGCCTCGGCGGCGGCCGGCGCGGGCATGAAGCGCTCGGGGGCTTCGCGCGCCAGTTGCTGGAGGTGGCGCAGCTTGGCCTGGAGGCCGGGTTCCACGCGCGAATCGGGCGTCACCGTCGACGGGCAGGCCACGCCGAGGATGTCCAGTGCCTGGCGGAAGTTCTCTACCGTCAGGCCCTCGACCGGATTCACCTGCACGAGGTGGCGGCGCTGCGCATCCGTCATCGAGGCCGGTGCGGCCGTCGACAGGATCACCCAGCTACCCGGCGCGGCACGCTGTGCGAACCACGCGTCGATCTCGGCGCCATGGCCGCCCGCCACGCGCGGGGTCATGCCTTCCACCTGAAGATCGAGCTGTTGCAGGATCGCGGCGGGCGTGCCACGACGCCAGGCGTCGGATACCACCACGCGGGCGCCGGCAATGCCGAACAGCCGGCGCAGGAAGCCCAGCGCGATCGGATCGAAGAAACGGACATCCCTCAGGGTGCCGCTCATTGGCGTACCGCCCAGGCGGGCAGCGGAGCGGTCCGAGTAGAGGACGCCGGGTACGTCCAGCATGATGAGGCGTTCAGACATGATTTCCCTGTGGTAGTCGGTACTGTTTGGTCGAGACAAGCGTACTCGGCAATTCGGCTTCTGCGGCGACACAAAACGTGCGTAAGTGCAACAGTTCTGTAACTTCTACACCGGAGGCGTAAATGCCCGTTACCCCTTGTTCTCAAATGTTTCCGGCCGACACACCTGCCTGAATCCGGGGTCGATTCCGGCGCGGATGTGGGGCCAATGGAGAAGAAAACGAATGCACCAGCGCATCGGTTGACACGTCGCGATTAGGGGAATTACTAGGATTTACCCGAGGCGGGATTGGAGGCCGAGAAGGGGCGGGCAGGGACGGTGGGGCGATGGGGGGGCGGTGAGGCGGCTTACCGCTTGCGCAGTAAACGCATTTCGAAATGCTCGAATGATTGCTGGCACGCCGCGCTGCAAAACAGCACGGTCGGGCCCACGGGTTGCTCGCAGCCATGACAGGCGCCGCACGGCTTGAGCCGTGGCGCCCAGTCGCGGCCCGCCGCGTCGAGATCATCATGAAAGGACGAATCGTCCTGCACTGCCTTGCGTAGCGCCATGCCTGGTCCTTGCTGTGCGTCTCGATTGAGAGGCAAGCGATCATGCTAGCCGGGCCGTGACCCGGGGAGAATCAGCATTCGCTTATTTACGACAGCAAAGACCGGAAACTTTAACAATGGCGTGACATTGCTGCGGTGCAGCGTGGCAGGGCTACTGGAACTGGAAGCGCGACACGTCAGATTCCAGCGCGGCGGCTTCTTCGTCGAGCCGGTTGGCGTGCTGTGCCACGGTGTCCACCAGCGCGCCGTTCTGCGCCCCGGTCTRCCCGAGTTCCGCGAGGGCATCGCCCACGGTGCGGATGCCGGCGGCCTGTTCCTCGGCCAGCGCGCGCAGATGGCCCGCGAGGCTGTGGCTGCGATCGACCGCCGACTCGATCCCTTCCATCGCCGCCACCACGGTGCCGCTGAGGCTGGCGCCGCGTTCGATCTCGCGCGTGGCGTCGCCGACGATGCCGCCGATCTCGCGGGCGGCGTTGGCGCTGCGCTGGGCCAGCGCGCGCACTTCCTGCGCGACCACCGCGAAGCTGCGCCCCGCCGCGCCGGCGCGCGCGGCTTCCACGGCGGCGTTGAGCGCGAGGATATTGGTCTGGAACGCAATGCCCTCGATCACCGTGACCACCTCGGCGATATTGCGCGAATGGCCCAGCACGTTGGCCATGGTCCCGTTCATGTCGCGTACCACCGCCATGCCGGCGCCCGATGCAGTGCGCGCCTGGTTGGCCATCGTGCTCGATTCATTGGCCTGCTCATGCACCTGTTCGACGAGCGCGGTCAGGCGAGTCATGCTGGCCGCCGCGTGGCGCAGTGCCTCGGCCTGCTGCGCAGTGCGTGCCGCGAGTTGCTGGTTGCCGTCGGCAATATCGCCGCTGGTGTCCGTGATCTCGTGCGCTGACTCCTGAATGCGGGCCAGCACGCCGGCCAGTTCGTCGCGCATGCCAGCCAGGAAATAGAGCAGGCTGGTCTGATCGTCCCTGCGCAGGTTGATATGCGCGGTCAGGTCGCCGCTGGCGATGCGGTTGGCCGCCGCCGCGGCGTCGCGCGGTTCGCCGCCGAGTTCGCGCGTCAGGCTGCGCGCTGCAAACCACGCCAGCGCGCCGGCCGCCACGAAGCTGGCCACGAGCAGCGCGGCCATCAGCGTTTGTGCGCCGATCTGGCTCGCGGCAACGCCCGCCACGGTGTCGGCGGCCTGCCGCTCCAGGCCGGCGCGCGTGGCTTCCATCAGCGCGCCGAGCTTTTGCAGTTGCTCGCCCAGGAAATGGCCGTCGACGGAAACGGCGCTGTCGAACTGCAGCGCGTCCAGCGGCTGCTTGTTGATCAGCGCCACGTAGCCTTGCATCAGTTCACCTGCCGCTGCGCGCTCCTTTTGCAGCGCCTGTGCCTGGCGCGGCGCGGCCTGGCGCACGCCGTCCACGGCGGCGTCGAGCTGGCGCATGGCCTGCTGGATGTCCGCGCCGGCAGCGTCGCGCTCGGTGGTGCTCGTGGCCAGCGTCAGCGCCAGTTGCGCGCGGCCCAGCATAGCCAGTGCGGCCTGCGCGCGTTCCGCCGAAATGGCGCCGCGCATGTCGCGTTGATACAGGATGTCGGTGTCCTGCTTGAGGGAAACCAGATTGAGGATGCCGATCAGGCCGACCACGGCGCCGAAGACATAGACCAGAATGAATGCGGCGGACAGCCGCGCCGCCAGCGGCAGTCGCACCAGCCGTTGCCACACGGCTTCGCCGCGTGCGCGCGGCAGACTCAGTTGGATGGCTTGCAACACGAAACAGACTCCTGCCGGGATTGCCCCGGCCATGCCATGACCCGATGCCCGCCGCGTGGCTGCCTGACCGTGCCGCCCGGTGTGGACGACCGGGGCATATTCCCGTTGCGGTGCGCCGCCATGCTCGGCGAACGGTGTGACGCAGGCGTGACACCGTCGCACAACGGGGAGATCGGCGCAGGCCGCAGAGGGCGGGTTACGGCTGGAGCAACGGCTGGCCGGGTGGGCCCGTCAGGTCGGCGCGGACGGTCTGGTCGAGGATGTCGAGCCGGTAGCCCTGCGCGTACACGACATTGACGGTGACGCCGTTGGCCGGGCAGAGATCGAGCGTGCGGCGCATGCGCGAGACCAGCCCCGCCAGCGCGCGCGAGAGCGGCGGCAGGTCATGACCCCAGATCATATGTTCGATCCGCTTGCTGGCCAGGATGCGGCCCGCGTTGGCGAACAGCAGCGTGGCGAGGTCGAACTCCTTCGGCGTCATGGCGATGCGGCGCCCATTCAGCATGGCGAAGCGGCCGGGGCTGTTCAGCTCGTAGGGGCCGGCGCGCATCGGCAGGTTGTTGCGGAAGCGCGCGCCGCACATGCGTCGGCGCAGAGCGGAGATGCGCGCCAGCAGCACGCGGTTGCTCAGGGCCTCGAGCACGTAGTCGTCGGCGCCGGCGTCGAGCGCCTCCACGAGGTCGTTGTCGTTGTTATGCTGCCCGCCGATCATGATGATCGGCATGTCGCGGGCGCGCACGGCGCGCACGGCACGGATCACGTCGATGGCGGAAATGTCTTGCAGGTCGCGGTCGACCAGCAGCATGTCGTAGCTGTCATGGCTGAGGCCGTGGATCAGGTCCCGGCCGGCAAGGAAGAGGGTGCACTGGAAACCCGCGAGGGAGAGCAGGTCCTGGATGGGGTGGAGGCGGGCCGCGCGGCTGGCCAGTAAGGCAATGTTGGTCGAAACACTCATGCTACAACTACCAGAAAACTGAAACGGATTGACGGAGAGGAACCGTCAGAGCGTAGCGGCGGCATGCCCGGCCGGACAATCGCCATTCCCTTAAATGTGGGATCGCCGCGAACCGGGTCAGGCTTATCCACAGAACGTGTGGATAACTGGCGGGTGGGCGGAGGCGCACCGGCGCCGGCACGCCATTGCATCGGCGCGCCTAAAAATGAGGCAGCCCGACCGGCATATGGCGATCGGGGGGATGCCCTCATGTGACGGGTATGCCAGAATACGGCTCATCCATGTACGGGCCCGCAGCGCCGAACCATCCGCCTATGTTGATGAGTCCTAGCGTGATCGCCGCAGTGATGGTCGCCTTCCATATCGTTGGCGTGATGGCCGCACTGCATGCCGTGATGACGGTCCGCACCGCGCCCGGCGCCATTGCGTGGGCGGGGTCGCTGGTGATGATGCCGTACTTCGCGCTGATTCCGTACCTGATCTTCGGCCGCAGCACCTTCGCCGGCTACGTCAATGCCCGCCGTTTCAATAATGACCGCCTGCGCGAGATCCGCCGTGGCATGACCGCGTCCGAGCGCGAGGCCATGTCAGCCTGTGTGGTGACCGCGCCGGCGCAGGCCTGCATGCGCGCGCTGCCCGGTCTGACCGGCATGCCGTGCCTGGCCAACAACGACGTGCGCCTGCTGATCAACGGCCAGCAGACCTTCGAAGCCATCTTCGCTGCCATCGACGCCGCCACGCAGGTCGTGCTGGTGCAGTTCTTCATCGTCCATGACGACGAACTGGGCCGCGAACTCCAGCGCCGCCTGTGCGAGCGCGCCCGCGCCGGCGTGAAGGTCTATTTCCTGTTCGACAGCATCGGCTGTCACGGACTCGGACGCGGCTATGTGCGCACGCTCCAGCAGGCAGGGGTGGAGGCGCGGTCCTTCGCCACGCATCCCGGCTTCGTCAATCGTTTCCAGCTGAATTTTCGCAATCACCGCAAGCTGGTGGTCGTGGACGGCGCGCGCGCCTTCCTGGGCGGGCACAACGTCGGCAACGAATACCTGGGCGCGCGGGCGCCGCTCTCGCCGTGGCGCGATACGCATATCGAAATTCGCGGCGCGGCGGTGCTGGAGCTGCAGATGGCGTTTGCCGAGGACTGGTACTGGGCTGCGAAGGAGGTGCCGTACCTGATGCTGCCGCCGCATGGCGATGTGGGCGAGATGATCTGCCAGGTCGTGCCGTCTGGCCCGGCTGACGCGCAGGAGACCTGCTCGCTGTTCTTCGTCGAGGCGATCCAGTCGGCGCAGAAGCGGGTCTGGATCACCTCGCCGTACTTCGTGCCGGACGAGGCGGTGTTCGCCATGCTGCGCCTTGCCGTGCTGCGCGGGGTGGACGTGCGCATCCTGATTCCGTCGCGCCCGGACCACCTCGTGGTGTACGCGGCGTCCACCATCTACGCCTACCAGGCGGTGTGCGCAGGCGTGAAGGTCTACCGCTACCAGCCCGGCTTCCTGCATCAGAAGGTGATCCTGATCGATGATGAGGCCGCCGCCGTGGGCACCGCCAATCTCGACAATCGCTCGTTCCGGCTCAATTTCGAGATGATGGTGATGACCGCGCATCCGGCCTTCGCGCGGGACGTCACGCGCATGCTCGAGGCCGACTTCGCCGAGGCGCGCGAGATCAGTCGCGACGAATTTTTGGCCTCGCCCGCGCTGCTCCGGGTGGCGATGCACGTGGCCAAGCTGTTCGCCCCCATCCTCTGAGCAAATCCGCTGCCGCCGTTGTCCACATTGGCGGCTGGCGCTCCTTGTGTACACTGTCTACTATACAAAGCAGAATGAGTGGACGATGTCCACATGGGAGTTTGATATGAGCCGAGTCGCCGCCACGCCGCCCACGCGGAGCACTTATCGACATGGCGATCTACGGCGCGCCTTGCTCGAAGCCGGGATCGATCTCGCACGCACTGGCGGCCCGGAGGCCGTGGTGCTGCGTGAAGCCACGCGCCGCGCGGGCGTGGTGCCGAATGCCGCGTACCGTCACTTCGCGAGCCGGCAGGACCTGTTGGAGGCGGTGCGCGCCGCGGCCTTGTCCGGCCTGGCCATGGCCATGGAGACCGAACTGGCAGCGCTGCCCGCCAATGCCTCCGCCACCGAGCGCGCGCGCGGGAGCCTGCGCGCGGTGGGTGCGGGCTACCTCCGTTATGCGCTGGCCGAGACAGGCCTGTTCCGCACCGCCTTCTCGGTGCCGGACGATGTAGAGGACGACCCGGACCCCGCCAAGGCCGGCAACAGCGGCCTCAACCCGTTCCAGTTGCTGGGCGCCGCGCTCGATCATTGGGTCGATGCGGGCCTGCTGCCAGCGGCGCGCCGCCCCGGCGCAGAGTATGTCGCCTGGTCCGCCGTCCACGGGTTAGCCATTTTGTTGATCGACGGCCCCCTGCGCAGCCGCGCGCAGGAACAGGCCGGCATCATCGGTGCGCGGCTGTTGGACATGGTGGAGAACGGCCTGACGGTGGCCTGAGACCAAAAAAATGCCACGTGGCGGGGACCACGTGGCATCCAAGTAAAAGAATGCCAGCGAGGGGTCAACTCTGGCACTCCATCGGGTGCCTGCATTGCACAGGCGGGGCCAAGTGTAAGAAGACGATTCTGATTCGTGAATAGGAATAGTCCGAAAATGGATTTCCGCCCCGCAAATACTGTCTAACGGCCATGGGGCGACGGTCGAAGCCGCCCTCGGCTTTGATGCAGGTCAATGGGAGTGCACGATGAATGGGGCGCGCGGTTGGATGATGGCGGGCATTGCGGGCGCCACATGGATGCTGGGCGGCTGCGTGGCATATCCCGGCTATGACACGTACTACGGCAGCTATCCGTCCGGCTATGCCTCGTCAGGCTATGACTCGTCGGGGTATTACGGCGGCTACTACAGCGGCTATCCCGCCTATGCCTACGGCTATCCGTATGCCGGGTATCCGTATTACTACCGACCCTGGTATGGCGGCTTCTACGGCAGTGTCTGGTATGGCAGCGGCTATCGCGGCTACTACGGGCGTGGATATCGTGGCTATTACGGGGGCTACCACGGCTACCACGGGGGACACGGCGGGTACCACGGCGGGTACCACGGCGGCTATGGCGGCTACCGTGGCGGCGGTTATGGCTATGGCGGTGGGGGCGGGGGAAGAGGCGGCGGCGGGCGCGGTCGACGCTGAGTGCCAGCGCGCCCGCGCGATGCCGGCAGGAGCAATGCCTACGGCAACTGCCGAAGCTGTCCGATCACGGACATCAACCGCCCGTGTGCCACGATGACCGACGACTCGTCCTGCAGCGCCTCCTGATAGCGCTTGCGAAACGCCTCGTCCCCGCGCTCGCTGAACAGCTTCTGCGCGGCGGCGGCCACGGCCCGGCAGGTATCGTCATGATGTTCGTCGCCCTCGAGTTCTTCGTCGATCTCGATGATGAGGCGCGACAGCGGGTCCAGCCAGCGAAAGAAAGATTCTTCGGTGACCAGCTGCACGAACTGCCCGGCTGGAATCGGACCGTGCAGACGCTCGTATTGACCACGGTCGTAGCCGATGACTTCCTTGTGTACCTGGAGCAATGCCGCGCGCAGGGCGCGCAGGCCTAAGCGGCGGGTTTCCTGGGTGGCAAGGAACTGTTCGCTGGGCATGCCTTTTCTCCACTTTCCTGTTCCGGGGCAGGGCGTGTCGACATGACCCGTCGGCGGGGTCCTCCCGGGAACCGCCATCGCCTGCCCGATCGTTTTCGGTGTGCATCGCCATGCGGCATGACATGGAGTATGCGTGAGTCAGTATAGGAAGCGCACGTGGCGCAGACCAGCGCGCAAGCCTAGCGAGATACCCGTATTGCGGCCCTGCGGCAATCCGTGGCGGCCATGTGGGTGAGTCTGAAACAAGATGTCGATGGTGCGATGCAAGGCACCGCTCAGGCACCCGGACCTTGCAACGATGCCCCCGCCGTGGCGATGATTTCCTCTGGGGAAGGATGCGCGCGCGCAGTCAACCGCATGCGTGCGAGCAGCGGAAGATGATCGGACGCCAGCCGCGTCAGCGCGCTGCGATGGCCCGCCACCGACACCAGGTGCGCGCGTGGCGAAGTCCAGATCCGGTCCAGCGCGAGGAAGGGCCAGCGCGACGGAAATGTCGAGACATGGGGTGTGCGTTCGAAGTACGCATGCAGCCAGCGCAGCGGGCGCCCCCACAGGAACCACTCGTTCACATCGCCGAGCAGGATGGTGGGCTGCTCGGGCGCCTCCGCCAGCGCGGTGAGCAGCCGGCGCACCTGCCAGCGCCGCTCGCCGGGCATCAGTCCGAGGTGCGTGGCAATCACGCGCAGCGCGAAGGTGTCGTGCTCCACGGCGTTGCATTCGAGCATGGCGTCGATGGCGCCGCGCGGTTCATGCCCCTTCACGCTGAGGTCGATATGGCGAATGCGCAGCGGCCGGTAACGCGTGAGCAGGCCGTTGCCGTAGTCGCCGTCCTCGCGGACCAGCGTGGGGCCGGGAATGGCGTGCAAGCCGCTGTGCGCGGCGAGGAAGCGCAGCATGTCGAAGCCGGTATGGCGCGACTCCACTTCCTGCAGGGCGATCAGGTCCGCGCGCAGTTCCGTCACCACATCCGCGATGCGCTTCGGCACGAAATGCCCATCGGTGCCCACCCCGCCGTGGATGTTGTAGCTGGCCACGGCGATGTCCGCGTGCAGGGACCCGGAGGCGTCCGACGCGGGATTCGATGCGGGAGGCAACGGCGCGTTCATCAGGCCCCCTCGCGCGAAGGCGCGCTGGTGCACGGTGGCGGGTGCCGCGCCGCCGCTGTCGCGGCCGTCGCAGCCGTCGCTGCCGCATGGAGTTCGGCGTTCGCCGCACGCTCCCGGCGCTTGCGCCGCCGGCGCAGCAACACTGCCACGGTGATCGGAATCAGCAGCACCAGCGCCAGCAGGGCGAAGGTGCCCGCGCCGGGGTCTTTCGCCACGGCGGCAATCCGGTCCACCAGCGAGGCCGTGACAACAATGCCCGGCGTCATGCCGATGGCAGTGCCCAGCAGGCAGTCCCGCAGCCGGATGCGCGAGGCGCCCACCACCAGGTTGACCAGCGTGAACGGCGCCACGGGCACAAGCCGCAGCACCACCATCGCCAGCACGCCATGCTGGCGCACCTTCTGGCTCACGCGGTTCAGCCGGCGCCCGCCAAGGCGCCGCACCGCGTGGCGGCCCAGCAGCCGGCCCGCCGTATAGCCGCCGGCCGCGCTCAGCACCGAGCCGCACAACGCCAGCAGCGCGCCGTACCACGGCCCGAACACGACCAGCGTGACCACGATCAACAGCGTCACCGGAAACATCACCAGCCCGCCCGCCACGAAGGCGGCCATCATCGCGCCCGGCGCAAACGGCATGTCGCGCACGCGCTCGATCATCGTCAGCAGGTAGCGGAAATCGGCCCACTCGCGCAGCGGCGTATAGCGCCACGCGAAGGCCATGCCGCCCAGCACGAGTACCAGCAGCACGAACACCGCCACCCGGTTGGCCGCGTGGGGGCGGGCCTCCTGGCTGACGAACTCGGCCATGATCTGCTCGCTGTCGATGGGCTCGATGGGGTCCAGCAGCCGCGCATCGGGCAGCGCGGCATCCACTTCTTCCGGCACGGTCGGCGAGAACCGCTCCAGCGTGCGCCCGTCGCTGCGGTGCAGGGTTTCGATGGCGGCGTGCAGGCCGCCGGCATCCGCCAGCGCGGTGTCGAGTTCCTCCGGCGTGACGGCGAGGTGCTCGCTCAGCAGCCGCCCGCGCAGGGCCCGGATGCCGGCGGCGATCTTTGGATGGCCGTTGGCCTCCACCACGAGGTTGCATTCGGTATCGAGCCCGAACGAGCGATTGCTGAGATTGGCCGACCCGATGGTCAGCAATTGGTCGTCTACCACCATGACCTTGCTGTGGACGTTGACGCAGGCGTCGCCAAGGTCCGGCACATGCGGGCAGTACAGGTGGAACCGTGCGTGCTGGTCGGCGCCGCGCAGCCGCCGGCAGAGCCGCGCGCGCAGCACCCCCATGCTCGCTTCTTCCAGCCAGCCGCTCTCGGTGCGCCGCGAGACCAGCGCAATCTCCGGCCCCTCGGGCTCGCGCAGGCGCTTGGTGAACGCGTCGGCGATCAGGCCGGAGCTGAAATACTGGTTCTCAAGGTAGATGCCCTCGCGCGCCGCGCCGATGGCATCCAGATACAACTCGCGGATCTCGGACACGCCGGGATCGTCCTCGCACGCCGGCGCGGTCCGGCTGATGCCGACGTCCACATTGGTGAGGTCAGGCTCGACGCTCTCCGGCCACGCATCCCCCAGCGGCTGGTCCGGCACGCGCGGCTGGCGGCCCGTGGCGCGCAGCCAGCGCGCCGCCGCGAGGTCGCCCAGCGCGGTGGCGGCGTCGCCATCGACCACGCACTGCACGTCATGGAAGGGCGGATAGGGCTTGCCATCCAGATCCACGCGGCGCGGGTCGTCGGCCAGATGATGATGGGTGTCCCAACGCCGGATGGTCAGGTCCAGGCCGCCCACAAAGGCCACCTGATGATCGACCACCACGACCTTCTGATGATGCGAGGCCCCGGGCGGATGGTTGCCATCGAGCCGGAAAGACAGCCGCCGATGGGTCTGCCAGTGCATCTTGGCGTCGGGCAGCCACTCGCGCTCCAGCGCGAACACCATCGCGAAATCCCAACTTAGCACGTAGATCCGCAGCCCACGCCGGCGTTTGCACAGCGTGTTCAGGAACTCGCGCAGCGTGGGCGGCAGGCCATCGGGCGGGTCATCGCCGCCCGGATTCATCACCATCCGGCTGTCGATGTCCCAGCCGAGGATGAACACGCTGTGCGTGGCCTTGGCCAGCGCCTCACGGAGTGCGGAGAAATACGCATCGGCGTCGACCAGCATCGAAAACCGCTGGCACGGCTCCACCCGCCAGCAGTTGTGGCCGGGACGCAGGAGCGGGGAATTGGGAAGGGCGTCGGACATTACCCCGCCACAGGCGCAAGTTTTGTACCGGATGGGGATCTGGGGCTGAGGCTAGGGTCTGGCGATAGCGGAGCACCGCCGCCGGTGTGCGCTTTACTCGGCTTTGTAATTTTGACAATCGACGGAGAGGGATGGCGAGCGCGTCAGCCGCGCCGCGCCGCCTCACGCCAAGCCCCCGGCGGCAGGCCGAAGCGGCGGGCGAACGCGCGGGTAAAAGTCGTCTGGTCGGGATAGCCGACGCCGAAGGCGATGTCGGTCAGCGGCATCGTGCCGGCCATCAGCCATTGCACGGCCTGATCGAGGCGCAGGCGGGTCTGGTAGCCGTGCGGCGTGTCGCCGAAGGCTTCGCAGAAGAGGGTATGGAAGTGGCGGGCGCCCCAGCCGAAGCGGCTGGCGAGTTCGTCGGCGCGGGGTGGTTCGGCGAGGCTGGCGCGCAGGCAGGCGTCGATCGCCATGACCGGGAAGCGGGCGGCGTCGTGCCGGGTGAGGTCCTGCCCGAGCGAGGTGGCCAGATTGCCGGCGAGGATGGCCGCGCGCTGCCAGTCGTGCTGCGGCGGGGCGCCGGGGTGGGTTTTCGGGATGGTGACGAGCGTGCGCACTTGCGCGGCGAGCGGGCCCTCCAGCGCGAAGGTGCGCGGGCGGGCCATCAGCCGGGCCGGCAGGGCCACGGAACTGGCCGGGAAGTCGGCCACAAGCTGCAGGTTCTCGGTCAGGCCCACGCAGACATGGTGTTCGCCACCGGGCACGACCAGGCCGTGTTCGGCATCCACACGATAGGCGTGACCGTCGATTTCCAGTTCGATGGCGCCGTCCACGCCGAACAGCAACTGGTGGTAGTCGTGCGCATGGCCGAGCGGCTGCGGCTGGAATCGCCGCGGCTCGACCAGCGGGGCGGCGTGGTCAGCGCGCTTCGGCACGTTGCGTCCGTCCCTGGGTCTGGCACAGCCACACGCCGGCGCCGGCCACGGCCATGCCGAGCCACTGGAGCGGCACCAGATGGTCGCCAAACAGCAGCGCGGCCTGCACGGCGGCCAGCGGCGGGGCGAGGAACATCAGCGCGGCGGCGTTGGCGGCGCGCCCGCGGCGCACCAGCCCCAGCAGCAGCCACGTACCGAGCCCCGACAGCACCAGCGCGGCATAGGCCAGCGAGGCCCACAGCGTGAGGCCCGGCTCCCAGTGCAGCGCGCCCGGGCCGCCGTTGACCGTGACCAGCGCGCCGGCCACCAACATCGCGCCGGCATTCTGCCAGGCCGAGCTGGCGCGAATGTCGGCCTTGGCGATGGAGGTCTTCTGCAAGAGCGTACCCATGGTGATGGAAACAATGGCCAGCAGGCCGATCAGCACGATCCACGGCGACACCGCGTGCGGCGCGCCGGCCCGCATCGCCGGCAGGACGACCAGCCCCACGCCGGCCGCGCCGAGCGCGAGCCCGCGCCAGGTGCGCATCGAAGGTAGCTCTTTTAATAGTGGGATGGCAAGCAGCGCGGTCAGCAGCGGCTGCAGGGCGCCGAGCAGCGCCATCACGGACGGCGACAGCCCGTGCGCCACGGCGCCGTAGCCGGCACACAGGTAGATGCCCTGCATCAGCGCGCCAGCCAGCAGATGGCGGGGCACCTCGCGCGCCGCCGGCCACGCCGCCCCGGCCAGCACCGCCGCCAGCGTGAACATCAGCCCGGCCAGCGCAAAGCGGGCGAGCAGGAACAGGCTGGTGTCGGCCACGGGCACGACCGCCTTGCCGACGATAAAGCCGGTGGACCAGATCAGGACGAAGGCCAGGCCAGGCAGCCAGGCGGGCAGGGGGCGCGACATGGAAGCGGTACTCGATCAGATTCCGGGCGGCCGGTCAGTGGCCGCATTGGGGGAGATTGTCCGGCAGGGTAGCGGGGCGGGAGGGGGCTGTCTTGGCGATTCCTGCAATCGATCTTCAGACAAATCCGATGGACCTCATGGACAATATGCGCCTTGTCCACGTCTTCCGGCCCCGATCGGGCCGCGTTCCCGCCATGCCAACGACCGCGCCGCATCACCGCCTGATCCAGGATCTCGGCCTCGTGCCCCATCCGGAGGGGGGATTCTACCGGGAGACCTACCGCGACGCCGCGCGGGTCCGCCGGGCCGACGGCGTGGAGCGCGCCGCCTCCACGGCCATCTATTACCTGCTGTGCGATGACGCGTATTCGGCGTGGCACCGCATCTGCGCGGACGAAGGCTGGCATTTCTACGCCGGCGGGCCGCTCGACGTGCATGTGATCGATGCCGCAGGCCGGTTGCACACCCACCACCTCGGCAACCCGCTGCACGACGCGGGCACCGCGTTCCAGGCGGTGGTGCCGGCCGGCTGCTGGTTCGCGGCGGAGCGGGTGGCGGGTTACGCCGGCGGCTATTCGCTGGTGGGCTGCACGGTGGCGCCCGGGTTCGAGTTCAGCGAGTTCGAACTGGCCGACGCCGCCGCGCTGGCCGTCGCCCATCCGCATCACGCCGAGGTGATCGCCCGGCTGGCGCCCCGGCTCCCGCAGGGCTGACCGGCCGCGCTCCCTACGTTCGCCGGCAAGTTTTACGCGTAGCGGGCGGGCCTGGCCGCTGCCGCACGCCGATTTGGCGGCGTCGGGCGGCCGGGAACGGCTTTTGCAGAACCGGTCCACGGACCCGTTTTCGCAATGTCCGCATCCCCACCCCGCAAAAACCCCACAGAACGAGGAGTCATCATGGATAAGTCCAAGATCCCGGTCGGCCAGCGTCCGGCCCTGAGCCTGTTGCTGGACGACCATCGCGCCGTCAAGAAGCTGTTCAAGCAGTTCGAGGAAGCCAAACAGGACAGCGCCAAGCAGTCGATTGCGGCGGAAACCTGCCACGCGCTGAGCATCCACGCCCAGATCGAGGAGGAGATCTTCTATCCCGCCCTGCGCGGCGTTTCGGACAAGATCGACGACATGCTGGACGAAGCCAAGGTCGAGCACATGGTGGCCAAGCAGTTGATCGCGAAGATCGAATCGGGCGATAAGGCCATGCTCGACGCCAACTACAAGGTGTTGACCGAGTACGTCGGGCACCACGTGGAGGAAGAGGAAAGCGAGCTGTTCAAGGCGGTGATCCAGGCCAAGGTCGACCTCAAGGCGGTGGCGGCGCAGCTTGAGGAGCGCAAGCACGAACTGGAAGGCGTGACGGCCTGATCGTTGGCGCGGACGAAAAAAGGCCCATCCGAGGCGGATGGGCCTTTCTTTATCGCTGCGATGCGTGGCGTTTAGATCGCTTTATCGCCCTTAACCTTGATTGGCGAGCAGATCGGCCAGTTCATCGGCGTGTTCTTCCTCGACGGCCAGGATCTCTTCCATCATGCGGCGCGTGGTCGGATCCTTGTCGCCCAGGTACTGGACGATCTCGCGATAGCTGTCGATCGCAATCCGCTCGGCCACGAGGTTCTCGCGGATCATGCTGGCGAGGTCGTCGCCCTCGGAGTACTCCGAATGGCTGCGCGTCAGCAGGCCGTCCGGCGACAGGTTGGGTTCGCCGCCCAGTTGGACGATGCGCTCGGAAATCTGGTCCGCGTGGCCTTGCTCCTCGTTGGAATGCTGGAGGAATTCGTCGGCAACGCTCTTCGAGTTCGGGCCCTTGGCCATGAAATAGTGGCGGCGATAGCGCAGCACGCAGACGATTTCCGTGGCGAGTGCGGTATTGAGCAACTCGATCACGGTGTTGCGGTCGCCGTCGTAGCCCTCGGTGACGGCGCCGTCTTCGATCTTCTTGCGGGCACGTTCGCGGAGAGTCTTGATGTCGGTGAGGAAGGGTTGGGATTGCATTGTGATGGACTCCTTTGCCAACCGTGAGCGGGGACTTGTGTGGGCACTTTATGTGGGGATTTGGTGCGTATCTATCTTAGAGTTCCGCGCACGCCGCGCGGCGTCAGCCCGTGCCCCATTCTGCTATCGGGTTCGGTCCTACAACCCGCTCGCCGGGGCTAGGCCGGCAGCAGCCGCGCGCGCAGGAAATCCACAAAAGCAGTGACTTTGGGCGATGCCACGCGGCGGCGCGGGAACACCGCGTGGATGTCCTGCGCCGGCCCGGTCCACGCCGGCAGCACGCGGCGCAGCCGGCGCGCGGTCACGTCCGGGGCGAGGCTGCGGTCCATCGCCAGCGAGAGTCCTTCGCCGGCACACAGCGCGTCGTGCAGCAGCGCGGGGTCGCTCGCCACGATCACCGGATCGATCGGAAAATCCCGCGCACGGCCGGCGGCCTGCCGCAGGGGCCACGCATAGCCGCGCTCGCGCCGCGCCTGATGAAGCGCCAGCGTGGCGTGGTCGAGCAGGGCGGCGGGATGGTCTGGCACACCGTGCCGCTTCAGGTAGGCGGGGCTGGCATAGACGCCGGTCGGGAAACTGCCGAGCCGGCGTGCGATGAGGTCGGAATCGGGCAGCACGCCGAGGCGCAGCGCCACGTCGATCTCTTCGGCAACGAGGTCGAGCGGCACGTGCGAGGCAAGGATCTCCAGGCGCACTTCGGGATAGGCCGCACGGAAGGCGGCCAGCAGGGGGGCGATCCACGTCGTGCCGAACGAGTACGGCAGCGTCACACGGAGCCAGCCGCGCGGGCCGTGCTGCAACTGCTCGACGGCGGCCTGGGCGTCGTCGAGGTGGCGGGCCAGGAGCTGGCTGTGCTCGAAGTAGGCCGCGCCGGCGTCCGTCAACGCCAACCGGCGTGTGGTGCGGAGGAGCAGTTGCGTGCCGAGCTGGGCCTCCAGCGCCATCACGCGCCGGCTGACCGTGGTCTTGGGCATCTGCAACGCGCGCGCCGCCGCCGTGAAACTGCCCGATTGCACCACGCGCACGAAGATCAGCGTGTCGTTAAGGTCTGCCGCCATCGTTCTGGTCCCTGCTAAGGCCCGCTTTTAGGAGAAATGCGATTGTCCCATCAATGGGCCAATGCTGCCCGGATCCGGGGACTAATCACGACGCCACTCGCTCCGTAAGATCGCCCCATCGAATCCAACAAGGCAGGAAGGCGATCATGAAATTGAGCGAGTACGTGACCTATGACGCGGTCGGGCTGGGCCAACTGGTGGCGCGCGGTGAGGTGAGTGCGGGGGAACTGGCGGAAGTGGCCCGCCGTGCGATTGCCGCCGTGAATCCGAGGATTGGCGCGGTGGTGGAGGACTGGCCGGCCGATGCAGCCGGGTCTTCGGCGGCACCCGGCAGTGGGCCGCTGGCCGGCGTGCCGTTCCTCGTCAAAGATCTCGCGCTGTCGATGGCGGGCAAGCGGCTGGAGCTGGGCTCGCGGCTGGCGGCGGGCCTCGTGGCGCCATCGGACTCGTTCCTGATGCAGCGGCTGCGCGCCGCCGGGCTGGTAACAATTGGCCGAACGGCTACGCCGGAGATGGCGTTCAGCACCGCGACCGAGTCCCTTCAGCAGGGCGCCACGCGCAACCCCTGGCAGCCGGCGTTGAGCGCGGGCGGTTCCAGCGGCGGGGCCGGTGCCGCCGTGGCGGCCGGGATAGTGCCGCTGGCGCATGCGACTGATGCCGCTGGGTCGATCCGCGTGCCGGCGGCGTTCAACGGCCTGTTCGGGCTCAAATCCACGCGTGGCCGGGTCTCGAACGGTCCCGGTCTGGACGAAGTCTTCGCCGGGCTCGGCGTGCAGGGCGGGCTGAGCCGCACGGTGCGCGACAGCGCCGCGCTGCTCGACGCCATGCACGGCACCGCCGCCGGCGAGCCGTATCACACGCCCGCGCCGTCCCGACCCTTTCTCGACGAAGTGGGGCGGGAACCGGGCCGGCTGCGCATCGGCGTGATGGTGCCGCCGTTCAGCGGGGCTGGCGTGGCCCCGGTCATGGCGCAGGCGGTGGCGGGCGTGGCCGCGCAGTTGGCAGGGCTGGGCCACCATGTCGATGACGTCACGCTGCCGCTGGGCGCATCGTGGGAGGCGGTCGTCCTGGCGAATGCGCGCATCTGGTGTGCCACGCTGGTCGGCTGGATCGATGGCGTGGCAGCGGCCACCGGGCGCCCCATCGACGCCACCACGCTGGAGCCGCAAACACTGGCGGCGTACCGCTACGGCCGGCGCGTCACCGGCCCCGCCTTCGCGGCAGCGCTCGACGTGCGCAACGCGGTGACGCGGGCCACGGCGACCTGGTTCGATGACATCGACGTCCTGCTGACGCCAACGATGCCGGCCCTGCCTGAGCCGGTGGGCACCTATGCCGCCGGCGCGGAAACCATGGATGGACTGGACTGGACCGACCGCGTGTTCCGGCACTCGCCCTACACGCCGGCGTTCAACGTGGCGGGGCTGCCGGCGATGTCCGTGCCGCTATGCGTGGACGCGGCGAGCGGGCTGCCGATCGGCATGCAGTTCGGGGCGGGGTTCGCGGAGGATGGGATGCTGTTCCGGCTGGCGGGGCAACTGGAACGGGAGATGGGCTGGGCGGGGCGCCGGCCAGCCGTCTGGGCTGGCGCGGCGCAGGCTTGATGGGCGATCAATACCCGTAACGGTTGTAACCGGGGTTGTAACCTTGGTTGTAGCCCTGGTCATAGCCCTGCTGGTACTCGACCTGCCCGTAACCCGCCGGTGCGGCCGGCGCGCACGGCACGTAGGCGCGCTGGTAGTTGCTGTAGCAGTAGCCCGGTGGCACCTGCGGGGCGGCGTAGGCAACCGGCTGCGGCGGCGCGTAGACCGGCGCCGGTGCAGCCACCACGGGCTGGCTGAAGACCGCCGCGCCGATGGCCAGCGCCGCGATGGCGCCCACCGCCAGCGCAGCCGCGGCGCCGTCCGACCCGCCGCCACCGTGATGGCGGCCGCGGGCCGACGCCGGCCCGGCGGCCAGCATGGCGGCGCAGAGAACGGCAATACCGGTGTAACGAATCGATTGACGCATGTCGGGCTCCTTGTCGGCCGATGATCGGCCTTGCTCGATGGAAGCCATCATGCCCTGCGACGCATTACAGTGGGTTACGCGATGGTGAGCAGATGTTACGGCTGCAACATATGGCGCCGTGCCCGGAAGCGACCCCGCTTACTCGCTGGCTTCGGCCAGGAACCAGGCGCGGCGCTGGGCCTCGTCGATCCAGTTCTCGAGCAGGCTCGCCGTGGCCACGTCGCCGTGGTCGTCGCAGACGGCGTGGGCGTCGAGCATGATCGCGGCCAGTTGCAGATTGTCGGCGCGCAGTTCCGCCAGCATGTCGCGCGGGGCCACGCGGTCGGCATCGTTGTCACGCAGGCGCTGCTGGCGGGTGACATCGCCGATGGAGCGCAGCGTGGTGGCGCCGAGCTTGCGCACCCGCTCGGCAATGTCGTCGGTGATGGCGAAGATCTGCGCCGACTGCTCGTCGAGCATCAGGTGATAGTCGCGGAAGTGCGGGCCGGACATGTGCCAGTGAAAGTTCTTGGTCTTCAGGTAGAGCGCGAAGACATCGGCAAGCAGCGGGTTGAGGTGCGCCGCGATGGCGGCGACGCCCTTGGCGTCCGGGACGGACGTGGCGACGGTGGTGGCGGTGACGAGGGAGGGTGCGGGCATGGTGGCTCCTGGTTGTCAGGGGGTTCGGCCCGCCATGATCGGGCCACGCCCCGCGCCGGCGTTGCCGCCGGCCCCCGGAATTGTCGATAACGCACGTTGGCGCGCCGGGCCGGGGGCGGCCGGGCAGGCTGCCCGCCGAGCCGGACCAGACTATACATACATATAGTTCCGCCGCAGGGACGGGCCTCGTATCATGCCAGCACGCATCCCGGCAAGTCGGTCCGGGCCCGCTGCGTGTTTCAGTCCGGTCGAGGTAGTCGCTTTGCACAACAAACAATTATTGGCCATCGTTGACGACGACGACTCCGTGCGAGTCGCCACGTCGCGCCTGGTTCGCTCCCTGGGCTGGGAAGTCATCCTTTTCGACACCGCCACGGCGTTCCTGAACTCCGGCTGTGCCGCCGAGGTGGATTGCGTGATCTCCGATGTCCAGATGCCCGGCATCACTGGCATCGAGATGCATCGCCGGCTGACAGAAGCCGGCGTGCACGTGCCCGTGATCTTCATTACCGCGTTTTCCGTGGAAGCCACGCGCAGGCAGGCGATGAAGAACGGTGCACTTTCCTTCCTCAATAAGCCGGTGGACGGCGCCGCACTGCAGGCGTGCCTGGATCGGATCGGCAAGGCGGCGCCGAGCGCATAAGTGCCGTGCCCTGCGGTGCGTCACTTTTGCCACCCGCTATGTATAATTCCTGCGCACACATCCCGCGGGATCGATGGCACGTCCGTGCCCGATCGCACCACGACTGTGCAAGCGACCGCCCCGCAAGACTGCCGACGGCCAGCGGTAGTTGAAACCGCCGAAGTCCCCCCCGAGGAGCCACCCCGAGCATGTCCGAGCCAACCGCCGTGCACAGGCCGAAATCCGAGAATCCGCGCGCGCTGCTGACCCTGGCGGCCCTGCTGACGCTGGGGATTTTCCTGATCGATGTCCTGACGCCGCTGACGATTGCCGTCGCCGTGCTCTACGTGGTGGTCGTGCTGCTGGTGGCTGCCACCGGCTCGCAGCAGGCCACGCTGTATTCGGCCATCGGCTGCGCCGCGCTCACCATCTTCGCCTTCCTGTTCCAGCGCACGGTCACCGAGGACGCCGGCCCGCTGGCGCGCTGCGTGTTCAGCCTGCTGGCGCTGGCCAGCACCTCGCTGCTGGCCATGCGCAACCTCGCCAAGACCGCCCAGCTCCACGAGGAAATGCAGATCCGCGCCACGGCCGAGGCTGCGCTCGCACGCAGTGAAGCCTTCCTGGCCGAAGCGCAGCAACTGAGCCAGACCGGCAGCATCGCCATGCGCGTGCCCGGCGACACGATGACGTGGTCCGACGAGGCCTACCGGATCCTGGGCTACGACCGCACGGTGACGCCGGGTCCGGACCTGGTCCTGGCGCGCGCCTATCCCGAAGACCTGCCGCTGGTGATATCCGTGCGCGACCAGATGCGGCAGGGCGTGCACCTGATCGACGTGCGGCATCGGCTGCGCATGCCGGATGGCACGGTCAAGCACGTGCACCTGGTGTCGCGCCTGCGCGAGTCGGCGTCGGACTATACCGAGTACGTAGGCGCGCTGATGGACATCACCGCCGCCGTCCAGACTCAGCAGGCCTTGCAGCGCACCTCCACCGAACTCGCGCACGTGATGCGCATGACCACGCTGGGCGAGCTGGCGGCGTCCATCGCCCATGAGGTGACGCAGCCGATCGCGGCCATCGTCACCTGTGGGGACTCCGCGCTACGCTGGCTGAACCGGGCGCAGCCGGACGTCGCCGAGGCCACCCAGTCCATCGACCAGATGATCCGCGACGCGCGGCGCTCCAGCGACATCATCCGGCAGATCCGCTCGATGGCGCAGAAGCGCGATCCGGTCTACGCCGAGACCGCGCTGGACAGCCTGGTGCGCGAGTCGATCGAACTGATGCGCCGGGAGCTGCAGGACCACCATGTGGAGTCGGCGATCGACCTGGCGCTGCCGGACGCGATGATCTGCGGCGACCGCGTGCAGCTTCAGCAGGTGCTGATCAATTTGCTCCTGAACGCCGTGCAGGCGATGGAGGGCACCGGCCGCCCCCGCAAGCTTTGGGTCAACACCGCGCTGGCCGAGTCGCGCCAGGCGCAAATCACCGTGCGGGACGCCGGCAAGGGCATCGCACCGGAAGAGGCCGGGCGGCTGTTCAGCGCGTTCTTCACCACCAAGGCCGAGGGGATGGGCATGGGCCTGTCGATCTGCCGCTCCATCGTCGAGGCGCACGGCGGCCGCATCTGGGCCGACTCGCCACCCGAGGGCGGCGCGGCCTTCCACATCATGCTGCCGCTGCATCTCGCCGATGCACCGGACGGCGAATGCGCGGCCCTACGGCAGACCGCGGAAGCAGGGAGCGAACATGGGCAATGAGTCGGGCGCGGTCAACGAGGCGGCGAGTGGCGTGGTCTATGTGGTCGATGACGATGAGTCGATGCGGATTGCCGTGGCGATGCTGCTGCGCTCCGTCGGCCATCAGGTGCAGACGTTCGCCTCCGCGCAGGAATTCCTGGCGTGCGAGCGGACCGACGCGCCGAGCTGCCTGATCCTCGATGTCCGGCTCAAGGGCCAGAGCGGCCTCGCCGTGCAGGAGCAGATCGGCGCGGACCAGGTCAGCATTCCCATTGTCTTCATGACCGCCCATGGCGACATTGCCATGTCGGTCAAGGCGATGAAGGCGGGTGCGACGGACTTCCTCGCCAAGCCGTTCCGGGACCAGGACATGCTGGACGCCGTGAACAGCGCCCTGGCGCGCGACGCCCAGCGGCGCGTGGCCGATCAGTCGAGCGCGGACTTGCGCCAGCGCTTTGCCACGCTGACCCAGCGTGAGCGGGAAGTGATGGCACAGGTGGTGCGCGGGCTGATGAACAAGCAGATCGCGTCGAACCTGGGCCTGAGCGAGATCACGGTAAAGATCCACCGTGGCCAGGCCATGAAGAAGATGGGCTCGCGTTCGCTGGCCGACTTCGTGCTGAAGGCCGAAGCGCTCGGCATGACGCCGGCGGCTTCGCAGTAAGCCATCAGCGATCGCGTCAGACCGGCGCCCACGTCGAGATCAGGGCCGCCATGCCGCAGCAGGCGGTGCAGACACCAAGCCAGTAGCAGATCATCTTGCGTTCGCGTCGCGTGACGGCGACGGGGTAAGACACGTGCTGGGCGGACATGGTCGGGGTGTGGATGTGCATGATGGGCTCCGGGGGGCAGGCCGGAGCATCGGCGTGCCGGATGCCTGTCGCGATGGCCCGCTGTCGGGGCATCGCAAGAGGCGGTCGCTGGGTGCGTGGGCGTGGACTCAGGCGTCCGACTTCTCGGGCGATGCCGAGACGCCGGTCAGGTCGCGCCCGGCCAGTTGCAGCGTGGCGGAGGCATTCGCGGGCTGGTCGAAGCGTGCGCCCTGGGTGTACGGGTCGCGCGGAGAATCGACACGGGCACCATCGGTGTAGGGGTCGCGCGGCGAGTCGACGCGGGCACCGTCGGTGTACGGGTCACGCGGCGAGCTGACGCTGGCGTGGGCCACGGAGGCGAGGCCGCCGAGGCTGCCCAGCACGAGCAGGGCGGTTGCGGAAACGATGCGTTGGGTGCGTGTGGTCATGGGAATCTCTCCATCAGTGAGGGTGCAGCTTTGGGTTTCCTGGCGGCTGCCGCGCATTGCTGGCTGCCTGGAATCAAGCTTAGAGACTCACGCCCCGAAAATCATTTGTACATCCGTCGCCGCCGATAGCGCATTCGTTGCGGGACCTCATCCTTAGGTTTAACTCGCCGCAACCCCGGCCACGACGGCCTGCGTGAGCAGGACGTCGGCGAGGATCATCGCGTCGGCATTGCGCGCACGCGGACGCTGCGGGCGGGGCTTGTAGATGGCATCGCCGGGCTCGATCTGGCGTCCGCTCATCGCGCAGAAGCCCGCCACGCGCGCGAAGGCCGTGCCCCATTGCTGCTCGCCGTAGCGGCAGTGGGTGGCATCGTTCCACGACAGCACAGCGGTGTGCGAATCGGGCATGTCGATGATGCGGATCAGCACGCCGGCCAGATCCTGGCGACCGCAGCGCTGGTAGGACACGGGGCTGCCGGCCGGTTGGTCGGACTGCGCAAACAGCAGCCCGAGTGCCTGCTGCCAGGGGTCGGGGCGGTTGCGCGTGGGCGCAACCTGGTCTGTCACGAGGTTGTCTGCAAGCATGATGGGGCTCCGGGTTGAGGGCGACGGCTGCTCAGGCAGCCTTGCGCTCCAGGCTGCGTTTTACGCGCCAGTTGTAGGGGGTCTCGCCCACAAAGCGCTTGAACACGGTGGTGAAGTGAGATTGCGAGCGGAAGCCGCAATGCATGGCGACGTCGAGAATCGACTGGCCGCTGGCGCTCAGCAGCGACTGCGCATGTTCCACGCGCCGCCGCAGCAGGTATTCGTGCGGCCGCAGGCCGGTGGCGCGGCGGAACTGCGCCGCGAAGTGCATGCGGGTAAGACCGGTGCTCTGCGCGATATCGGCCAGACCAATCGCTTCGGACAAATGCGCGTCGATGTAGTCCGTGGCACGGCGCAGGCGCCACGGCGGCAGCGGCGCCAGGCTGCCGCCCGGGGCCTCCGTCGCACCGGCCTGGAAATGCCGCGCCACGAGGCGCGAGACGATGGCCAGGCTCACGCTCTCGACGAAGATGCGGCTCGCGCCGGCGTCTTGCACCTGGGTCATCGCCAGGGCCTGGCCGAGCCGTTCGAGCGCCGGATCCTGCAGCAGCTTGGGCGAGTCGAGCACGATGTCGCCGGCATGGGGGCGATCGAACAGGTCGGCGTGGCATTCGGCCAGCACCGCCTGCGTGGCGTAGAGGTGGAGCACGTCGGCGGGCGCCTGGAAGGTGGCGCGCACCGGTACGCCCGGCGCGGTCACCTGCACGGCCCCGGCGGTGACCCGTCCATCCACCAGCGGCCGGCCCGCATGCACGAACGCCAGCGTGGTGCAGCGCAGGTTCATGGCGATGCAGTGGTGGGCGTCGGCGCCGGGATGGGAAACCTGGAACGGTTCGCTGGGCTCGAGCGTCCAGCGCGAGACCGGGATCTGGGCGCCCGTGTCGTGGGAAGGTGCGCGCCACTGCTGCTCGGCGCCGATGAGTCCTGGTGGCGCGGGTAGGCGGGCGGTACTGACCGGGAAGAGCGAAGCGTGATGCATGACGGCCCCTTTGAACTGAACGTTGAAGCGGTTCTGGGCCGCTAGACCCAGCATGGCTTCAAGGTATATCAGGCAAAGAAGGCCGAATAGCCCTACAAACGGTTGCGCACGGTGTCAAATGGTTTGCGCAACTCATACCTTGGTTTAGTCGGCGGGGGGCCGGCCACCAAGGGAAATGGGCTTCCGAAGAAGCAAAACGGGCTTCCGAGGAAGCCCGTCGCCCGCTAGATATTACGCGGTCTCATAAGGATATGCGTTCAGGCGCTGACGGGCGCGCCGCCCGCCGCCGATTCCTTGGCGAACAGGCTCTTGGACGTCGCCACATGACCGGCCAGCACCGGCCGCAGCACCACGATGGCCAGGAAGGCCGCCGTCAGGTCCATGCCGGCCACGGTGTAGAGCACCGTGGACCACGTGCCGGTGGCCTCCATCATCAGGTTGCCGATCGGCACGAACAGCGCGCCAATCCCCTTCGCCGTGTAGAGCACGCCGTAGATCTTGCCGATGTGCTTGGTGCCGAAGGCGTCGCCGGCCAGTGCCGAGAACAGCGAGTAGACCTCGCCCCAGGCCAGGAACACCACGGCGGACAGGATCAGGAACGCGTACGGGTTGCTGCCGAAGTACCCCAGCGCGATGATCCCGATGCCCTCCAGCGTGAAGGCGATCACCATCGTCTTCTCCCGGCCGATATGGTCCGAGATCCACCCGAACATCGGCCGCGAGATGCCGTTCATGATGCGGTCCAGCATCAGCGCCAGCGGCAGGGCCGCCATCACGAAGAAGTGGAGATCGACCTTGAAGTCCTTGACGCCGAGGTCCTTGGCGATGACGCCAAGCTGGGCCACGGCCATCATGCCCCCCGTCACGACCAGGATGAACATGATGAACATCAGCCAGAACAGCCTGGTGCTCATGGCCTCCTTGAGCGTGTAGTCACGCGTGGCCTGGGCCAGTTTGTTCGACGCCCGGGTTTCCTGGCTACGCGGCGAACGCAGGAACCACGCGGCAACAAACGCGATGGAGCCTTGCAGCACGCCGAAGAAGAAGAACGTGTCCTGGAAGCCGGACGTCTCGATCATCGCCGCGATCGGCAGGATCGTGGCCGCCGAGCCCGCGCCGTAGCCGCCGGCGGTCAGGCCAACCGCCAGGCCGCGCCGGTCCGGGAACCATTTCAGGGCATTGTTGATACAGGTGGCATAGATCGACCCGACGCCAATCCCGCCCACCGCCGCGCCGAAGTAGAAGCCCGCCAGCGTGGTGGCCTGCGAGTTGATGATCCAGGCCGCGCCGATGAACAGTGCACCGAACGCCACCATCAGGCGCGGGCCGAACTTGTCGATGAAGTAGCCCTCGATCGGCGCGAGCCAGGTCTGGACCAGCACGAACAACGTGAACGCCACCTGGATCTGCGCGCGCGGCCAGCCGTAGGTCTGCTGGATTTCCGGCACGAACAGCGTCCAGGCGTACTGGATGTTGGCCGTGGCGACCATACAGACGACGCCGAAGGCCAGCTGGATCCAGCGGGTCCGTTCCGATGCCTGCTGGTTCGGGGTGAGTGCGGCGGAGGATGGACTAGTCATGGCGCGCTCCCTGGGTGGTTTGTTGTGGCATGTTTTGTCTCCTGTTTCCTGGATGCGATGTGCGCTCGCGAAAAGGAATAAATCGTATGCCGGCCCATTTATCGATTGGGCGGTCAAATACAAAGTATGTGATATACCAGCGCAGCGCAAGATAAAGACGCAGCAGGGTTTTCACCAAATACAGTGATTATCGGAATCAATGCGGCTGGCTCAGATGAGGGACGAATCAATAATGGCAAAAAAAAATGCCCGCAGGCGTCCCGGCGGGCGGAGGCACGTTGCGTGACACCAGTCCGCAGCATGTAGTCGCAGTTATACGCACAAAATAAAGGGTGCGTACGTGGTTTTCCGCCAAATGACAAAAATGTAATGGAGATAATCCAGGCAGGGCGATGGATTAAATCGCAAATTGACGCGATGCGGAAAAATGAAAATACGTGGGAATAAGCGACGGGACGTCGCGCGGGAATAAATGCGGCCAGTCCGATTGATGGATTATCAGCGGGGATGAATCAGATTAACTCATGAATCCGCGCGGCAACGCGCGGCGGGGGCGAGGGAAACCTCAACCCCAGTGCCGCACCCGCCCGGTATCCACGTGCACGAAGTTGTCGCGCGTGTAGAGGCCCACGCCGCCGCCGCCCAGGGACACCGCCGCGTCGCGCAGGTCCGCCAGCGGCACGCCGGGCAGGCGGATGTCGATGGCCATGCCATCCATGTGCAGGCTGCGCCGGGCCACGCCACCGCCCCGGGTCTTGCGCAGGCGCTCATTGGTGACCGGGCTGCGGTAGCCGGAAATCACCTCGTACGCCTGCTCGGCGCCCAGCACGCCGCGCAGGTCGGAGAGCAGCCCGAACAGCTTCGGGTCGATGTTGCCCACGTCGCCCGAGTAGTGGTCGCGCAGGAAGCGGTTCAGCGCCTGCTGGGCGTCCGGCAGCACCTGATCACCCATCGCGTAGACCAGCGAGATCTGCTCGCCGGTATGCGTATGCGAGAACGACAGCGCCCGCGCGCCCGGCACGCTGGCCAGCGCCAGACGCGGTACCGACAGCGCTGACAGACCCGCAGCTAAGGCCACACCGCCGGATTGGCGGAGGAAACGGCGACGGGCTGGCGTGTTGTGGGAATACGTCATGGCGATGGCGGCGAAGGGGGCGATGCGCGAAATCGGCGGTTAGGAAGGACGCGCCGGACTGGCGGCAGCATCGGTCGTGGGGCTTTGCCGCCGCACGGCACGCTGCTGTAGCGCCTGATCGAGCACTTTGTCCTGCCCGTAAATGTCAGCGAGGAAGTATACCCGGCCATCGGCCCGCGCAATCGCCGTGCCGTAGGCCAGCACCACAGGCAACGGCGCCTGCAGTGACACCGTGTTCGAGCTGCCCTTGGTCATGGCCTGACGGATGCGCGCCTCGGTCCAGTCCGGCTTGTCCTGCAGGACGAACTTGGCGAGTTCGACCGGCGCCTCCACCCGGATGCAGCCATGGCTGAAGTCGCGCCGGTCGCGCTGGAACAGCTGCGGCGAGGGCGTGTGATGGAGGTAGATGTTCTGGTTGTTCGGAAACACGAACTTGATGTCGCCCAGCGCGTTCAGCGGCCCAGGCCGTTGGCGGATGCGCATCTTGCCGGCCAGCACCGCGCTCAGGTTGGCCTCGTTCAGCGTCGGCACGGCCGTCGTGCCGGACACGAACTCGAAGCCCTGCCGCGTGAAATAGCCCGGATCGCGCCGGAAGTGCGGCACCAGTTCGGCCCGCGCGATGGAGGGCGGCACGTTCCAGTAGGGGCTGAACTCGATGTAGCGCATGTCCTCCTCGAACAGCGGCGTGCGCGTGTCCAGCGCCTTGCCGACGATGACCTTCATCTCCAGCCGGATGTCGAGCTTGCCGTCGCGATAGTCG
This sequence comes from Cupriavidus sp. 10L43_2, assembly GCF_056395265.1. Classification (NCBI taxonomy): domain Bacteria; kingdom Pseudomonadati; phylum Pseudomonadota; class Betaproteobacteria; order Burkholderiales; family Burkholderiaceae; genus Cupriavidus; species Cupriavidus sp. 10L43_2. Next base: position 123,474 of record NZ_JBFTJE010000017.1, read on the forward strand.
TAGGCGCGCAGCACGAATTCCGGCACGTTGACCACGATCATGCGCGGGCTGTCGGCCAGCGGGGTCCAGCGCAGCCGCTCCATGGTCAGCGCGATCTGCCTGACGCGTGCCGACGGGGGCGTATTCAGCTGGGCCAGCGTGCCCTTGCCGATCACCCCATCGGCGGTCATCCCATGACGAGACTGGAAGGTCTTCACGGCCTCCACCAGCGCGCCCTTGTAGCCGTCCGTCGCAGGCGTGGCCGCTGGCAGGTCGCCCAGCGCCGCCAGCCGTTGGGCCAGTTGGGGCAGGGCGCTGTAGGGCTGCCCCGGCGTAAGCTTGCCGCCGGGCGGCGCGGGCAGCGGTGCATTCCACAGCGGCTCGGCGGCCAGCGCGCGATAGCGGGCCAGCGCCGTGCGCAGCGTGCCATAGAGCGGGAACGCCGGCGGCGCTTCGCGAATCGCATCGGGCAGCCGGTTGGCGGCCAAGGCGGCGCGCAGGGTGGCGTCCGGGTCGAACGGCTTTTCCTTCGAGACATCGAAGCCCGCATGCACCTTGCGCGGATCGACGCGCCCCCGGTGCAGATCGGACAGATAGTGTTGCATCGACTGGGTCAACGCCCCGTCGATACGCTCCACGGCTTCCGGCGCCAGCGCGGGTCCGGCAGCGGCCTGCGTGACCATGCGGCCCAGCGACTCGGCATCGTAGTCCTGGGCCTCGAGCCCATCGGCGCCCGCATCGCTCAGTGCCGTCACGGCCTGCCGCGCGGCCTGCGTTGGCTTGCCATCGACAAACCAGAGCGGCTCCGCCCACGCACTGGCCGCGCCGCAGAGCAGCCACGCCACGCAGGTCGCGGCAAGGCGGTAGCGGGCACGGGAGGGGGAAGGGGCGGGCGGGATCGGCGGCGTTACGGCAAATGTCATCGTCATTGGCATGGGCGAGTGCATTGCGGGAACGGGGTATCGTACCCGATCGCCATGCGACGGTCGCTCACCCGGACGGCAATCTCCTCGTCGTGCGTGACCAGCATCAGTGCCGCGCCGGTGTCCGCGCAGGCTTCGAGGATCAGCGCCAGGGTGTCCTGCTGCGTTACCGGGTCCAGCCGCGAGGTGGGTTCGTCGGCGAACAGGAAGGCGGGCGTCAGCAGTAGCGCACGCAGCAGCGCAAAGCGCTGGAGTTCGCCGCCAGACACCGCACCCGGCCGGCGCGCGAGCAGGGGCGGCGCCAGTTTCAGCCGTTTGAGCAGCGGCGCGAGGCGCGCCCGGTCGATCCGGTGCAGCGCGGCCAGATCCTCCAGCGCGCGGCCAATGCTGGTATGCGGGGCGAACGCGCCGGCCGGGTCCTGATAAAGTTTTTGATAGCGCACTTTTGCGATCCCATCCGGCCGATGTACCGTGCCGCCGTCCGGTGCGACCAGCCCGAGCAGCACGTTGCCGAGGGTCGATTTGCCGCTGCCGCTGGGCCCGGTGACCGCCAGTCGCTCGCCGGCGTGCAGGGTCAGGTCGAGGGAACGGAACAAGGTCCGGTCGCCGAATTGCTTGGTCACGCCGCACGCGCGCAGGATGTCATCGCCACCGGGCGACGGGGCGGTCAGCGGCGGCCAGTTCGCTGGCTCGGCGGCCACCAGCGCGCGGGTATAGGCATGCCCGGGCGCACCGAGGACCGCCGCGGCGTCTCCCCGTTCGACCAGCTTGCCGTCGAGCATGACCGCCACATCGCCGCCCAGCGCACGGGCCACGGCGATGTCGTGCGTGATCGTCAGCAGCGCGCACCCTTCGCCGAGCGCCGCCTGCAGCCGGGCCACCAGTTCATCGCGCCAGACGCGGTCGAGGCCTTTGGTGGGCTCATCGACAATCAGCACCGGCGCGCCGCCCGCCCGCGTGATGGCGAAGGCCACCCGCTGCGCCATGCCGCCGGACAGCGTCGTCGGCCACGCCTGCGCCGCGTGCGCCATGCCCAGCCCGTGCAGGTCGTGCAAGGCCCGGCGCCACGCCTGCGCGTTGCCGATCCCGGCCAGCGCATGCGTCTCCGCCAGTTGCCGGCCCACCCGCATGGTCGGATCGAGCGCGAACCACGGCTCCTGCGGCAACAGCGCCAGTTGTCGGCCCCACATCGCCCGCCGCGTGGCGGGGTCGGCGGCGTCGCAGCGGCGGCCATCGACCGTGAGGGTGCCGCCCGCGCGCAGGCCGCGCGGCAGCGTGCCCATCAGCGCATGCGCCAGCAGGCTCTTGCCGGAGCCGCTTTCGCCGAGCAGCGTCAGGGCGCGTCCGGCCTCCAGCGTGAACGACACCGGCGCAAGCAGCTGGCCGTCGGCGCTGTCCACGGTCAGCGCATCCACGGCCAGCAGGGGATGGGTGTCGATGCGGGTCATGCGTCGGCCTCCGCCGGCGCGCCGGTCGATACCAGCACCAGCCCCAGGATGGCGATCCCGAGCAGCAGGATCGGCCAGGCGATGATCCACGGCGCCTCCGCCGCATAAGGGAGCAACTCGGTCATCATCAGCCCGAGTTCAGCCGCCGGCGGCTGCGCGCCCAGACCGACAAAGCCCATCGCCGCCAGCGCCAGCACCGCCGCGCCGGCGCCAAAACTCATCAGCGTGGCCAGCAGCGGCGCCAGCTCGGGCAGCAGATGCCGCCGCACGATATAGCCGGGACCGAAGCCGAGCAGCCGCGCCGCTTCCACATGATGGCTGGCCAGTACCACGCGCGCCGTGGCCCGCGTCACGCGGTAGTACTCGACCCACAGCACCAGCGACAGGCCGACATAGAGCGGCCAGTAGTCGCCCGGCGCGAACGCGCTCAGCAACAACACCAGCAGCAGGCCCGGCAGCGCCAGCACCGCGTCCGCCACGGCGCCGGTCAGGCGCTCGGTCCAGCCGCCACGCCACGCAGCCAGCAGGCCCAGCAGCGTGCCCGGCACGGCGGCGGACGCCACGCTCAGCAGCGCCAGCCCGAGCGACAGCCTTGCCGCGCTCGCCAGCCGCGCCAGCATGCTGCGGCCCAGATGGTCGGTGCCGAGCGGCTCGGCCAGTTGCGGCACCTGGAGAATGCCGTAGAGGTTCTGCTCGAACGGGGCGCGCGGCGCCAGCCAGGGGCCGACGATGGCGAACAGCGCCAGCATCAGCAGCAGGGCGGCGCCGGCTTTGCGGCGGGGATGCCAGGTCATCGGCCCCTCCCGATGCGCACGCGCGGATCGATCGCCGCGCAGGCCAGATCCACCAGCGTATTGAGCGCCACGAACAGCAGTCCCATGACCAGCGCCGTGCCCTGGATCATCGGCACGTCCCGCCCGAAGATCGCGTGAACCAGCGCATGGCCGATGCCGGGCCATGCGAACAGCGTCTCGATCACCACCACGCCCTCCACCAGAAAGACCAGTTGCACGCCGAGGTAGGCCACCAGCGGCACGGCGGCATTACGCACGCCGTGGCGCAGCAGCGCGGCCCGGTCAGAGAGCCCCTTGGTGCGCGCGAACAGGAAATACGGCGAGGCGGTCACCGTGGCCATCGCATCACGTGCCACGCGCATCGCCGTGGCGGCGAGGCCCAGCCCCAGCGTGAGCGCCGGAGCGATCAGCGAGCCGTGCGCGGCATCGCCGCCGGCTGGAATCAGGCCGAGTTGGACCGCCAGCACGGCCACCAGCACGATGCCGAGCACGAACGGCGGCAGCGCGCGCAGCAGCACGGACAGCCACAGCGTCAGCCGGTCCAGCCGGCCAGCGGGCCGCAGACCCGCCGCGAAGCCGAGCGGCACGGCGATGGCGCACGACACCGCCAGCGCCGCCAGCGCCAGCGACAGCGTATGGCCCAGTTGATGGGCGATTTCGGCGGCCACCGGCGCGCCCGTCACCGCCGAGACGCCCAGGTCCATCCGCAGCAGGTGCCCCCACCACGCCACGAGGCTCTCGAACCACGGCAGGCCGAGTCCCAGCTCGATGCGCACCGCTTCGGCGGCCTGCGCGGTGACCATGTCGTAGCCATAGCGGCCGGCGGCGATCCGGAACGCCATGTCGCCGGGCAACAGCCGCATCATCAGGAAGCTCACCGTGCCGACCAGCGCAGCCACCACGAGCGCCTGCACGCCACGCTGGAGCACGATGCGGCCAAGCTGGCGCGTGGTGTCGCGCCGGAGGGTGGCGGTAGGCACGGCCACCGGCTCGGCGCCGGGCAACGCGGCGCGGGTCAGGTTTTCCATTGCAGTTGCGTCAGCCGGTAGGAACGTTCGAAGGGATCGATGGACACCCCAGCCAGCCGGGGGCTGGCCGCCAGCGTCTGGCGATACCAGACCACGGGGATCAGCGGCATCGCGTCGTGCAGCGTGTCCGCCACCTGCCGACGCAGCGCCTCGGCGCGCGGGCCTTCCGGCGTGGACGGCAACGCGGCCAGCGCGGCCGTCACCGCCGGCGAAGACCAGCGCATCGGCCCCCAGTCCCCGCCTTGGCCCCCGAAGTCCTGCGCCACCGCGCCGAAGGCGTCTGGCACCACGCCGAAGTTGCGCGCCAGCAGGCCCACTTCGAGCGTGCCGTCGCGATGCCCGAACGGAATGTCGCTCGAATTGCCCACCGCCACGCGCACCGTCAAGCCCACCTGCCGCCACTGCTCCTGGATGGCGGCGGCGATGACCGGCAGCTCGGGCCGGTCCGGGAAGGTGCGCAGCGTCAGCGCGAGCCGATCCGGGCCGCGCTGCAGGACGCCGTCGGCATCGGGCCGGAAGCCGGCCTCAGCCAGCAGGCCGCGCGCGGCGGCAGGGTCGTAGGCCAGCGCAGGGAGACGCGGATCGTGCCAGCCGGGCAGGGCGGGCGGGAACAACTGGCCTGCTGCCAGTGAAGGATCACGCAGGATGGCGCTGGCGATGCCGCGCCGGTCCAGCGCCAGTGCCAGCGCGCGGCGCACTCGCACATCGGCCAGCAGGGGATGGCTGGCATTGAGCTTCAGCAGCGTGGCGCGGGGAACGGTCACGGCATGCACGGCCACGGCGCGGCCACGCTGGAGCCGTGCGATGCTGCCCGGGTCGAGCCCATAGGCCAGCTGGGCTTGTCCGGCCTCGGCCATCAGCGCGCGCATCTCGGCGCGGCCCACTGACAGATACTCGGCCCGCGTCACGGCTGGCCGGGCGCCGTGCCATCCGTCGAACGCTTCCACGGCGAAGTGCTGCGGCGGCGCGAGTTCGGTCACGCGGTACGGGCCCGATCCGATGATCGCGCGCACCGTGCCGTCGGCGCCGAGCGAGGCCGGCGCCAGCACCTGCGTGCTGCTATGGGAGAGCAACGCCGGCAGGGGGGCGAAGGGGCGCGTGAGCCGGATGCTTACCGCACCGGTTTCGGCATCGATCCCCGCGATCGGCGCCGCAGCCAGCACCCCGGCGGCATGGCGGGCGCGTCCGAGGGCGGCGACCACATCGGCGGCCATCACCGGCGTGCCGTCATGGAAACGCGCGCCCGGCCGCAGCGCGAAGCGCCATTGCAGGCCGTCTGGCGACATCTGCCAGCCGGCCGCCAGCCCCGGTACCGGCACGCCGGCCGGGGCGTAGTCGACCAGCGTCTCGGTGACCTGCATGCGCGAGAACAGGTAGCCGTTGCGCAGCGGATCGAGGCTGGACAGCTCCCACGGCCCGATCACGCGCAAGGTCGGCCGCGGCTGCGCGAACACGGCTTTCCCCGCGCCCACCGTCGACACAATCGGTGCCGCCAACGCAGCCTTCAGCAGCCGCCTGCGCTTCCCAATGTTCCCCATGGCGTCAGTAGCTGAGCCGCAGGCCCAGCCGCACCGTGCGGCCCGCGCCCGGCAGCACCCAGACGCTGCTGTAGGAACTGGCGTACCAGGTCTTGTCGAACAGGTTGTCCACGTTCAGCGTCACGCGCACGGTCTTGCTGTACTGCCAGTAGGCCAACAGGTCTGCCAGCGTGTAGGCGGGCAGCGAGAAGCTGTTCTGCGCATCGCCTGACCGTTTGCCGACGTAGCGCACGCCGCCGCCCACGCCGTAGCGCTGGCCGATGGGCGCAGCGTCCTCGTAGACCGCCATCAGGCTGCCGCTGGTGCGCGGGATGTTGAGCAGCGGCGTGCCGACGGGCAGCGTGCTGTCCTCGGTGATCTCGGCGTCGGTATAGGCCAGGTTGCCGCTCAGGCGCCAGTGCTTGCCGAGCTGCCCGGCCACGTCCAGTTCCACGCCCCGGCTGCGCGCCTCGCCGGCGGCCACCGAATAGGACGGATCGACCGGGTTCGCGGTCAGCACGTTGCGCTTGCGGATCTCGTACACCGCCAGCGTGCCGCCGATGCGGCGGTCGTCGCTGTCCACCTTCACGCCGGCCTCCACGGCGCGGCCGTGCTCGGGCGAGAACGCGTTGCCTGCTGCGTCGCTGCCGGCGTTGGGCCGGAACGAGCGGCTGGCGTTGGCGAACAGCGACACGTTGTGGCTGGCCAGATAGGTCAGCCCCACGCGCGGCGACACCGCCGTCTGGTGCTGGCTCGTCTCCGTGCCGCGCAGCCGGTTGTCGAGCGACTGGTTGAACGTATCGAAACGCACGCCCGCCAGCAGCCGCCAGCGCTCGCCCAGCCGCAACTGGTCCTGCGCATAGAGGCCGAGGCTGGTCTGGCGCTCGTAGGTGTCGGTGTTGGGGGCCAGCGCGGGCGGCGTCTGGCCGTACACGGGCTGATAGATGTCGATGGCGTAGGGCGCGGCGGCGCTGGGGTTGCGCCGCAGCTGCACCTGCGTATTGGCGAAGCGGTAGGTGTCGATGCCGACGATCACCTCGTGCCCGACTGGTCCGGTGGTGAACTTGCCGGTCACATCGGCCTGCAGCGACACATCGTCGGACTGATAGTCCCGATAGCGCCGCTGCCGCGTCAGCGTACGGTTGTCCGCCTGCAGCGCGCTCGCCTCGGTCGAATAGCCTTCCAGGCTGCCGCCGCGATAGGCCACGGCCAGCCGGCCCTTCCAGTCGGGCGAGAACTGGTGCTCCACACTCAACTGGTGCGACTGGCTGTCCAGCCGCATCGCGCCGTCATTGGGCTCGCCCAGGAAGCGCGAGCGCGGCACCGCGCCGAGCCGTCCCTGCACCGCCACCACGCCACGGTCCAGCGGCGTGGTGAAGCGCTGGAATTCGCCCGCGTACTGGACGATGGTGTCGGCGCCGAGCATCCACGTCAGGGACGGCGCCACCAGATAGCGCTGGCTGTCGATGAAGTCCCGCGTGCTGCCCTGGTGGTCGGCCACGGCCACCAGCCGGCCTGCCAGCGTCTCGGTAATCGGCCCGGTGAGGTCGGCGGCGGCGCGGTAGCCGTCGCGGCTGCCCACCTCGAGATCGTAGGTCTGGCCGGGCTGGAAGCGCGGCTGCTTGGTGACGATGTTGAGGCTGCCGCCGGGCTCGCCGCTGCCATAGAGCGACGAGGTCGGCCCCTTCAGCACCTCCACGCGCTCGATGGTGGCGGCATCGCGCGGGGCGGTGAAGCCCCGGTTTGCCGTGAAGCCGTTGACCAGATAGGCCGCGCCGGTGTTCTCGTTGCCGGAGAAGCCGCGGATCGCGTAGTTGTCCCACAGCCCGCCGAAGCTGTTCTGGCGCGCCACGCCGCTCGCGTAGTCGAAGGTCTGGTCCAGCCGCGTGGCGCCGATATCGTCCAGCAGCGCGCGCGGCAGCACCCGCACGGACTGCGGCACCTCGCGCAGCGGGGTCTCGGTCCGCGTGGCACCGCTGGCCAGCGCCGGCGCGTAGGCGTCGTCCGCCTGGCTGACTACGGATACCTCGGGCAGGAGCGGGGCGTCGTCGGCCTCGGCGGCAGTGGCGGCCATGGCGGTGGTCGTGACAAGCGCGGCGTAGCGCAGCCGGTGGCGGCGAGCGGAAAAATAACGAGTTCGCATCGGAAAAGATGGTCGGCGAGGGAAAAGGGACAGCTTCCTTTTTGCAACAGGGTTGCATTATAGGGAAATTTGCGACGGATACGCCACCACTTTTTCCGCAGATCGACATGCGAAACAACCGCAACAAAACTATTGAAAAGGCCCCCGAAAAAATTGACTTCAGCCGCGCGGGCCGGCGGCGTAGCCTGTGCGGATCCCTATCCTGACCGCCCCCATGCCCGAGCTGGCCGACCTCGTCACGCCTTCGCCGCCCTCGTGGATGCCGCAGACCACTGGCTGGCTCGTGCTGGGACTGGTCATCCTGGCCGGTCTTGCCTGGCTGGGCTGGCGCGCCGGGCGGCGCTGGTATGCCAATCGGCATCGACGCGCGGCGCTGGTGGAGTTGTCGCGCTGGACGCCCCAACTGGCTGGCGACGATCGCACCCGGGCCCAGGCCCTGCTGGGGCTGGCCGAACTGCTCAAGCGGGTGGCTTTGGCCGAATGGCCGCGCGAGGCCGTCGCGCCCTTGTCCGGCGCCGGCTGGCACCAATTCCTCCACGCCCACGCGGGCACGGCCGCCGACGCGGTGCCCGGGCTCGCCGCGCTGGTCGATGACGCCGAGTACCGGGGCGCCACCGTGCTGGCCGCGTGGCCGCCGCAACAGGCCCATGCCACAGCCGATGCCTGCCGCCGGTGGATCGCCGCCTACCGTCGGGATAGCCGGGATAGCCGGGATAGCCGGGACTCGCCGCCCAACCGCCAATGATCGTCTTCGCCTATCCGTGGCTGTTCGTGCTGTTGCCCCTGCCGCTGCTGGTCTGGTGGCGGCTGCCGCCGTACCGGGAGCGCAGCGCCTCCGTGCGACTGCCGTTCTTCGAGGAAGTGGCCGATGCGGTCGGCCTGAAGCCGGCCACCGGCGCCCACGTGCCGCGCCGCAACCTCGTCCAGCGCGTGCTGGCCCCGATTGCCTGGGCGTTGGTGGTCACGGCGCTGGCCCGGCCGCAGTTCCTGGAGCCCCCTCTATATAAGAAGGAGCCCGTGCGCGACCTGCTGGTGGCGCTGGACCTCTCCCAGTCGATGGACACCCGCGACTTCCGCGATACCGCCGGTGCGCTGGACACCCGCGTGCATGCCGTGCGCCAGGTGGTGGGGGATTTCGTCGCCCACCGCCCCGGCGACCGCATCGGCCTCATCGTCTTCGGCGACGCCCCGTACCCGCTCGCCCCCTTCACGCTGGACCACGCGCTGGTGCGCACGCTGATCGCGGACATGGTGCCGGGCATGGCCGGCGCCAGCACGGCGCTGGGCGATGCCATCGGCCTCGGCATCAAGCTGTTCGACAACAGCCACGCCGCCGAGAAGGTGATGATCGTGCTGACCGATGGCAACGACACCGCCAGCCGCATGCCGCCGGCGCAGGCCGCCGAGATTGCCCGCACGCGCGGCGTGGTGGTCCATACGGTGGGGATCGGCGACCCGGCGGCCACGGGCGAGGCCAAGGTCGATCTGGATATGCTCAAGCGCATCGCCGGTAGCACGGGCGGGCGCTATTTCTTCGGCGCCGACCAGAACGCGCTGGCGGCGATCTACGCCACGCTGGACCGCGTCACCCCGCATCAGGAAAAGACGCTGAGCTGGCGCCCGCGCCGTGAGTTGTTCATGTGGCCGCTCGGCGTGGCCGTGCTGATCGTGCTGGGCTACCAGCTGGCGATGGCCGCTTACGCGCGCTGGACCTTCCGCGCCGCCCCACGCGCCTCCCAGGAGCCCGCCGCATGAGCGCGCTGTTCGAATCGCTCGCCCAGTTCCACTTCCTGCGCCCGTGGTGGCTGCTGGTGTTGCTGGCCGCCGTGTGGCTGCCGTGGGCGGTGGGGCGGCAGGGGGATGTGCGCCGGCGCTGGCGCGGCACCATCGCCCCGCATCTGCTCGATGCCCTCGTGGTGGGCGAGAAGCGCCGCCGCGCAGTGCGCCCGGTGCATGGGATTGCCGCGCTGCTGGCGCTGGGCGCCATCGCGCTGGCCGGCCCCACCTGGGAGCGCGAGCGCCCGCCGTTCCTGGCTGACAAGGCGCCGCTGGCCATCGCCATCGACCTCGGCACGACCATGGACGCCATCGACGTCAGCCCCACCCGCCTGGAGCGCGCCAAGCTCAAGGTCAAGGCGCTGCTGGCGCACCGCGACGGCGGCCGCACGGCGCTGTACGCCTACGCCGGCTCCACGCATATGGTCCTGCCGCTGACGGACGATGCGGACCTGCTCCAGACCTTCGTCGATGCGCTCCAGACCCGCATCATGCCGGTGCCCGGCAAGGACACCGCGCTGGCCGTGCGCACCGTCGACACGGCGCTCGCCAAGGAGCCGGTGCCCGGCACGATCCTGTTGCTGACCGATGGCGTGGAAGCCGGCGCCGCCAAGGCGATACAGGCGCAGCACGGCAGCCGGCGCACGCAGGTGGTGGTGCTCGCCATCGGCACGGCGGAGGGCGGGCCGCTGCGCGCGGGCGACGGCGCCGCGCCGGGGCTCGATGCCGATGGCCTGCACGCGCTGCGGGACAGCGGTATCCCGGTGGCCACGCTGACCACGGACAGCGACGCCGATGTGGCCTGGGTGCAGCGCCACGTGCAATCGCATGTGGAGCAGACCCACGCCAGTGACACGCAGCGCTGGCGCGACGCCGGCTGGCCCCTGACCATCCCCATCGCGCTGCTGGCCGTGCTGTGGTTCCGCAAGGGCTGGTCCGTGCGATGGATCGCCGGGCTGGCCGTGGCGATGGCGCTTGGCGCGCCGCCTGCGCCTGCACAGGCTCAGGCTCCAGCCCAGGCCGAAGAGAAATCATGGACCTGGGCCGACCTCTGGCTCACCCCCGACCAGCAAGGCCGGCGCGCGTTCGAACGTGGCGATTACGCTATCGCCGCGCAGCGCTTCACCGATCCGATGTGGCGCGGCGTGGCCTACTACCGCAACGGCCAGTACGTGGAGGCCGCGCGCGCCTTCGGGCAGGTCAACACGACGGATGGCCAGTTCAACCTCGGCAACGCGCTGGCGCGGCAGGAAAAATATAAAGAAGCCTCGGCGCGCTATCGGCTGGTGCTGCAACAGCGTCCCGGCTGGCAGCCGGCGCAGAAAAACCTCGCGCTGATGACGAAGATGCTGGCGCGCAAGCCGCCCCCGCAGAGCGACGAGGAGTCGCCCGACATCCCGCCAGACAAAATCGTCGACGACCCGAGCAAGCCCCCACCGCCGCCCAGCGACCAGACCCAGCAGATGGGCCGCGTGCAGCAGAACGCCGAGATGTGGATGCGGGCGATCCAGACCTCGCCCACGGAGCTGCTGGCGCGCAAGTTCGCGCTGCAGGAGGGCAAGCCATGAGCGGGTGCCGGATGCGTCACGCCGTGGGCGTGGTCCTGCTGTGTGCCGCTACGTTCGCCCACGCGGCCGGGCCCACTGTGCACGTGAAGGTGGTCGGGCCGCAGCCGGTGGTGGCGGGCCAGTCGGTGCAGGTGGAAGTCACCGTGCTCGCGCCGAATTTCTTCCTGTCCGCGCCGGCCTTCCCGGTGCTGCAGATCCCGGGCGCGGTGGTGACCATGCCCGACGACCGTGGCATCAACTCCACCGAGACCATCGACGGCGCCAGCTTCGCGGGCATCCGCAAGACCTACGTGGTCACGCCGCAGGGCGCCGGGGACTTCGCGTTGCCGCCCATCGAGTTCCGCTTCACCCACGCCGGGAGCGATGGCAAACCGCAGACGGCTACCGTCACGCTGCCGCCGACGACGATCCACGCCAGCGGGCAGGCGGGAAAGAGCGGGCAGGGCACGGCGACGCTTCCGGCTGGCGCGCTCCAGGTGACCCAGCAGTTCGACAAGCCCATCGACGAGAACACCAAGCTGCGCGCTGGCGACGCGCTGGTGCGCACCATCACCATCGTCGCGCCGGGCACCCCGGCGATGATGATCGCCCCGCCCGCCCTGCAGCCGCCGCGCGGCGTGCGACAGTTCCGTGCCGATCCGGTCCTGCAGGACGACGCCTCCGGTGGGCGCCGCATCGAAACCATTACCTATGTGTTCGAGGACAGCGGCCGCCACACCTTGCCGGCGGTGCCGGTGAGCTGGTACGACGCCGCCACGGGAAGGCGCGCGGCCTCGACGGCCCCGGCGGTGACCGTGATCGTGGCGCGCGCGGCACCCGGGCTGGGGCTGTCGCCGTCGGGCGGGCTGGCATGGCGCCCGCCGGCCTGGCTCGACGAGGTCGACTGGCGCATGACCGGCGCCATCGTCCTCGCGGTGCTGGTGCTGGGCTACGGGATCTGGCGATGGCGTAGGGGGCACGGTGCCGTCAGTGCCGCATGGCGCGCCCGCTGGCATCGCACCACGGAGACGTGCAGCAACCTCTGGCATCGCTCCGGCCTGCCGCCGCTGAATCCCGGCCAAGGTCCTGGCCAGGACTAGTTCTTTTCCGAAATCATTCAGATCGCACAAAAAAAGTTTGCATTCCTTTCGCTGCATGGAGCCTGCAAACTCCTCAGTGTTCACTGAAGTGCACTGGACGAGGGGTGGCATGTCACAGGGGCAGCGAGGGAAAGCTAAGTTGGGTGCGAAGGTGGCCCATGAATCCACATGGCGCGGCCGACTCTGGCTGGTGGCCCTGGCGGGCGCGATGGCGCTGGCTGGCGCGGGTGGCTCGTACTGGTATGCCTCGCGCAGCGGTCCAGGCGCGGGTGCGGGTGCATCGGCCGTCAAGCCGGGCGATGGCATCAGCGGGCCGCTCGGCATGGTCCATGTGCCCGGCGGCGAGTTCCTGATGGGCAGCGACCACAAGATGGCCCAGCCCAATGAACGTCCGGCCCACAAGGTGCGCGTGCCGGGCTTCTGGATGGACCAGCATCACGTCACCAATGCCGAATTCCGCAAGTTCGTCACCGCCACGGGCTACCTGACCACGGCCGAGCGCGCGCCTGACTGGGAGACCATGAAGGTCCAGCTTCCGCCCGGCACGCCGCGTCCGCCCGATAGCGCGATGGTGGCCGGCGCGATGGTCTTCGTCGCCACCAACGGCCCGGTGCCGCTGCGCGAGAACTGGCGCTGGTGGCGCTTCGTGCCCGGTGCGGACTGGCGCCATCCCACCGGCCCCGGCAGCAGCATCGAGGGCAAGGACGATCATCCCGTGGTGCAGGTGTCCTATGAGGACGCCGAGGCCTACGCCAAATGGGCCGGCAAGCGCCTGCCGACCGAGGCCGAATGGGAATTCGCGGCGCGCGGCGGGCTGGAGCAGGCCACCTACGCCTGGGGCGATCAGTTCGCGCCGGATGGCCGCCAGATGGCCAACGTCTGGCAGGGCCAGCAGGTGCAGCCGTTCCCGGTGGTCAGCGCCAAGGCCGGCGGCGCGGCGGGCACCAGCCCCGTGCGCACCTTCCCGGCCAACGGGTACGGGCTCTATGACATGACCGGCAATGCGTGGCAGTGGGTGGCCGACTGGTATCGCGCCGACCAGTTCCGCCGCGAGGCCGCCGAGATGAAGACCGTGGTGCTCAACCCGGCCGGCCCCCGTGACTCCTGGGACCCGAGCGAACCCGGCGTGCCCGTGAAGGCGCCCCGGCGCGTCACGCGCGGCGGCTCCTTCCTCTGCAACGAGGACTTCTGCCTGAGCTACCGCCCCAGCGCGCGGCGCGGCACGGACCCGTACACCAGCATGTCGCACCTCGGCTTCCGGCTCGTGATGGATGACAGCCGATGGACAGCCCTGCGCAAGCAGCCCGCCACGGCGATGCAGCCCCCGCCCCAGGACAGCGCGATGCCCCTGTCCGCCCAACTTTCCTCAACCGGAGTCAATCGATGAACGCGAAAGGACTTCCCTCGCAGCGAGCTACGGCGCGCCGCTGGCAACTCGCGGCCACGGCCGTCGTCGCGGCGCTCGCGATAGCGGGCTGTAAGCGGGCCGATGAGAACAAGCCTGCCGAGACGCAGGCCCCGGCCGCCCCGGCCGCTCAGGCCCCGGCCCCGGCCCCGGCAGCGCCGCCGCCCGTGACATCGACGACACCTGCCCCCACCACCCCCGTCCCGGCCACCGCCCCGGCGCAGGGCGCCTCGCCGGTGGCCGCCGCCCCGGCTGGCGCACGCAGCGGCAAGCCCAACATCGTCGTGATCTTTGGCGACGATGTCGGCCTCGGCAACGTCAGCGCGTTCAGCCACGGCGTGGTCGGCTACAAGACGCCGAACATCGACCGCATCGCCAAGGAAGGGATGATGCTGACCGACTACTACGCCGAGAACAGCTGCACGGCGGGCCGCTCCACCTTCATCACCGGACAGACCGTGTTCCGCACCGGGCTCTCCAAGGTGGGCCTGCCAGGCGCGCCGGTGGGCCTGCAGGACCGCGACATCACCATCGCCCAGGCCCTCAAGCCGCTGGGGTACAACACCGCGCAGTTCGGCAAGAACCACCTGGGCGACCAGGACCGCTTCCTGCCCACCAAGCACGGCTTCGACGAGTTCTTTGGCAACCTGTACCACCTGAACGCCGAGGAGGAACCCGAGCGCCCGTACTGGCCCAAGGACAACCCCGACTTCCTCAAGTACTACAACCCGCGCGGCGTGATCCACAGCACGGCGGACGGCAAGATTGAGGACACCGGGCCGCTGAACCGCAAGCGCATGGAGACCATCGACGACGAAACCACCGGCGCGGCGATCCAGTACATCCAGAAGCAGGCGCAGGGGGACAAGCCGTTCTTCCTGTGGATGAACTTCACGCGCATGCACCTGTTCACGCACGTGCGCCCCGAGTACCGCGGCAAGGCCGGGCTGGGCGGCGGCCACGAGTATGCGGACGGCATGTGGGAGATGGATCAGAACGTGGGCAAGCTGCTCAAGTCGATCGATGACGCCGGCATCACCAACAACACCATCGTGGTCTACACCACGGACAACGGGCCGAACTTCTTCACCTGGCCGGACGCCGCCAATACGCCGTTCCGTAGCGAGAAGGATTCGAACTGGGAAGGCGCCTACCGGGTCCCGGCGATGATCCGCTGGCCGGGGAAGATCCAGCCGGGCACGGTTTCCAACGGGCTGATGTCCGGGCTCGACTGGTTCCCCACGCTGCTGGCCGCCGCCGGTGATGGTGATGTGAAGGATCGCCTGGTCAAGGGCACCACGCTGGGCGGCAAGAGCGCCAAGGTGCACCTGGACGGCTACAACCAGTTGCCGATGCTGACTGGCCAGACCGAGAAGAGTGCGCGCAACGAGTTCTTCTACTTCAACGACGATGCCGAACTCGTGGCCATGCGCTATGACGTGCTCACGCAGGGCGCCACCCAGCCCACCGCGTGGAAGGTGGTGTTCTGCGAGCAGCGAGCGCGGGGCGGTTTCGAGGTCTGGAAGGAGCCGTTCACCTGCCTGCGCGCGCCGAAATACTTCAACCTGCGCATGGACCCCTACGAGCGCGCGGACACCGGGCCGACCAATCTTTACCACCAGCTCGAAACCGAGAACCCGTACCTGTTCATCGAGGGTAACCGGCGCGCCATCCAGTTCCTGCAGACCTTTGTCGACTATCCGCCCAGCCAGTTGCCGGCCAGCTTCACGATTGACCAGGCCGAGGCAAGCGTGAAACGCAAGGTGGCCGAGCAGATGGCCAAGGCGCAGTCCGCCCAACCGCCGAAGAAGTGACGGCGGCGGACCGGAAGCTGGAACCCGCCATGGGCGCGCGCCAGAGTCGTGGCACGCGCACCGCCGCCCAGGCGGCGGTGCGGGCCGGCACGGCCTGGCGGGTGCCCGCCGCGCTGCTGGTCCTGTCCGGCGCGGCCGGGCTGGTCTATCAGGTCCTGTGGGTCAAGCAGCTCTCGCTGGTGCTCGGCGTGGATGTGCACGCCGTCACCGTCGGCGTCAGCGCGTTCTTCGCCGGGCTGGCGCTGGGCGGCTGGACCATTGGCCGATGGGCCGACCGCGCCGCTTCGCCCTGGCGGCTCTACCTGTGGCTGGAATGCGCGATTGCCGTGCTGGCGCTGGGCGCTACCCTGGCGCTGGCCCACGCGGCGGCGCCGTTCGCGTGGCTGGAAACCCGCGCCGGCATCGTGGCGTGGGCCTTGCCCGTGCTGCTGGTGGCCCTGCCGGCGGTAGCCATGGGCGGCACCATGCCCGTGCTGCTGCGCGCGATCCGTCCTTCCGGAGAACTTGGCGCCCATGGCGGGCGGCTCTATGCCGCCAATACCGCCGGGGCGATTGCCGGCACGCTGCTGGCGGCGTTCGTCGCCATTCCGCTGCTCGGTGTGTTCGGCAGCGCCTGCGCGGCGGCAGGGCTGAACCTGCTGGCTGGTGCCGGGGCGCTCTGGCAGAGCCGGCGGGTGCAGGCCGTCGCTGTTGCCTCTCCTTCGCCATCCATCGCGCCTGCCACGGGCACCGCGCAGCGGCGGCTGGCGCTGGGGCTCTACGCCGTGGCGGGCGGCATCGCGCTGGGCTACGAAGTGGTCTGGTCACAGGCCATCGTCCAATTCCTGAGTACGCGGGCGTTTGCCTTCGCGGTGGTGCTGGCGACTTATCTGGCCGGGCTGGTGCTGGGCAGCGCGCTGGTGGCGCGCCGCGTGGACCGTTCGCGTGACCCGTGGAGTGCCTTCGCGCTGCTGGTGGTCGGGGCGGGGCTGGTGGCGCTGGTCGAATTCGCGTGGCTCGGGGAATGGCTGCCGGCCCTGCAATCCGCCGCCTACGCGCGGGTGCTGGAGGGCACGGGCAACCTGCTCGTCGCCTCCAGCGCGCGCTTTGCCGTGGCGGCGCTGTGCATCGTCTTCGTGCCCACCGTGTTGCTGGGCGCGGCGTTTCCGTACGCGGTGCGGCTCTCGGTCGATCCGGCACGGGTCGGGGCCGGGCTGGGCGCCGTGCTGGCGCTCAACACGCTGGGCGGCATCGCCGGATCGGTGCTGGCGGGCGTGGTGCTGGTGCCGTGGATTGGCGTGGTGCATACGCTGGGCGTGCTCGCTGCCGCCAGCGCGCTGGTAGCCGTGCTGGCGATGGCCTTTGGCGATGGCGTCACGCGTCGCGCCCGGGTGGCGATTCCGCTGCTGGCCGTGATCACGCTGATGGTGGCCGTGGCCACGCCGGCAGACCGGCTGGCTCGCCTGCTGGCGCAGGCGCGTGGCGGCGAACTGGTGTTCTACGAGGAAAGCCGGGGCGCCACGGTGGCTGTGGTGGAGCAATCCAAGGGCACGCAGAGCTTCCGGCGGCTCTATATCCAAGGGGTGTCGAACTCGGGCGATACCATGACGTCGCTGCGCTACATGCGCCTGCAGGCGCTGTTGCCGCTGATCGTCCACAACGGCACACCGCGCTCGGCGCTGGTGATCGGGCTCGGCACCGGCATTACCGCCGGCGCGCTGCTCCAGTACCCGGGCCTGGAACACCGCGTGGTGGCGGAGCTGCTGCCAGCCGTGGTGCGCGCCGCGCCGAACTTCCGGGGCAATTTCGACGCCAGCCACGACAAGCGCATCGACATCCGCCTGCGCGACGGCCGCCGCGAACTGCTGCAGGGCACGCAGCGCTACGACCTCGTCACGCTGGAGCCGCCGCCGCCGTCCGCGAGCGGCGTGGTCAACCTCTATTCGCGCGAGTTCTACCAGTTGGCCGCCAGCCGCCTGCAACCGGGCGGCATCGTCGCCCAGTGGCTGCCGCTGCCGACCCAGAACCGCGACGACACCCGCTCGCTGGTGCGCAGCTTCCTCGACGTCTTCCCGCATGCCTCGCTCTGGACTACCGAACTCCACGAGATGCTGCTGGTGGGCTCGGCCGAACCGCTGAAGCTCGATGCGCCGACGATCGCCGCCCGCTTCCAGCAGCCCGAAGTCGCCAGCGCGCTGCGCGCCGTCGGCGTGGCCTCGCCGGCGGCACTGCTGGCCACCTACATTACGGACCGCGATGGCCTCGACTGGTTTGCCGGCGATGCCCCCGCCGTGACCGACGACCGCCCGCGCATCGAGTACACCGGCTGGGTGCGCCAGAAGGCGTTCGTGCCAGTGCTGCGCGAGCTGCTGGCGCTGCAATCGGACCCGCCGCTCACCGGCGGCGACGATGCCCTGCAACAGGCGATCCGCCGGGAGCGCGACAACCTCCAGACCTTCTACGCCGCCGGCCTGGACGCCTACGAGGGCAACCGGCAAGCCTGGAGCCACCACATCACCGAAGCGATCCAGGCCGACCCCGACAATCCCTACTACCGCTGGTTCACCGGAGGCGGCCGATGAGTGCCCGCGACGACATCCTCACGCTGCAGGCCCGCATGGGCGAGTCCATCGTCGGGCAGGCGCGCATGATCGAACGGCTGCTGCTCGGCCTGCTGGCGGATGGCCACCTGCTGGTGGAGGGCCTGCCGGGGCTGGCCAAGACCCGGGCGATCAAGAGCCTGGCGCGCCATCTGGACGCGCGGCTCTCGCGCATCCAGTTCACGCCCGACCTGCTGCCGGCCGACATCACCGGCTCCGATATCTATGTGACGGACGCCGGCCGGGGCGACTTCCGCTTCCAGGCCGGGCCGATCTTCGCCAACCTGATCCTCGCCGACGAGGTCAACCGCTCGCCCGCCAAGGTGCAGGCCGCGCTGCTAGAAGCCATGGAGGAGCGGCAGGTGACCGTGGGGGGCCAGACACACAAGCTCGAGCCGCTGTTCCTGGTCATGGCGACGCAGAACCCCATCGAGCAGGAAGGCACCTATCCGCTGCCCGAGGCGCAGATGGACCGCTTCCTGATGCATGTGAACGTGGGCTACCCCGAGGCCAGCGCGGAGGCCGAGATCATCCGGCTGGCGCGCAGCGAGGAAGCGCCGCCGCCGCAGGCCGCTGGTGGCGCCACGGCGGACAAGCTCTCGCCCGAGTCCGTGTTCGCGGCGCGGGCGGCCATCCACGGCATTGCCGTCAGTGAGCCGGTGGAGCGCTATATCGTCGCGCTGGTGCAGGCCACGCGTGACCCGGGCCAGTTCGACGATGACCTCAAGCGCTGGATTCAGGTGGGCGTGAGCCCGCGCGGGTCGATCGGGCTGGACAAGGTGGCGCGCGCCATCGCCTGGCTGCGCGGGCGCGATCACGTGACCCCGGACGATGTGCAGGCCGTGGTGCACGACGTGTTCCGCCATCGGCTGATCCTGTCCTACGAGGCCCACGCCGCGTCCGTCAGCGCCGATGCGGTGATCGACCGCCTGCTGCAACGCGTGGCCGTGGCCTGACAGCCACCCCACCATGCCGCGCGACTTCGCCGCCCGCGACCGAGCCGCCACCGGTGCCGGCGCGGCCCCCTCGACCGCCACGCCGGGCGTCAACGTCGACATGAACGCGCTGGCCGCCCTGGAGGCCACGGCCCGCGACTTCCACTTCCGCACGCGCCAGCCGGTGCACAGCCTGCTGTCCGGCCGGCACGGCTCACGGGTGCGCGGGCGCGGGCTGGCCTTCGAGGAGGTGCGCGGCTACCTGCCCGGCGACGATGTGCGGACCATGGACTGGCGCGTGACGGCGCGCACCGGCAAGCCGCACGTGCGCGTCTATGCCGAGGAGAAGGAGCGCCCGGTGCTGCTGGTGGTGGACCAGCGCATGAACATGTTCTTCGGCAGCCGGCGCGCGATGAAATCGGTCGTGGCGGCAGAAGTGGCCGCGCTGGCGGCGTGGCGCATCGTGGCCGATGGTGATCGCGTCGGCGGCATCCTGTTCGGCGATACCGACCTGACCGCCAGCGCGCCGCGCCGCAGCCGGGACGCCGTGCTGCACCTGCTGGGCCACCTCGTCGCCCAAAACCGCCGCCTGCATGCCGAGGCAACCGCCCGGCGGGGCGCCGACCAGTTCAACGCAGCGCTGGACCGCGCGGTGCGGCTGGCGGGCCACGACCATCTCGTCATCGTCATCAGCGACTTCGACGGCGCCGACGACCGCACGCGCCGGCTGATGCTGGCGCTGCGCAGCCGTAATGACGTGCTGTCGGTGCTGGTCTACGACCCCTTCCTGCTGGAGTTGCCCGATTCCGGCCACCTCGTGGTCAGCGACGGCGAGCTGCAGGTGGAACTAGGCTTCGGCCGCGCCGCGCTGCGTGACCAGATCGGCAGCTTCGCCAGCCAGCACAGCCAGGCGCTGTTCGACTGGCACCACGGCATCGGCGTGCCGCTGCTGCCGGTTTCCGCCGCCGAGGACGTGGCCGTGCAGCTGCGGCGGCTGTTGGGGTAGCTAACACGCGCAACGCGATAGCCATATGCGACAAGTCTCATTTTTGCGGGACGGTCGACCTTCGACAAGAAACGGCTGAATAGTCGGGCAAGGCCGTTTTCCCCCCATGGAAAAGTGTTTACCGTGCAGCGCGCGGGGCGTCGCATCGCCCCTGCCGCCAGTTCAAACACGCGAACCTTGGGGACCTGACGTCTATGGCCATCGAAAAGACATGCGGCTACTGCGACAAGCGTGGCCTGCTCATCCTGCCCGTGCGCTATGCCGTCGCGCCCATCGACATGGGGCTGCCGGCAGTTACCGCGCCCTTGAAGGTCGAAGACACCGCCCGCAGCGTCGGCAAAGGCCAGAAGCAGGACCTGACGCTGCATGGCAGCGCGCGCTACACGACCCGCTTGCTACGCTGCGGCTACCTGTATGTGTATGACGAAAAACGCGATCGAATGGACGCTTACTGGATCTCAGAGGATGGCTATTACAGGAGCATTCCCGCGGCGACCGTCGTATCGGAAAGCTCAAGATCGCTCAAGCCTTGCAGTGACGCCGGACACGTGGAACTGGCTGGCTGCATCGGCATCCCCGATGCTACGCAGGCTGGCATTGTCTGGTTTGGCTACTCCGACGTGCAATGGACGCGGACCGTCATGGACGCGCACCGAGGAGCCGCCGGCAAGCCGCTGCGGGAACTGCACATGCGTCCGTTTGACGCCGGCGCGTGGGCCAAGGCGCATCAGATCTCCCCGGGCAAGCCGTCCGGCAATGGCCGCGGCAACACGCCCCATGCGGTGCCGATCGACGCCCTGGCCACCACCGTGGCCGACTACGTGCCTGTCGCCAGATCGGCAGCCATCGGCCCGCGCGCCTTCATGCCGCCTTCCGCGCCCAACTTTAGTGGGCGCGCAGGGCGGACCGATGCCACCCAATCAGCTTGCCACCGCCGCAGCCCTGGCATGCAGGCCGCCATCATCGCACTGGACGACCCCGCCGGCGTTGCGCAAGACCTCGCCGCCCTGATCCACTGGCATCAGGAGCGCTTGCTGGACACCTACGTCCCGGCGGGCAAGTACGACAAGAAGAACGGCTATGGCAACTATCCCACCACGCACCGGAATCTGATTGCACTCGATGGCGCCATCAAGTCATTCCGGCAATCCAATGACGAGAAAGTGAAACTCGAGGTGTTCAGTACGGCGAATCACCTTGCGAACTACCTTGAGGGCAGCTACGAGTTTGCGAGGCAAGACACAGCGTCCCGCGGGGGAATGGCCGCACCGCCGGACACGCCGGAAGACGTCAAGAAAAAGCAGGAAATGGATGCGGCAATCCGCAATCCTTCCCCGCAGAAAGTCCAGTCTGCGCAGAACGAATCGTGGGGCAAATATCTGCGCCGCTTCAAGCCTGAACTCCATAGCGCGTGGCGCAATGAGTTCAAGACCTTGACTGACGCGCTGCAGGCTCAGCACGTGGAACCGCTGGCAAAGGCCCACGCCGCGTGGATGCGGAGCAACCTCCTCGCCAACAAGCTCGACTGCACGCATGACGGGAGCAATGCRCTRAGCGGCGACGCMTACGCGGAGACSTTGCAGCGMTGCATCGCCACAACSCAGCAAATCGASGGCTGCGCCRYGGTCTACSTCCAATGGCTMAAGGGKGACATCACYGAYARGAGCAATCTGCTRCTSCGAGSGCTGGTRYTGCGCCAGGACRCACTGATCCGCGAGATGGCCGCCATGCCGCTGGACCCGGMAAARKTRCYGTGGGSAACGCKGATGGAYCAGTACMAGCAGCACATGCAGGCGCTGCTCARGCCCGCCTGGGATGCGAAGGTRAAGGCGGCGATGGCGCAAGACGCGGTGGACAAGGCGAAGGCCGATTACGGCCGTGCATACGGTGAATTTATCTCGATAGCGGCACTGGAGGACCGGAATTTTGCGGACAATCCCTATTATCAGAAGGTGAAGGCAGCCCAGGAGCGTGTCAATGCCGCAGAGGAAAAAGCACGCGCCGCGAAGCAGGAAATCAATGGAAAGCTGCTACCGGACTCCGTCGCCAGCTTGCTGGTTCACGTGGCCGCTCCAATCGCCACGGCCTTGCGCGAATACAACAACAACGCCGCCGAGCGCACGCTCGCACGCTGGATGGCGATTATCGGCGTGACGATGCGCACGCCGGTGGGCGTGATCGATGTCAGCGGCAAGGCAGGGGACACCATCAAATTCCTCGCCCAGACGTTCGTCGGCAATCTCGTTGAGGCAGGCAAGCAAAGCGCCAAGCCGCTGAGCAACGGCCAGATCCGGCAGCTGACGGCATACGCCGAACGGCAGGTGGTGGGAAGCTTCGCCAGCGGCAATATCGGGGCATTCAACACGGCCATTGCGTCCAAGGCTGTGAAAGCGAAGATTGCCGTGTTTATCACTGACGACATGGAAAAGACGCTAGCGAACATCAAGGACCCAACCAAGAAAATCGCCTGGCTGGTCGAACATGTGAAAACCCCAAGGAGCCTGCACGAATACGGCGTACTGAGAATCAGCCGCTCGATCCCGATTTTCGGCGCGGTATCGATGGGAATCCTGGCCGCCATCGACGCCGTGTGGAAATTCGCGGGCTGGGAGCAGATGCTGCAAGCCGAAGCGAAGGCGTTGTCGTTCCAGAAGACCTGGACGCAGGACGTGCGGGTGAATCTGGGGTACGGGTTGTATGTGGGGGCGCTGGCTGCGGGCGCGGCGGCGGTGGTGCAGGTGTATGGGACGTGGAGTAATTTGTATGCGACGGGGATGGTGAAGCGGGTGACGGGTAAAGCGTTAGCGGCACGTGCAGGGATTGCGCTGCGGGTGGCGGGTGGACTGATGGCGGTGGTGTCTGGGGTGGCGGCGGCGATGGACCTTGTGGACGGCTTTCAAAGCTTGGGTCGCGGGCAATGGATGCTCGCGGCACTGAAACTCCTGTCAGGGGCCGTTGGAATTACTGCAGCCGTCGCCGCATTCTGGACCCTCTTCCCGCCAGCTGCCAGCGCGACAGTGATAGGGGGCCTCAGTTTAACTGTATGGGGCTTGGTGTTAGCTGTTGCGCTGGTTGCATTGAGCATAGCGATCAACCACCTTAGGGGTGACAACTTCGCGCAGTGGTTAGAGCGCTGCTATTGGGGCAAGCTCACGTCAGGTCGCTACACCGATCCGGCCACAGAACAGTCCGATTTCACTCGCGCAATGGCAGGAGCATGATGTTTACGACGAGCAAAAAACAACGCCCGCTGAATAATATGGATCATGAATGGCACTTGGCGGTCCATAAGCGAGAGGCTGACCCACATGCATCGGCCCGTGCGATTCGGATGAATTCGACCTACCTGGAACTAGTCGACGGGCTATACCCGAATCGCGGAGGGATGAGCGCCGCCGGACTTCTCGGCGTCGGTGTGAGCGTATTCGTCTTAGTTGTACTGATCCGTACTGTAATCGTTCGTTACCTGGATCCAAGCTGGGACAGGCAGGACGAATCTGAAATGCTGTGGGCTATATTTATTTGCGTGGTCGCCTTTTCACTTCTCATCGCCGGCATAGTTGCCTTCAACCTCAAGATCGGCGAGTGGTTTCACTACACACATTATCCAATGCGTTTCAACCGGCAGAACCGTATGGTCTACGTTTTTCGCGGCGACGACACAGTTCTTGCGGCGGCATGGGACGACGCGTACTTCACCTTGCGGGTGAACAGCCGAATATTTGGAGTACGCATATTGGGCATCTGTGGCCTTGTGCTGAAGGACAAACAGACCGTCGACGAGATGTTCGTAATCGGCTATGCCTCGCCTAGCCGAGAGCACTGTCTCCGTCATTGGGAGTTCATTCGCCGCTACATGGAAGAAGGCCCGCAGTCTGTGATTGACGCGCCGGGTTTCGAGTTTTGCTTGCCGATTGCAGACAAGCGGGAAACCCTCTATCAGGGCTGGATAGCATTGGTGTCCATGGACGCTTCGAACCCTATCCTCCGGTGGTTCATGTCCCCATTCCACGTGTTCTTCTTCCTTGGCCGTCTCATCCACCGCGCCACCAGCAAAGTGCCACTCTGGCCTGCCGATGTCGAAGCGGCCTGCCGGATCGCACCGGGCGATCCGTACGTGCGGGATTCGAGCACGAATCCGATCGGGTATCGATAGGGATGTATGCAGGCCTCACGGGGCGCGCCAGGCTCGACAGCCGACCACGTATGCCGAACGGCAGGTGGCAGGAAGCTTCGCCACCGGCAATATCGGGGCATTCAATACAGCCATTGCGTCCAAGGATGTAAAAGCGAAGATTGCCGTGTTTATCACTGACGACATGGATAAGGCGCTCGCGAACATCAAGGACCCAACCAAGAGAATCGCCTGGCTGGTCGAACATGTGAAAACCCCAAAGAGCCTGCACGAATACGGCGTACTGAGAATCAGCCGCTCGATCCCGATTTTCGGCGCGGTATCGMWGGGAATCCTGACCGCCATCGACGCCGTGTGGAAATTCGCGGGCTGGGAGCAGATGCTGCAGGCCGAAGCACAAGCGTTGTCGTTCCAGAAGACGTGGACGCAGGACGTGCGGGTGAATCTGGGGTACGGGTTGTATGTGGGGGCGCTGGCTGCAGGCGCGGGGGCGGTGGTGCAGGTGTATGGGACGTGGCGCAATTTGTATGCGACGGGGATGGTGGAGCGGGCGGCCGGCAAAGAGTGGGCGGTACGTGCCGGAATGGCGTTACGTGTGGCGGGTGGGCTATTGGCTGCGATGTCGGCGGTGGTTGCAGTGATGGATATTGCCGACGGCGTGAAGAGCTTGTCTCGCAAACAATGGAAATTGAGCGGTCTTGAGTTCCTGCTTGGTTTAACGGGAATTGCTTCCGCTATTTCCGCATTATGGGCGGCTTTCGCTGTTGAGGGTTGGGCAACATTGGTCGCCGGATTTAGTTTGACCGGCTGGGGGTTAATGCTAGCTGTTGTGCTGGTTGCGCTAAGCATGGCGATCGGGCTGATCAAAGGGGATAACTTCGCGCAGTGGCTAGAGCGTTGCTACTGGGGCAAGCTAACGTCCGGTCGCTATGCCGATTCGGCCACGGAGCAATCCGATTTCAGACGAGCCATGGCAGGGGCATGATGTTTACAACAAGCAAAAAACAACGTCCCTTAAATGATCGGGATCGTGAATCGTATCTATCGATCCATAGCCCCTGTGCGGAGCCGCTTGTATCTGGGCGGGCGATCCGGATGAATTCTACCTATTTGGAGTTGGTCGACGGCCTATACGCCAACCGGGGTGGGATGAGCGCAGTCGGAATCTTCGGTATCGGACTGTTGATATACGCGCTTATTGCCATCGTTCATAGTGTCGTCTTCCTAAGCTATTTAAATCCAGAGTGGGACGGTCATGACGAGTCCGTGATGCTTGCGTCAATGATTCCCGTAACAGTATTTATGTTGCTTTTTATCTTTGGCATTGTCGCCTTCAACCTGAAAATTGGCGAGTGGTTCCGCTATACCCACTATCCGATGCGGTTCAACCGTCGCAACCGTATGGTCTACGTATTTCGCGGTGACGACACAGTACTCGAAGCATCTTGGGATGACGTGTATTTCAGCCTTCTGGTCAACAACAATATTGCGGGCGTGCACACCTTTGGCATCTGCGGCCTCGTCCTGAAGAACGAACATACTGTCGAGGAAATGTTCGGGTTCGGCTACGTTTCGACCTGCCG